>JAEXPQ010000064.1 GCA_023446735.1 Verrucomicrobiota bacterium
GCGGCATCCGCGTGCCCAGCTACACCGCCTCCAAGAGCGCCGTGGCCGGCCTGACCCGCCTGATCGCCAACGAGCTCGCCTCGAAGGGCATCAACTGCAACGCCATCGCCCCCGGCTACATGGCCACTGACAACACCGCCCCGCTCCGCGCCGACGAGAAACGCTCGGCCTCGATCCTCGACCGCATCCCCGCCGGCCGCTGGGGCACGCCCGAAGACCTCAAGGGCGCGGCGGTTTTCCTCGCGTCTTCTGCCTCCGACTACGTCAACGGCTACACCGTTGCCGTCGACGGCGGCTGGCTCGCTCGCTGAGCGCCGAGGTAGGGACGTTTCTCCGAAACGTCCGTGCCCGGCAATCTTTGCAGTTCGTCGACCGGCAGGGGGGTTTCGGATAAACCGCCGTGCCATCACAGCCTCCGTCAACGCGCCTGCGGTCGGGTCGGACCTCGTGTCTGGACCGCAGGCCACCGATCAAGCCGCCGCCCGCCAGATAGTTCTTCCCCCAGCCGCCCCGCCCACCCACCTCCGCCATGAACGCCCTCCGCCTGACTCCCCTCTTCGCCGCCGCCCTGCTCGCCCCACTGGCCGCCGCCGCGGAGAAGCTCGTCGTCACGGTCTCGCACGAGCTCGCGATCGCCCGGCCCTCCGAGACGATCACCGTGCCGTGGAGCGTGGTGAATGGCGCCTTGCCCGGCGCGCTCCTGCAGAAGCTCAGCGTGAAGGATGCCGCCGGCCGCAGCCTCGCCTATCAGGTCACCAACGTCGCTCCCCTCGCAAAGGACCCCGAGAACAAGGGCATCGCCTACGGCGAGTTGATCTTCCAATACGATTTCGCCCCCGGCGAGAAGTCCGCCACCTTCACAGTTGAGAAGACCGAGGCGGTCGCTCCGCTCTTCCCGGTCAAGGCCTTCGCCCGCCTCGTGCCCGAGCGCCTCGACGATTTCGCCTGGGAAAACGACAAGCTCGCCCACCGCACCTACGGACCCGCGCTCGCGGCGCCGGCCGAGCCCGGCGCCAACAAGGAAGTTCTCATCACCAGCGGCCTCGACCTCTGGTGCAAACGGGTGAGCTACCCGATCGTCGACCGCTGGTACAACAAGGGCCACGACCACTACCACACCGACGAGGGCGAGGGCATGGACATGTACAATGTCGGCCCCTCCCGCGGCTGCGGCGGCCTCGGCATCTGGGACGGCAAGCGCCTCCATGTGAGCCGCAATTTCAAGAGCGCCCGCGTGCTCGCCAACGGTCCGGTCCGTGCGATTTTCGAGCTCACCTACGAAACCTGGGCCGCCGACGGCGTCTTCGTCGCCGAGACCAAGCGCTTCATCGTGGACGCCGGCCACAACCTCGATCGCATCGAGAGCACCTTCACCAGCAAGACGCCCGAGTTCACCGTCGGGATCGGCCTGAACAAGACCCCGGCCGACAAGGGCCAGGAACCGAAGATCGAGTTCGCGCAGGTCGCCGCCGATGGATCGATGACGCAATGGATCGTGCAGAGATCCAACGGCGAACTCGGCACGGCCGTGATCGCGCCCGAGGGGTTTGTCGGCTACGCCGAGGACGACCGCAACCAGCTCGTGCTCGCCAAGGCCAAGGCCGGCCAGGCGCTCGCCTACTACGCCGGCGCCGGCTGGTCGCGCGCCGGAGATTTCCCGACGCGCCAGGCCTGGCTCGACTACGTCGCCGCCTGCGCCGCCCGCATCCGCGCCCCCGTCAAAGTTTCCACCGAGGCGCTCAAGTGAAGCAGGGCGACCCGCATCCACCAACCTCGCTGGACCCGTCTCCGGGCCGACTCGCCGCTGCGTCCCCGCACTCGCAGCGGGGGCGGACCCTGCGTCCGGACCACTTGGCCTCGCGGTGACTCCCGCCACCCCGCGCAACTAGACCGCGCACGCGCTGTCACTTCCCGTTCTTCCCCCTACCCGCCATGATCCGCCCGTTCCTCTTCGCTTCCGCCGCACTCGCCCTGGCGTGCCTCGGCCTCACCACGGCGCTCCCCGCCGCCCAACCCGCCGAGACGTTCTCCGGCGCCACCCCGCTCGAGTGGTCCACCCGCCTCGCCCGCTCGGAGGTCGCCCGCCAAGCCGGCGCCCTTGAGCACCGCGGCGCGCCCAAGGCCCGCTGGGACTACACCTCCGGCCTCTTCGCCTTCTCGCTGCAACAGCTCGCCAAGCAGACTGGCGACGAGGCGTTGCTCGCCGCCGGCGACCGCATCGTGACCAGCTACGTCAAAGCCGACGGCTCGATCGCGACCTACCCCTTCGAGGAGTTCAACATCGACATGGTCACTCCCGGCCGCGCGCTCCTCGACCAGTACGAGCGGCACCCCGCCGACCACACCCGCACCGCCCTCGCCACCCTCCGCCGCCAGCTCGCCGAACAGCCACGCACCAGCGAAGGCGGCTTCTGGCACAAGCAGCGCTACCCGCAGCAGATGTGGCTCGACGGTCTCTACATGGGATCCCCTTTCCTCGCCTACTACGGCAAGGTCTTCAACGAGCCCGCCGCATTCGACGACGTCGCCAAGCAGATCCTGCTCATCAACGCCCATCTCTACGACAGCAGGACCGGCCTCTACTACCACGCGTGGGACGAGGACCGGAAACAGTCCTGGGCCAACAAGGAGACCGGGCTGTCGCCGAATTTCTGGGCCCGCTCCATCGGCTGGTACGCCATGGCCATCGTCGACGCACTCGACTACCTCCCCCCGACCCAGCACGAGGCCGAGGAGATCAACGCCACTCTGCGCCGCGTCGCCGACGGCATCGTCCGCTGGCAGGACCCCGCCTCCGGCGCCTGGTGGCAGGTCGTCGACCAGGGCGGCCGCGCCGGCAACTACCTCGAGTCCACCGCCTCCGCGATGTTCGTGTACTCCCTGGCGAAGGGCATCAACCGCGGCTACCTCTCCCGCGAGAAATACCTCCCCGCCGTACGCCGCGGCTACGAGGCGCTCATCCGCGAGTTCATCCGGCCCGACGGGGCCGAGCGCATCAGCCTCACCCGCTGCTGCTCCGTCGCCGGTCTCGGCTTCACCAACTCCGCCGGCCGCGCCCGCGACGGCAGCTTCGATTACTACGTGAGCGAGCCGATCGTCGACAACGACCTCAAGGGCGTCGGTCCGTTCATCCTCGCCGGCATCGAGGTCCAGCAACTCCTCGCCACGAAGCCCTCCGCCTCGTTCACCGCCCGCAGTTGGGATGATGCCGCCACCATCCTCGCGCGCATCAAGGACCCCGTTTTCCCCGACAAGGATTTTCCGATCGCCGACTTCGGCGCGAAGCCCGGTGCGGACGCCTCCGCCGCGATCACCGCCGCCATCGCCGCTTGTCACAAAGCCGGTGGCGGCCGCGTGGTCGTGCCCGCCGGTGAGTGGCTCACCGGCCCGGTCCACCTCCTCAGCCGCGTGAACCTCCATGTCGCCAAGGACGCCACGCTTCGGTTCAAGACCGACCCCGCCGCCTACCTCCCCGCCGTGCTCACCAAGTGGGAAGGTCTCGAGTGCTACAACTACTCGCCGCTCATCTACGCTCTCGACCAGACCGATATCGCCATCACCGGCGAAGGCACCCTCGACGGCGCCGCCACTTGGGAAACTTGGTGGGATTGGAACAACAAGAAGGAGAAGCCCACCAAGCAGGTCGCCGCCCGCAACCGCCTCCTCGAGATGGGCGAAACCGGCGTCCCCGTCGAGCAACGCCGCTTCGGCCACGGCGACTTCCTCCGCCCCAACTTCATCCAGCCCTACCGCTGCACGAACATCCTCATCCAGGGCGTCACCATCATCCGCTCTCCCATGTGGGTGATCCATCCCGTGCTCAGCTCCAACATCACGGTGCGCGGCGTGAAGGTCGTCTCCGAAGGCCCCAACAGCGACGGCTGCGACCCCGAGTCCTGCCGCGATGTGCTCATCGAGGACTGCCTCTTCGACACCGGCGACGACTGCATCGCCATCAAGTCGGGCCGCAACAACGACGGCCGCCGCATCGGCGTGCCGAGCGAGAACTTCATCATCCGCCGTAGCACGATGAAGGACGGACACGGCGGCGTCGTGCTCGGCTCGGAGTGTTCCGGCAGCATCCGCAACATCTTCGTCGAGGACTGCGTCATGGACAGCCCCAACCTCGACCGCGGGCTGCGGTTCAAGACCAACGCCGTGCGCGGCGGCTTCCTCGAGAACGTCTTCATGCGCAACGTCGAGATCGGCCGCGTGGGCGAGGCCGTGCTCACCATCGACCTGCTCTACGAGGAGGGCGCGAAGGGCACCTTCATGCCCACCGTGCGCAACGTGCACCTCCAGAACGTTCGCTCGTCCGCCAGCCCGCGCGTGCTCTTCATCACGAGCTTCCCCGGCGCCACGATCGACAACATCAGCTTCCGCGACTGCACCTTCCGCGGCGTCGAGAAGACCGAGGTGCTCTCCGGCGTCGGCACGCTCACCTTCCGCAACGTCACCATCGAGCCCGCCCAGAAGGCCAAGGGCCTCAACTCCGTCCCCGCCCCGGCCACGAAGTGACCATCTTTCAACCACAATCCCCCAACCCCTCCGCACCCCCGATGAGCAAGTTCGCTGCAATCAACGAAAAGATCGGCCGCTACCGCTGGACGATTTGCGCCCTGGTCTTCTTCGCCACGACCATCAACTACCTCGACCGCAACGTCCTCGGCCTGCTGAAGACCACCCTCTCCAAGGACGGCGTCTTCGGCACCGATCCGGCGAGTCAGGAACTCAACTACTCGACCGTCGTCATCTGCTTCCAGCTCGCCTACGCCCTGGGCATGGTCGCCGCCGGCCGGATCATCGACAAGATCGGCACCAAGTCCGGCTACGCCTACTCCCTCATCGGTTGGAGCCTCGCCGCCATCGGCCACGCCTTCGGCCACCACACCTGGAGCTTCGGTCTGTGGCGCGCGCTGCTCGGCGTGACCGAGGCCGGCAACTTCCCCGCCGCCAACAAGACCATCGCCGAGTGGTTCCCCAAGAAGGAACGCGCCTTCGCCACCGGCCTCTACAACTCCGGCGCCAACGTCGGAGCCATCGTCGCCCCGCTCTGCGTGCCCTACATCGCCAGCGAATGGGGCTGGGAGTGGGCCTTCATCCTCACCGGTGCCGTGGGCCTGCTCTGGCTCGTCTTCTGGTACACGATGTACGCCTCGCCCGCCGACAAGCTCAAGACCGGCCACCTGAAACAGGCGGAATACGACTTCATCCACAGCGACAAGGACGAGCAGGCCGCCGAGCAAACTTCCGCCGCCACCGGTGCCAAAGTCACCTGGGGCAAGCTGCTCGGCTTCCGCCAAACCTGGGCCTTCTTCTTCGGCAAGTTCCTCACCGACCCCATCTGGTGGTTCTTCCTCTTCTGGCTCCCCGCCTTCCTCAACGGCGAAAACGCCCGCAAGATCGCCGCCTTCAAAGCCGCCAACCCCGACTTCGCCGGCCTCGACACCGCCATCCCCGGCATCATCAGCTGGCCCTTCGCCGTCGCCGTCGTCTACACTGTTTCGACCTTCGGCTCGATCTTCGGCGGCTGGCTCCCGAAGCGGCTCATCAACGGCGGCATGGACGCCAACAAGGCGCGCAAGTCCGCGATGTTCATCTTTGCGCTCTTCCCGCTCGCCGTGCTGGCCGCCTCCCGCCTCGGTGAAATCAACACCTGGCTCGCCGTCGCCACGATCTCGATTGCCTGCGCCGCCCACCAGGCGTGGTCCGCCAACATCTTCACGACCGTCTCCGACATGTTCCCGAAGAAGGCCGTCGCCTCCGTCACTGGCATCGGTGGCATGGCCGGCGCCCTCGGTGGCATCCTGATCGCCCGGGCCGCCGGTGTCCTGCTGGCCCACTACACCGCCATCGGCAAGGTCGAGGTCGGCTACGGCATCATGTTCATCATCTGCGGCTCCGCCTACCTCACCGCGTGGATCCTGATGCATCTGCTCGTGCCGAAGTTCAAGCAGGTGCAGCTCGACTGATCACGTTCATGAAGACCGTCCCGTTTCCCGCTCCGGACACCGGCACACCGCCGGTGTCCGTAGGGGCGTCGCTTGCCGGCGCCCCCTCCGGCCGGGAAACGGCCGGGCTGGTTCTTTCGCCGCTGCGCCTGGCGCTTCTGTGCGCCACGGGCGCGTTTCTCGCGACCGCGCCCCTCGCGGCCGAGGTCCGTTGGAAACAGGTCGGCGACCAACCCGCCGCTTGGTACGCCGGAGAGGAGGCCCGCGCCATCGCCGCCTCGGTCCGCCAGTACCAGACGGAGCCCGGCGGCTGGCCCAAGAACCGCGACATGACCCGCCCTCCCGACGCCGCGTTCCTCGCCGACCAGGAGCGCGACCACCGCTGGCCCACCATCGACAACGGAGCCACCTACACGCAGATCCGCTTCCTCGCCGCTGTCGCCAGTCACCCCGCTTCCGATACGGAGCTGAACCGCGCCGCCGCCGTCCGCGGGCTCGAGTATCTGCTCGCCGCCCAGTACGCCAACGGCGGCTGGCCCCAGTACTTCCCGCTCCGCCCCGGCTACTACACCCACATCACCTTCAACGACGACGCGATGGTGAACGTGCTGCGCCTCCTGCGCGACGTCGCCGCCGGCCAGGAACCCTTCGCCTGGACTGAACCCGCCCTGCGCGAGCGCGCCGCCGCCGCCGTCGAGAAGGGCATCGCCTGCATCCTGCGCTGCCAGATCGTCGTGGACGGCAAGAAGACCGCGTGGTGCGCCCAGCACGACGAGGTCACCTTCGAACCTGTCCCCGCCCGCGCCTACGAGCACATCTCGCTCTCCGGCATGGAGTCCCTCGGCCTCGTCCGCTTCCTGATGGCGCTCGACAATCCCTCGCCGGAGATCGTCGCCGCCATCGAAGGCGCCGTCGCCTGGTACGAGGCCGCCAAACTCACCGGCATCCGCATCGACACGCCGCCAGCCGCCGACCTCGCCCACGGCCACGACCGCGTGGTCGTCGCCGATCCCGCCGCGCCGCCGCTCTGGGCCCGTTTCTACGAAATCGGCACCAACCGCCCCATCTTCGGCGGCCGCGACGCCGTCATCCGCTACAGCCTGGCCGAGGTCGAACGCGAACGCCGCGGCGGCTATCGCTGGTACATCGACGAACCCGCCCAGCTCCTCGCCCGCGACTACCCGAAGTGGCAGAAGAAGCGCGCGAAGCAGGCAGCCAAGGCCACGGCCAAGCCGTGATGAGCGCGCTCGGGAACACGCCTCGGCTGGTAGGGACGTTTCTCCGAAACGTCCGCGGCGGTTTAGGAGAAACCGCCCGACCCCCCGCGCGCGTATTACTCGCCCACGCCGCCGCGCGTCCGCGCTCCGCC
>JAEXPQ010000228.1 GCA_023446735.1 Verrucomicrobiota bacterium
CGCCCAGGAGGCGCTCGCCGGCACGGATCCGCGCGACGCCGGGAGCCGTTTTGCCGTCTCTCCGCCTCAGACCGACGCCGCCGGAAACCTCGTGCTGCGCTGGCGCGGCGCGTGGGGCAAACGCTACCTGGTCGAGGGTAGCGCAGACCTGACGACTTGGACCGCGTTGCCGGACCTGCACATCGGCCGCGGGCACGAGGTGAGCGTCATCGTGCGGGCCGCCGGGGCCTCGGCCGAGGCGCGCCGCTACTGGCGCGTGGTTGTGGCCGATGTCGACACCGACGACGACGGCATGACCAACGCCGAGGAGATCGAGTTGGGTAGCGATCCGACGACGGCCGACGCCGCGCTCGGCACGCCGCGCGTGTACGGTGCGGAGTATTTCGTGAGCACAACCGGCAGCGACTCGAACGATGGCACGCAGGCCGCGCCGTTCCTCACGCTGGAGAAGGCGAAGGCCGCGGTGCGTGCCAAGATCGCCGCCGGCATGCCGGCCGGCGGCATCGCGGTGTGGTTGCGTGGTGGAGTGTACGAACGCACGGCGACGTTCTCGCTCGGCACCCTCGACTCCGGCACGAGCGCCGCCAACTCCGTTGACTGGCGCGGCTACCCGGGCGAGGAAGTGCGACTGGTCGGCGGCAAGCGCCTGCCGGCGAGCGCGTTTTCGCTCGTGACGAGCGCGTCGCCGGTCTGGAACCGGCTCGACGCCAGCGCTCGGGGCAAGGTGCTGCAGATCGATGTGAAACCCCACCTCGGGATCACGGCGGGATCGAAGCCCGCGGAGATGGCTGCGGCCTACGGCGTGCTGCGCCAGCGCTCGTTCGGCAAAGAACTCGTGTCGGCCCTTGAGTTGTTCATCGACGGGAAGCCGATGTGGTTGGGGCGTTGGCCGGATCGCGCGGAGAACTCCCCGCCTCAGTCCATCACGGGCGACAGTTTCACGCTCTACGGCGGTCCCGTCCCGGGCGTCGCGGGCCGGTACACGAAGGTCGGAACGTTGGACGGGGTCTCGAACTTCAAGCGCGACGGGCTGGTGGACGGGAGACAGTTCTACCTGCATCGGTATGCCTGGACCAATTCCTCGGGCGGCGACAGCGGTTGGCATTGGGTGGTTACGACTTCCCCGACCGGCCAGAACGGCGCCGAGCCGATGTGGATGTCCTATGGCACGGCTGAGCCGACGATCTTTTATCCGACTTCGGAGTTGGCCAAGGGCTGGCTGTTCAGCCGCGACCCGGCCCGGCAGGACCACGGTTTCGTCTACACCACGACCGAGAGCACGGGGAGTTTCGGGTATGCCGGCACCCGCCCGGAGCGGTGGACCACGGCGCCCGACCTGTGGGTCGATGGCTTTTGGCGGAAGGAATACGACGAATACCATTTCCCGGCGACGGTCGATGTGTCGGGTCGCCGGATTGTCCTGCCGGTCCGCGACGAGGGCGGAGACGCGATCGGGGTGATGCCGTTCCATCCTTGGTATGCGTACAATCTGCTCGAGGAGATCACTGAGCCGGGCGAGTGGTACCTCGATCGTGCGAGCGGGCTGCTCTACCTCTGGCCGCCCGAGGGTTTCGGCCCCGCCTCCGACGTGGCTGTTTCCCTGCTGGAGGACTCCATCGTCAAATTCTCGAGCGCCTCGTTCATCGGCTTTCGGGACCTCGCGCTGGAGCTCTCGCGGATCAATCTGGTCACGGCGGACTTCGGCCACGGCATCGAACTGGCCCGGTTGCGCCTGCGCAACTCCGGCGGCAGCGCGGCAAAGCTGCTCGAGTGCACCGGCACCGCGCTGCGCCGCAGCACGGTCGTCGACTGCGGACATGCCGCCGTGTGGGTCACGGGCGGGAACCGGAAGGATCTGGTGAAGGCGGAAAACCGGGTGGAGGACTGCGAGATCACCCGGTACGGCCGTTTTCAGTTCAGCGGAGTGCACGGAATCATCCTCGAAGGATGCGGCGGCACCATCCGGAACAACCACGTTTACGATGCGCCGGACCGAGCCATTGGATACAATGGCAACGAGCACCTCATCGAGGCGAACGAGATCAACGACGTCTGCCTGATCTGCGCCGACGCCGCCGCGATCTACACCGGCGCGTGGGATGTGCGGGGCAACAAGGTCCGGAACAACTTCATCCATCACGTGCGCTCGGCCATCCTCGGCAATGCCACCAACGGCATCTATGTCGACGACGACGGCGCCGGCCTCGAGGCCGAGGGCAATTTCTTCTACGAGGTGGCGGGACGGGCCATCTTCATCAACGGCGGACGCGACAACATCGCGCGCAAGAATCTCATGGTGCGCTGCGGCAGCGGCCTCTACGTCACCACCCGAGGACTGACGATGCCGGAGGAGTTCGATCGAGATGGGAAGACGCCGGTCGACAAGATGCTGGCGCGGCTTCTCGCGGTGAACTACCGGAGCGATCTCTGGCGGGCGAGGTATCCGCAATGTGCCTTGATCCCCAATACGGCGGCGGTGATCGCCGCCGAGAGGGACATCTGGCTGACGCCGCGCGAATGCCGTTTCGAGAGCAACTTCGGCTGGCGCAGCGGGAACGGCTGGTATGCCGGACTGGATGTGGCGAAGAAGTATTTCGCCAACGGCTCCACCATCACGGGTGACAATGTCTCCGACGCCGACCCGCTCTTTGTCGACGAGGTGGCCGGCGACCTGAACCTGCGGCCCGAGTCGCCCGCTTGGGCTAAGCTCGGCTGGACGAGCACGACCAACCCCTTCAAGCGCGCCGGCATCCGCGAGTAGGGAGGTTTTGCGCCGCCAAGCCGGCGCAAAACCGGAGGGAACGCTGCGCGTTTCGCGTGGGTCAGTTCTCCAGCGTGGAGTACCAGCCGTTGGTGAAGGGCGTGAAGACGTCGCCCTCGTTGAACGGCAGGTGCTGGTAGAGCAGGATGGCGACAGCGCGTTCCTTCGGGTCGATCTGCACCGTGGTGGTGGCGTAGCCGTCCCAGCCGAAGCAGCCCTCGCTGCCGAGCGTGGGGCTGCGGCCGAGGTTGGTGACGACGCGCACGCCGAGGCCGAAGCCCTGCTCGACCGCACCGAACGGATGCGGCTGGGCGAGGTGCGCGAGGCGGTCGCGGGTCATGAGCTCGACCGATTTGCGGCCGAGGACGCGGACCCCGTCGAGCTGTCCGCCGTTGAGCAGCATCTGGGCGAAGCGGGCGTAGTCGCCGGCGGTCGAGTAGAGCCCGGCGCCGCCCATGCGCAGCCCGTGGGTCGGACCGCAGCGCTCGTCGCTGTTCTCGACGGTGTCGAGGACGAGCCGGCCGGCGGCGTCGCGGGTGTGGATACGGGCGATGCGTCCGCGTTTTTCCTGCGGCACCCAGAAGGCGGTGTCCACCATCCCGAGCGGACCGCAGAGGCGCTGCTGGAAGAAGTCGTCGAGCGACTGGCCGGCGACCTTCTCGATCACGGCGCCGAGCAGGTCGGTGTTGATGCCGTAGGTGAAGGCGGCGCCGGGCTGGTGGGCGAGGGGGATCTTGGCCACGCGGGCGACGAACTCGTCGAGATTGGGCGCGCTCCAGAGAGCGGCGCGATCCTGGATCTTCACCAGCTCCGGCGGGGCGTTGAAATTGTAGAACGTGCCGGCGGTGTGCGTGAGGAGTTGCTCGATGGTGACGGGCGACGTGGCGTCGACGAGCGCGGGGGCGTCGGCGGTGCCGCCGGTGAAGACCTTGAGGTTCTTCAGCGCCGGCAGGAACTGGTCGACCCGGTCGGTGAGCTTCAGCTTCCCCTCCTCGACGAGGATCAGGGCCGCGGCGGAGGTGACGAGCTTCGTCATCGAGAAGAGGCGCACGATCGAGTCCTGCTGGATCGGCGTCCGGGTCGTGATGTCGGCGAAGCCGTGGGCGTGCCAGTCGACGATCCGGCCGTCGCGGGCCAGCAGGAGGATGTAGCCGGCGTGCGAGCCGTCGTCGACGGTGCGGTCGAGCGACCGGTGCAGCTGCGCGAGGCGTTCGGCGGAGACGCCGGCCGCGGCGGGCGCCACGACCGGGAGCGGTGGCCGCGGCTGGGCGGCGACGGGCAGGGCGAGCAGCAGCGGGAGGGCGAGCAGCGGAAGGTGTCGGGGATGCATGAGGTTGGGCTGTATCGTTGGGTTGGGTTCTGTACAACTCCGGTAACGGCACTTTTCCCGCCAACCGCGCGGGGCGCGGCGCGACGGGCGGCCTACCGCACGGGTTCGAGCCGGAACCAGTCGACGGCAATGTCGGCGCCCGGGCGTCCGGTGTAGAGCTTGAGGAAGTTGTCGCCCTCGCGCAGCGAGACGACGCCGCAGTCGAACTCGGCCCAGTCGGCCGCGGCCGGGAACGAGAGATATTTCTCGTACTCGGTGGGGTCGAGGTCGGGCACCTGCAGGGAGGTGTGGTTGACGAGCAGCTTGAGCTTCTGCGGGCCGGCCGGCGCGGCGTAACGGATCTTCAGGTGCGCTTGGCGGGCCATCGCGGACTGCACCATGACGGTGACGTGGTTGAGCGACTGGCGGAAGCCGGTGACGTACCCGGCGGCACTGAATCCGGGAAACTCGGTGGCGACGGTCGGGCCGTCGAGCGCGCCGCCGGCCGCCGGGGCGGCCTCCGCCTCGAGCAACACGGTGACGCGGGAGGGCGCGGGTTGCACGCCGGCGACCGCGACGCCCCGCTTGGTCGGGACGATCGGTTTGATCGCGCCGGTTTCGTCATACTCGAGCTCGTCGGCCATGAGGCTGCGGACCTGGCTCTTGCCGCCGGAGAGCCACGAGCTGTGGTAGAACGCGTACCAGCGGCCCTTGTACTCGGCGATGGAGCCGTGGTTGGTGTCGGAGCGGCCCGGGAACTCGCGCATGTAGACGCCGCCGGCGGTGTACGGCCCGAGCGGCTGGTCGGCGACGGCGTAGTACAGGTGCTGCGGCCATTTCCGGCCGGGCAGCCCGGGGTAGCTCAGGTAGTATTTCCCGGCGCGCTTGTGGAGCCAGGGGCCTTCGAAGAAGTCGGGCAGTTGGGCGGAGAGGTCGACGAAGCTTTCGGCCACGGCGGAGCGGAGGTCGTCGGTGAGACGCACGCCGTAGCAGCGTCCGCCGCCGCCCCAGAGGAGGTAGGCCTGGTTGTCGTCGTCGACGAGGACGGCGGGGTCGATGCCGCCGCGCACACCGGCGACGGGGCCGAGGTCGGTGAACGGGCCTTGCGGGCGCGGACTGGAGGCGACGGCGATGCGGAACATCCCGGTGCCGCGCTCCCGTGCGCAGTAGAAGAGATAGTAGGTGTCGTTGCGACGCACGCAGTCGATCGCCCACATGTGGCTGATGGCCCACGGGGCGGATTTCAGGTGGAAGACGACCCCGTAGTCGGTCCAGTTGACCAGGTCCGACGTCGAGAAGACGTGGTAGCTGATCATGGTGTCGTAGGTGTTGGTGCCCGGCTCGTCGTGCGAGGTGTAGAGCCAGAGGCGGTCGTCGCCGGGCCAGACGTGGGCCGAGGGATCGGCGGCGAACACGGTGTCGATGAGCGGATTGCCGGCGCGGAGGGCGAGCGAGGCGAAGGCGAAGGCGCCGAGAGCGGCGCAGAGGCGGAGGAGCGGGCGGGGCATGGGGTGGCGGAGCCGGAGACTGTGCCTCGATCCGGTGCGGGCTCCACCGCTTTTGCCGTCGCACAATAGCGCGCAGGCGGGGGCACAGGGGTGGGCGGCTTCGCCGGAGCAGGACGGATCGTCCCGGGTGACTGGTCCCGCGCGCCGCCGGCCGGGCGCCCGACGCATCAGCGCCCGGTAAAACGGCGCCCCCGCCCGCTCCCGGGCTCGTCACCGCGGCCGCCCCTCGGCCATGGTTCCGTCCGTGCGCATGGACTTCCCCTCTTTCCGCTCCGCCCGTCGGCCTCCGCTGGCGTTCGTCGCCACCGCCCTGCTGCTGTTCGGGGCGCCCTCCGTCGCCGCGCTCTCCCTGAACTACCCCGACACGGCCGAGTGTCTCGCCCACACCGCGCTCACGCCGTTGCCCGCCGCGGTGGCCGGCGCGACCCCCGGAGTGCCGGTTGCCTTCGCCGTCACCAACGGTCGGTTACCAGCCGGTCTCGACCTCCGGGCGGACGGCGCCGTCGTCGGCACACCGACCGAGGCGGGGACGTTCACCGTGCGGATCACGGCCACCAACGGCGCCGCGACCGCCTCGGACTTCATCTGGCTGAACATCCGCACGGTCACGGTCACCTACGCGTTGCCCCTGTACGTGGTCGGCCAGCCCGTGGAGTCGATGCCGCATCCGCTGCTCCCTCCGGTCATCTCCCGGCAACACCCCGATTTCCCGACCTCCACGCTCGCCCACACCGGGGGCGCGTTGCCGCCCGGCCTGAGTTTCAACGGGGATTTCTCCCTCGCCGGCACTCCCACCACCGCGGGGGTGTACACCTTCGAGCTCACCGCCACCAACGGCCCGAACCGCTCGACGCGCAGCTTCGTCGCCATCGTCACCCCGACCGATCTGGCGGCTGCGCCGCGCAGCGCCTTCTTCTCCGATCCCGGTGTGGAGCGTTTCCGGCCGGCGGCCTCGACCGGCGACTACTACGTCGACTCCGTCCGCGGCGACGACCGCAACGACGGTCGCACGCCGGCCACCGCCTGGCAGCGGCTGGCCAAGATCCCCACCGGGACGCTCCAGCCGGGCAATGTCATCCACCTCGCCCGCGGTTCCCATTGGGACCGGCAGACCCTCTACCTGCGCGATGTGCAGGGCACCCGCGAACTCCCGGTGGTCGTGCAGGCCTACGGCACCGGCGCACCGCCCACCATCTCCGATTCCTATCCGCCCTGGTCGACCACGCAGCGCTATCCCGGAGTGTACCTCTCGGGCCGGGCCGAGCATGTCGTTGTGCTTGATCTTCGGATTCAGGACAACCGCGCCACCGAAGGCATCATGGTCGGGCCCGAGACCCGCCACATCGTCGTCGCGGGCAACGAGATCCTCCGCTGCTACTCCGGCCTGAGCACCAGTGGCGACCACGCCACGATCGTCTCCAACTACATCCACGACATCCACGTGCCGGGCGAGAAGGAGTGCGGCGTCGGCATCTGGTTCTGCGGCAGCGGGACCGAGATCGGGTGGAACCGCATCGCCCACTGCCGCTCGCTCACCGGCGACAGCGTCGGCGGCGGCGCGCTCGAGTTCTACGGGTATCGCAGCTCGACCGGGTTCGACTTCGTCTCCGACGGGATCCGCATCCACCACAATCTCCTGCTCAACAACGCCAACTTCATGGAGATGTATGGCAACGCGAGCCGTCTGGTCGTCGACCACAACCTCTATCTCCTCGGCGCCCACTTCGCCTTCCTGCCGCACTGGGACAACTGGGGCAACGCCTCCGCCTTCGGCCACAAGTGCACCTACGACCTGCTGGTCGCGAACAACACCTTCGTCGCCCGCCCCGATCCGCAGCCGGTCGGCTGGGGCTTCTTCACGCTGCTCTGGGACGACCGGCACCCGAACCACCGGCCCGACCCGGCGAGCAATGCGCTCGTGGTGCGCAACAATATCTTCGTGACCAACTCCACCATCGCGGCCCGCAACCCGCTGGGGGAGGCCTTCGTCCACGAGCACAACCTTCTCCACTTCACCGGCGCGGGCCACCCCGGCGGCACCGCGTATCCGCTCCATCCCTCGGAGGTCATCGCCGACCCTCTTTTCCGCGCCGCCTTCCCGGGCGATGTGCGCCTCACCGCCGCCAGCCCCGCCCGCGATGCGGCCGTCGCCCCCTTCGCCGCCGAGGACCTGCTGCGCGCCCCGTTGGGCGCCGATGGCGCGCCCGATCTCGGCGTCTATGAGTACGATCCCGCCCCGCGCCTGCAGGGCCGGCTCGCGTTGCTGGAGCGGCCGGGGGTCGGCGAGTTCGTGTTCGGCCCCACCGTGGCCGGCCGGAGCTACCGCGTACACACCTGCACCGACCTGGCCGCGGGCCGGTGGCTCCCGCTCGGCGAGGTGCTGCCCGGCACGGGCGGGCACCTCACCGTGGTCGACCCGGAGGCCGCGGGGCCGCGCAAGTTCTACCGGGCGGAGCCCGTGACGCCGTAGCGCGCACCTCCACGCGCCAACCGCGGCCGGCCTCCGGCGCGCCGCCAAAGAAGAAGCCCGCGGCGCACGGGGCGACGCGGGCTTGAAACGGGAAACGCGATTGGTCGCGCGGCTTACTTGCCGAGGAACTTCCTGTTCGCGCGGGCGAGGGCGATGCGTTGCTCGACGCACTTGCGTGTCGTGAGGCCGTCCTCGGGGGTGTTGAGGCACCAGTCGACGAGCTTCGCCACGGTCGTGCGGGCGGCGTAGCAGCGCGTATCCGAACCACCGTAGTACATGACGACGGTGTCGTCGGGGAAATGAACCCAGCCGTTGGTGAAGGTCACGTTGGACACGTCGCCCACGCGCTCGGAGTAGTGCGGGGAGACGATGTGGCCGCCCGGGCGGGCGATGACCTTCGAGGGATCCTCGAGGGAGGTCATGAACATGTACATCGTGTAGCGCAGGCCGGCGGCGCAGCCGCGCACGCCGTGGGCGAGGTGGAGCCAGCCCTTGTCGGTCTTGATCGGGGCAGGGCCCTGGCCGTTCTTCACTTCCTTGATGGTGTGGTAGGCGCGGGAATCGATGATCTTCTCCGGGCCGGTCACGCCGGTGGCGATGTCCTTGCAGAGCGTCCAGCCGATGCCGCCGCCGGAGCCGACGTCGATGAAGCCGTCCATCGGGCGGGTGTAGAAGGCGTACTGGCCGTCGACGAACTCGGGGTGGAGGACGACGTTGCGCTGCTGGGAGGCGGGGGTCTTGAGATTCGGGAGACGCTCCCACTTCTTGAAATCCTTTGTGCGGACCATGCCGGCCTGGGCGACGGCGCTGGAGAGGTCGCCGGGGGCGGCCTTGGGGTCCTTCGACTCGGAGCAGAACACGCCGTAGATCCAGCCGTCCTCGTGCATGGTGATGCGCATGTCGTAGACGTTGGTCTCGGGGGCGAGCTCGGGGAGGTCGACCGGCTCGTCCCAGAAGCGGAAGTTGTCCACGCCGTTCTTGGACTCGGCGATGGCGAAGAAGCTCTTGCGGTCGGCGCCCTCGACGCGGACGACGAGGTGGGCCTTGCCCTTCCAGAAGAACGCGCCCGGGTTGTAGGCGCCGCCGACGCCGAGGCGCTCCATGAAGAACGGGTTGGTCTGCGGGTTGAAATCGTAGCGCCACTCGAGCGGGAGGTGGTGGGCGGTGACGACCGGGTGCTGGAAGCGCTCATACACGCCGTTTTCCCAGGAGGTCTCGACGGGGTTCTTGCGCTTGAGGAACGCCTCGTGGGCGGCGCGGACTTTCTTCACGCGGGCGGCGAAGGCGCGTTCGGCGGCGGAGGGGGAGCCGGACTTCTTCTTGGCCACGGTTTTCGCTGTGGTGGTCTTCTTTTTCATATCGGGGAGAGGGGCGCAGTTCGCACGAACGCGCCGGGGCTGGCGAACCATTTTCCGCGGGCTGTTCCCAGGGTGGGGTAACGTTAAACCTCCCGGCTTCCGTCCGAGACCGCTCTGCCGGGGGGAGGGGGCGTCGGTCGGCCGGGGCGAGGAGCGCGCAACAGGTTTCAAATGCGCGGCGGCTGAGCTCGTCCGGTCGATCCAGCGGGGCGAACCGGCGGCGACGACTGGCGGGACCGGCCAGGCGCGGGGCGCCCGGCTCTGGCGTGTCGGCGAGAAGGTGCGCGTCCGATCGCGGTCCGCCGGGCCCCGGGTCCCCGCCCGGGCCGCGAGCCGTGGCTAATCGTCCCGGCGGAACCGCATGCATCGGGCTCCCGGACCGCGGGGCGGTCGAGGCTTCGGCGTTCGTGCGTCCGGCCGCCGCCGCGGGTGATTTGCCGGTGGCTTTTTCCCCGGCCGGAGTGCATAGCCGAGAGCGAAATACGCGGAGCCGGGGCCACCCGGAAATGGCCCCGCCGCGTTTACCGCCCGAAGCATGAAGAAAAAGTCTCCCCAACCCCAAGCTCGCAGGGTCCCCGGCGCAAGTCGTCGAAGAGCGGCGACAAAGTCCGTCGCCCCGGCCGCCGAAAGCGCGCCGGAGGCGGAGCGGCCGTGCGCCATCGTCGGCATCGGGGCCTCGGCGGGCGGGCTGGAGGCCCTTGAGCTGTTCCTGCGCCAGATCCCGGTGGGCAGCGGCCTGGCCTACGTGATCGTCCAGCATCTGGATCCGACGCGCAAAGCGATCGTCGCGGAGTTGCTCCAGCACGCCACCGGCCTGCCGGTGGTGGAGGTGCGCGACCGCACGCGGGTGCGGCCGGACGGCGTCTACATCATTCCGCCGAACAAGGACATGTCGGTTCTGCACGGCGTGCTGCATCTGCTCGATCCGGTGGCGGCGCGCGGGGTGCGGCTGCCGATCGACTTCTTCTTCCGCTCCCTCGCGCAGGACCTGTAGGAACACAGCATCGGTGTCGTCCTGTCCGGGATGGGGACCGATGGTACCCTCGGCTTGCGCGCGATCAAGGATGCCGGCGGAGTGGTCCTGGTGCAGGAGCCGGCGTCCGCGAAGTTCGACGGCATGCCGCGCAGCGCGGTCGAGGCGGGGCTGGCGGATTTCGTGGCGCCGGCGGAGAAGCTGCCGGGACTGCTCGCCGCGTACCGGCAGCGCTCCTGGCAGAACCGCCGGGCGGAGCCGTCGGTGGAGGATCTCTCCTCGGGCGACATCGGCAAGGTTCTCGTGCTGTTGCGGGCCAAGACCGGGCACGATTTCTCGCTGTATCGCCGCACGACGCTGCGGCGACGGATCGAGCGGCGCATGGGCGTCCACCAGATCGGCCGGCTGGCGGGCTATGTGCGGTACCTGCGGGAGAATCCGCCGGAGGTGGAGATCCTCTTCAAGGAGCTGCTGATCGGCGTGACGAATTTCTTCCGCGATCCGACGGCGTGGGAGAAACTGCGCGACGAGGTGATGCCGGCGCTGCTCAAGGCCCGGGGCGAGGGCGGCGGAGTCCTGCGGGCCTGGGTGCCGGGCTGCTCCACCGGCGAGGAGGCCTACTCGCTGGCGATGATCTTCAAGGAGGCGTTGGCGAAGGCGAAAACGAGCGCGAACCTCACCCTGCAGATCTACGCCACCGACCTCGATCAGGAGGCCATCCGGCAGGCGCGCCTCGGTGTCTACCCGGAGAACATCGCGGCGGATGTCTCGTCGCGCCGTCTTGGCCGGTTCTTCGTGCGGGAGGACGGGCGCTATCGCGTGAACAAGGAGATCCGGGAGATGGTGATCTTCGCGCCGCAGAACCTCATCATGGACCCGCCGTTCACGAAGCTCGACCTGCTGAGCTGCCGGAACCTGCTGATCTATCTCACCCCGGAGCTGCAACGGAAGCTTTTCCCGGTTTTCCACTACAGCCTGAATCCCGGCGGCGTGTTGTTTCTCGGCAGTGCCGAGAGCATCGGCGACTTCACCGCGCTGTTCGCGCCGTTGAGCGCGAAGGAGCGGCTCTTCCGGCGGAGCGAGACCGGCGGCCGCGGCGTCCCGGTGGAGTTCCCGGCCCGGTTCGTCGCGGTGGCGCCGAGCAAGGACGGCGCGGCGGCGCCGCCGCTGCCGCCCGGGGGCGACCTGCAGCCCCTGGTCGAGGGGTTGCTGCTCCAGCACCACGCCCCGGCGGCCGTGCTCGTCAACGGCGACGGCGACATCCTCTACGTCAGCGGTCGCACCGGCAGGTATCTCGAGCCGGCCACCGGCAAGGCCAACTGGAACATCGCGGCGATGGCCCGGGAGGAGTTGCGCTACGAGATCACCGGCGCGTTGCAGCGGGCGCTGCGGGAGAAGAACGCGGTCGCGGTGCGTGGTCTGTCGGTACGGGCGGAGGGCGGGGTGCAAGGCGTGGACCTCCATGTCCGCCCCGTCGATGCGCCGCCGCACACTGGCCTGGCGATGATCGTCTTCTCCGACAGTCCCCCCGTGGCGGTTTCGGCGAAGGGCGCCGCCGGGGTCCGTGGCTCTTCCCGCGATGCGCGGCTGGCGGAGCTGACGCGGGCGTTGCAGGCCGCTCGGCAGGAGGTCCAGACCTGCCGCGAGGAGATGCAGAGCTCGCAGGAGGAACTGCGCTCGATGAACGAGGAGCTCCAGTCCGCCAACGAGGAGCTGCAGTCGACCAACGAGGAGCTCACCACCTCCAAGGAGGAGATGCAGTCGCTCAACGAGGAACTGCATACGGTCAACGCCGAGCTGCAGTCGAAGTTGGAGGAGCTCTCCGCCGCCAACAACGACATGAAGAACCTCCTCAACAGCACCGACATCGCCACGGTGTTTCTGGACGAGGCGCTGCGCGTGCGGCGGTTCACCAGCCAGGCCAACCAGCTCTTCAAACTCATCCCGGGCGATGTGGGCCGCCCGATCACCGATCTCGCCTCCGAGCTGTGCTACCCCGAGCTGGCCGACGATGCGCGGGAGGTGCTGCGCACGTTGGTTTTCACGGAGAAACCCATCGCCGCCCGGGACGACCGGTGGTTCGCCGTGCGGATCATGCCCTACCGCACGATCGAGAACCGGATCGACGGCGTCGTCATCACCTTTTCGGACATCACCACCTCGAAGCAGCTCGAGGCCGAGTTGCGGGAGAAATGCCGGCAACTGGCGCGGGTGGCCGGGCACCCGGCGGACCCGGTCGCCGGCACTGTCGCGAACCACAAACCCCAACCGTAAGGCACGTGCCGTCCGGCGCGGCCGCAGGGCCGCTCCGGCGACGCCGAAGATCCGCTCATGGAACACCCCCAAAGCGACCACCCAGAGGACGCACGTCTGAGACAGCGGGCGGAGTCCGTGGTGGCGAAGCAGTCCGCCGGTGGGACCCCGATGCGGGCGGGCGACGAAATGCTGCGCCTGCTGCACGAGCTGCAGGTGCACCAGGTCGAGCTGGAGATGCAGAACGAGGAGCTGCGCGAGGCGCAGGGGCGACTGGAGGCGGTGCTGGAGCGCTACACCGAGCTCTACGACTTCGCGCCCGACGGCTATTTCACCGTGCTGCCCGACGGCACGATCCGCGAAGCCAACCTCACGGCTGCCGCGCTGCTGGGAACCGATCGCCGCGCGCTGCTCGGCACCCGCTTGCAGGGCCATGTCGTCCCGGCCGACGGCGCCGCGCTGCGCGCCACCTTGACCGATGTATTGGATTCCGGGAGGCGCCGCACCTGCGAGGTCGCGCTCGGGGTGGAGCCGCCAGTCCCGGTTCGGCTGGAGGTCGCGCTTGCGCGCGGCGGCTGGGAATGTTGCGTGGCGATGCGCGACATCACGGACCTGCGGCGGGCGGAGGCGGAGCGCCGGGCGCTCGAGGTCAAGATGTGGCAGGCGCAGAAACTGGAGAGTCTCGGGGTGATGGCGGGCGGCATCGCCCACGATTTCAACAATCTGCTCATGGCGATCCTCGGCCACGCCAGTCTGGCCCAGGAGAAGGGGGCCACCCCCGCGCAGACCGGGGAGAGTTTGCGCGAGATCGAGTGCGCGGCCAGGCGAGCGGCGGAGTTGTGTCGCCAGATGCTGGCCTACGCGGGACGGGGCCAATTCGTGGAGGAGCCGGTGCAGCTCTCCGCGTTGGTCGCGGAGTCCGTCCGGCTGTTGCGGGTGTCCATCGCCAAGAACGCGATCCTGCACTGCGAGCTCGCCGAAGACCTTCCCTGCATCGTCGCGGACCCGGGGCAGCTGCGGCAGGTGGTCATGAATCTCGTGATCAACGCCTCCGAGGCCCTCGGCGCTGGGGAGGGCAGCATCCGCGTCGCCACGGGCACGATGCAGTGCGACCGGGACTATCTGAGCGGCGGGATCGCCTCCGAACCGGCCACGCCGGGTCCGTATGTTTTTCTTGAGGTCGCCGATAGCGGGTGCGGCATGGATGCGGCGACGCTGGGGCGGATCTTCGAGCCGTTCTTCTCCACCAAGTTCACCGGGCGAGGTCTGGGACTCGCGTCGGTATTGGGGATCGTGCGCCAACACCGCGGCGTGATGAAGGTGACGAGCGCGCCCGCCCAGGGAACCGTTTTCCGGGTCCTGTTTCCGCTCGGCTTGGCGGTCGCGGGCGGGGCCGCGCCCCCCCCCCCACGACATGGGGGTATAGCTCAGCTGGGA
>JAEXPQ010000288.1 GCA_023446735.1 Verrucomicrobiota bacterium
GTGCGGCTACGACCACACCGGCCGTCTGGTCCGCGTTCTTTGACAGTCCCAGGCCTCGGGCTCCGCGCCGCCGCCATCGTAGCGCGGACGGAACCTACGACACCGCCGGCCACCTTTTCGGACGTCAGCGTGGTAAACGGCCCGAAAAACCTACGACGTCACTTCAGCCAAAACGCCGACGTCAATTAGGCCCGGCACAACAACGGAGCCGGCTTGCGCCGGCTCCTCCCGGATCAACTCGAGGGGTGGGTCAACTTTACATGCTCGCACGTGGGTCAGTTCTACGTGCTCGTTTTCACCTCGCCTAGCGTGCGCTCGAACGCCGCGACGCAGCGCTGGCGCGAGACGTGCCGCTGGTTCAGTCAGGATTTCAGCAGGAATCGAGTAGCAAGACCGACAAACAAAACGGCCACGACAATATGGATCCATATGTGAAACCAAAACTTCAGCGGGTTTTTCACGCGCTCAATGGCCACGCCGCTAGAGCCAGTTACCCCGTGTTTGATGTCCCGCGTCTTCAGATATATCCAGGAGACGCAAAACCCAGTCCAGAGCACAAAAATGACAACCTTGAGCAGCATTCTAGTTATCTGTGCTGATTTTTAACTGACCGACTCCTCGACCATAAACCTGCAATCTGGCGCCCGTGCCTAAACCACGCGTCACGCTCCCAGTTGGAGGATCACGCCAGGTCAATTGGCATCCGCCACCAAGAGAACAACGGCCGATTTGGTAATCAAACGAAGCGCCTATGCTTCCAATCCAACGAGCCCCGACTGATGCAAATCCGGAAACGCCCACCGAGGCGTATAAATCACCACCGTCTTCGCACCTTTCACAGCCGCTGGAAGAGTTAATAGCCTGCTTACTTCTCGTGGTTGTTTGTGTAGTGTTTCCGCTATCAAATATCGTCGGCCGTGGCGCGGCCCCCCGCGAGTCACGATATCGCATCGACTGATCCGGAACACGGCTGCGGTCCTTTCTATCCGGGTTAACTCCGCTATTTCCGCCGATAGAAGTCCCGATGCCTGCACTTACCTCAATGCCGACTTCACCTATAAACATGAATCCCTGAGATCCATCACGTTTGACGCACTGATGAACTTCCCCATTGAAGAACGCTACCACCTCAAGAGTCCCGACCGGAGGTAAAGGAACAACCGCAAGACGTGCGTCCGAATACCACGTTGTAACGGACTTAGGCATCAATCTTCGAATTAAATCAATATAGCCCGCTTCTCCTAAGGGATCCACGTCGTTAAGTGGTGAGTTACCGACGACCACATACAAATTCGCCCCGCCCTCTTCCTCGATCGGATCCCTGCTTAGCCACCGTCCTGTCGAAGGGTTGTAATATCTTAGGCCGTAGTAGTAGAAGCCGGTGCCGGCGTCGCGCTCCTTGCTGCTGAACTGGTACGGATTCACGTCGGCCCAGGCGCCGGTGGCGGCGAGGCGTTGGCCGAAGGGGTCGTAGCGGTAGGACGCGCGGACCGCGCCGTCGTCGGCCACGAGGGCGGTCACGTTGCCGTTGCCGTCGTAGACGTAGGAGGCGGACTGGAGTGCGGTGGACGGTTGGCCGTCGGCGGTGACCGGTGCGGTGAGGGCGAGCAGGCTGCCGATGCCGCCGGCGCCCTCGAACGACCCGGAAAGATCCAAACCACGGGTATAGCTGCGCGCCAAGTTGAAGTCGGAAGTGGAAGTGGAGGTGAGTTCCTCCGCGACCCGCCAGCCGTCGTACACGAAGCGTGAGGTGGCCACGAGCGAGCCCGAGCGGTACTCGCTCTTCTCCACGCGGCGGCCGAGGCCGTCGTACCGGTAGAACGTGGTGTCGAGGCCGTTGGTCGAGGAGGCGAGGCGGTTCTCGTCGTCCCAGGTGAGCGTCAGGCCCTCGGTGGCGGTAGTGTTGCCGTTGTCGTCGTAGGAGGGAGCGGAAGTTGAAGTTATGGGGGTTGAAGTTGAAGTGGCGGTGTCGATCCGGGTGTACTGGTTGACCGAGTTCGCGACATAGGTTTCGCGTTTCGGGTTTTGGGTTTCGAGACCGGAAGTCGACGAGGTCGCCAGGCGGTTGCCGATGGGGTCGAAGGAGTACGTGAGGTCGAGGTTCAGGCCCGCGTTGGAGGCCGCAGTCGCGGCGGAGGTGAGCTGCCGGTACTGGTCGTAGCCGAAGCGACGCGTGGCCTCGGGGGTGGTCTCGAGGTTGCGCTGGCCGGCGCGATCATAGGTGTAGGCGAAGGAATCGACCACGGACCCATCGCTACGCGTGGTGGCCGTCGAGAGCAACCGTCCAAACGCATCGGCCGTGCGGGTCGTCGCAAGGCCGCCGGGCTGCGGTATGGCCCGCGGCGAGTCGCGGCGCCGCCGGATGCGAGGCCCGGGCCTGCCACCAGACGCACGCTCAGCTGGGACCAACGCCGGATCCGAGCCCTTGGGACCGGGCGGAAACCTCCCAGCCGGTCACGCCCGCGGGGACACGGACGACGATCGAGGCGATGCCGGCTTCGGCGGGCACCGCGGCGGGGCCGACGATCTCGGCGCCGCCGGAAACGGCGAAGTCCACCTCCGGCTCGGCCCCCACACAAAGGGTGCCATTCGTATCAACGATCCGGGCATGAACAGCGACGGCATCGGCATCGTCCGCGGCGGGCGGCACATCGAGCGTATCGGCGAACACCTCCAGCCGCACCGGCTTCTCCGGCGTGCGCACGACATGGCGCGCGACCTCGCGGCCCGCGACTCGGCCGACAGCCACGAGTTCCCCCGCCTCGAAACGTTCCAGATCGAAAACAAACGGCGGATGCGGCAGGTGCTGGGTCTGCCAGGTCAGGTCCGGCGTCTTCCGCCCGAGCGGGCGGCCGTTGAGGGAGAGCTCAACCTCGTCGCAGTTGCCGAACACGAGGACCCGCAGGTCGGAGGCCGGGGTCCAGTGCGAGGCGATGAACACCACCGCACCACCGGTCCAGCCTTCGCCACCCTCGGCGGCATCACGCTGGCTGCGGTAGAAGTGGTACGAGAACTTCGGCAGACGGAAGAGGTCCATCACGCCGCAGGCGGCACGGACCGGATGATAACCGCGCGCGTAGTCGAAGACGGTCCACTGCCCGTCGAGCACAGCCGGCGAAGCGAGCGTGTCGTCGAGCGCGACCTGGTGATTGGAAGCCTGCTGCCGCAGCGCACGCTCCCCTTCAGCCCGGAAATGGCGGCTGTTGGCCCAGGCGGCGAGCACGCCGGCGCCGGTGGTCTGGTCGAAGCCCTCGTTGGCCGCGTAGAACTCCCAGTCGCCGTATTCGGCGATCACGAGGGCTTTGTCGTCGTTCTTCCAACTGTGGATCTGGCCGTGCTGACGCGAGTGGATGAAGACGTCGAAACGGTCGATCCAACCGCAGGTGAACATCTGGTCGCCGGGATACTCCTCATGGCCGGCGGCATGCAGCCGCGCCATGAAGGCCTCGCTCATCTGCGTCTCGTTGAGCGAGAGCTCCCAGAGCGCGACGCAGGCGTGGTTGCGATCGCGGCGGATCAGCTGCCGCGCGTTCTCCACGCAGGCGTCCTGAAACTTCGCGCCGCCGCAGTACTGCCAGCCCGGGATCGCGTTCATCACGACCAGGCCGAGCTCGTCGCAGGCGTCCATGAAATCCGGCGACTGCGGATAATGAGAGAGGCGCACGTAGTCGAAGCCCGCCTCCTTGATCCGGCGCGCGTCGCGCTGCTGCGCGGCGCGCGGCAGCGCGTAGCCGACGCGGGGAAACTCCTGGTGGCGGTTGGTGCCGCGCAGGCGCAGCCGCTCGCCGTTGACGGTGAAGCCGCCCGCGCGGCTGAAACCGAACCGGCGCACGCCGTAGCGCAGGCGCCGGGAATCCACGATCGTGGAGCCCTCGAGCACCGCGACCTCCACCTCGTGCAAGGCCGGCCGGGCCGGGCTCCAGAGCGCGGGAGCGGACCAGGCGAGCTCCTGCTCGACATGCCGCGCGGCGCCGGCGGCGAGCTCGAACTCGGCCGAAACCGTGCGCACGGCGAGCTGCCCGCCGTGCCGCAGCTCGACCACCACGCGGCAGCGCCGCGCGACCGGTCCGGAGTTCCGCACATGGACCTTGGCCGCGACGACGGCGCGGTCCGGCGCCGCGTGCGACGTGCGGAGAAAGATCCCGCCCCCGCCGACCTCGCCCGCCGAGATCGCCTCGGTGATATGCAGCGCCGGCAAGGTGTGCAGCTCGACCCCGCGATAGAGCCCGCCGTACCAGCAGAAGTCGAGCTCGCCGTAGGGCTTTCCCGGAGGCACCTCCGGGTTCTCACGATTGTCGATCCGCAACACGAGCGAATGCTCCGCGCCGTCGGCCAGCGCGGCGGTCAGGTCGACCTCGAAGGGAAGATAGCCGCCCTCGTGCCGGGCCAGCTCGAGCCCGTCGACCAGCACGGTCGCCGTGTGCATCGCGGCGCCGACATGGAGCACGTGCCGCTCGCCGACGCCGGTGCGCGGCGCCCGGACCGGGCGGCGGTATTCACACACGCCGAACCAATGCCCGCGGCCGTCGAGGTCGGCCACGAAGGGGCTGTGCGGGAGATCGACCCGGTGCCAAAGCGCAGCGACGTCGGACGCCTCGCAGCGGCGAAATTCCCAGGCGCGATCGAGGAGGGAGAGAAGAGCCATGAAGATCTGGAAACGCGAAGGCCTCGTTCAGCCGACCGAGTCGCGCACAATGAGGCGGACCGGGAGGACGACGCGCCGTTGCTCGACCGCGCCGCCGGTTGTGAGGCGGTCGACCATCTCCACGGCCTGCGCCGCCATCTCGCGCAGCGGCTCGGCCACGGTGGTGAGCGGCGGATTCTGAAGGACGGAGATGCCCTCGTTCTCGCCCCCGATGAGCGAGACCTGCTGCGGCACCTTCACGCCCATCGTGTAGGTGAGCAGATGCAGGCACTCCATCGCCTGGAAGCTGGAGCCGGGCGCGTAGATCGCGTCGACGCCGGCCCGCACGATGCGGGTGAGCACGGCGAGGTGCGAGCTCTCCGGCCCGAAGAGCGAAACGAGGCGATCGTCGGCCGGCAGATCGCAATCGTCCATCGCCTTGCGGAAGCCTGTGAGGCGCTCGGCGAACGGCCGGTAGTTGCCACCAAAGAACGCGAGCCGCTTCTTGCCCCGGTCGATGAAGTGCCGCGCCGCGAGATAGCCCGCGGTGAAGTGGTCCGAGCACACGGCGCATTCGCGCGGCGTGCAGTCGAACTTGTCCATGTAGACGACCGGCATCCGCGTCTCCAGGTCGCCGAGCATGCGCTGCAGCGCCACATCGGCGGTGACGACCACCACACCGTCGAGAAACATCCCGGGGAGTTGCTCGACCGGGTTCGACGGCATGAGCACGCCGATGTTGCGGCGCGAGAATTCGAAGGCGAGGTGGGCGGCGAGCGTGGCGGCGTAGCCCTCGACGCGGTCGGTGTAGCCCGGCTCGGTGAGGATCGCGATCTGGCGCGAGCGCACGGAGACCTGGGGCTTGAGATTGAGCTCGGTGGCGGCGCGCAGCACGCGCTCGCGCGTCTCGCCCTTGACCTTGTCGCGGTTGTTGAGGACGCGGCTCACCGTCCCGGGAGAGACACCGGCCACCCGGGCGAGATCGTAGATCGTGGCGCGCTTCGGCGGTGCGCCGGCGGCGGCCGGGGTCGGTTTGCGGGAACGATGAGATTTGGTCGGCATGGGGACGGGGGATCTCACACACTCCCGCGACGGGCCTCAAGCGCGGCGCGAATCTCGTGCGCGCGCCGGCGGTTGAGGGGATACACGGCGAGCAGCACGAAGGCGAGCAACGCCCACGCCGTGGTGGAAAGCGTGAGGATCAGCCGCAGCCGCAGAATGGTCTCGGGGGTCTGGTCGCCGCCGAGCGCGGCGTCGAAGCCGGTCATTTTGAGCGAGAGAAAGGCGCCGAAGAACGCGGTCGAATAGCCCACCTTCTGGATCCAGGAGAAGATGGCGCCGAAGACCCCCTCGCGCCGCATGCCCCCGCGCAACTCGTCCTCGTCGCAGATGTCAGCGAGCATCGCCGGCGTGAGGATGTTGATCGCGATCCAGACCGGGCCACAGAGCAGCGGGTCGAGGAGGATCTTGAGCGGGTTGCCCGGGGTGAAGAGCAGCCACTTGCCCACGGAGCCGAGCAGCACGAGGCCGAACGTGGCGGCGACGGCCTGCGCCTTGCCGATGCGCCGGGCCAGCCAGGCCACCGGGTAGATCGCGAGGATGCCGACCACCGCATAGCCGAGCGAGAGATGTCCCTTCCAGGTCTCGCCGAGCGCGACGTCGCCGTCGAAAAGGTAGTAGACCAGCAGGTACCGGTCGAGATTGCTGGCGAACATGCCGGCGACGATCTGCAGCAAGGTCAGTGCGACGAGAATGATGAACGCCTTGCTGGTAAACGCGGCCCGGATGCCGGGCAGCAACTCCACGGGCTTCTGTTGCTCGGAGCGGTGGAAGAAACGCTCGCGCACGAACAACGCCGGCAGGACGGCGACGATGCCGAGGAAGACCACGCCCACGATCCAGCCCAAGGTGCGCACGCCCGCGATCGCCGAGGCGAACATCATCGAGCTCGCGATGGGGAAGATGTAGTTGTACCCCATCTCGCCGGCCTTGCCGAAGAACCCCACATAGGACGACACGCTGGTGCGCTCGTCGTAGTCGGGAGTGATCTCGTATTGCAACGCGAGGAACGGCACCGAGAAGAAGGAGTAGCCGGTGTAGAAGAGAAGCTGCGTGGCCACCAGCCACGCGGTGAGGCCGACCGGGCCCCAGTGGGCGGGAACCATCCAGATGAGACCAAACGCGAGCGCCTGCACCAGCGCGCCAAGGACAACGAGCGGTCGCCGCCGACCGAAGCGCGAGTGGAAGTTGTCCGAGAAGCGACCGACGAGCGGATCGATGAACGCATCCAGGAACCGAGGCACGGTGAGCGCCGCCGCCAGCCAAACCGGGTCCAGTTTCAGGGTCATCTGATAGAACGGCGTCGCGAAGCTGCCGATCGCCGCCAAACCGAGGAACATCGGCAGGCCGCCCACGCCGAGCGCGAGCTTCTCGCCGACGGGGATGCGGTCGCGGCTCAGTGTGGGAGAGGACATGGGGACGTGGAGACGGAGGCTAATTGGTGACAATGCAGTCCGAACGTAGGGTCGGCGCTTGCCGCCGGACCGGGAACGCCGGCGGGCCGAGCCGGAACGGTCCGCCGGCGAGCGGCATCTACAAGAGCCGCCGGCGACTCTCGCGCCAGAGGATTATCGGTATTCTGCGGCATCGTTGCGGCGGGAACAGGTGGGCTGTGGCGCGCTCGCGCCGGTTGGAGGAAAGCCAACTGCCACGAGCAGGGCGCTGCCCGCGCTGGCTGTCCGGGCTTCCGTCAGGAAGCCCGGACAACTGTCAGCCGGGGAATCGGATCAGAAGTGCAGGGTCGCCGTGAAGGTGTACTTGCGCGGTTCCTGCAGGCCGAGGCGCTCGGCGATCGAGGTGGAGGTGTCCCACCACGCGAGCGTGTAGACCTGATGGCGACGCGAGTTGAACACGTTGCCGACATTGAGCTGCAGCTCGACCCACGAGCCTTCGCCCACGAACGGCGTCTTGAAGGTGTAGCCGAGGGAAGCGTCGGCCAAGAGGAGGCTGCGCCCCTCGCGGGACTCGCCGTAGTAGAAGCCGAGGACGTTGGAACTCTGGTAGCGACCGCCGCCGCCGATCGACAGGTTCTTCAGTGCCCCGCTCATGAAGGTGTACTTCGTGTAGAGGTTGGCGCCGTACTTGCGCTGGCCGCGCGCCTGCAGGCCCTCGAGACCGGTGACCGTGCCGGGCGTCCAGTTCGCGGGATCGGAGGACCCGTTGGTGGCGTACACCTCGCCGAGCTGCCAGCCGATCTGGTTGATGATGGTGTCCCAGTCGCCGCCGCCGAGGAGGAAGCCGGGGCCGCCCTTCGCGAGCCAGAACTTGGTGGCGCCGGCGGACCAGGCCTTCACGTCGGACATGATGTTGCGGTACTTGATGTCGTTGATCGAGAAGTTGGCCGAGATGCGCCAGTTCGGCAGCGGGTTGGCAACGACGGAGAACTCCCAGCCATCGGCCTCGCGGTCGGCGAGGTAGCCGTTGATGGACGGGTCGAGCCGGTTGGCGGTGCGCTCGGCGGCGGTGATGCGGCCGGCCGCGAGCAACGCGTCGAGGATGCGGTTGTTGAGCGTCGTCATCGTGGCGACGTTGCCGTAGTCGGTCGTGTTGAGCTGCTCGTTGGTGTAGTAGCCGGCGGTGGCGAACACCTTGCCGCCGAACAGGTCGAGCTTCAGGCCGGCGTCGGTGCCCTCGCCCTTGGTCATCGGGGCGATGTAGGTATCGACGAGGTGGATGTTGAAGTTCGGGAGCTGGCGGTTGTTCGAGTGGTTGCCGTAGAGCGAGACCTGCTT
Source organism: Verrucomicrobiota bacterium (assembly GCA_023446735.1). GTDB lineage: Bacteria > Verrucomicrobiota > Verrucomicrobiia > Opitutales > Opitutaceae > CAJCBL01. The sequence continues at coordinate 8,416 of JAEXPQ010000288.1, forward strand.
GGTGACGTGGACCACGGCTCCGGCGGTGTACGTGCTCGGGTTGAAGGACTCCGAGAGCCGATTGGTCGGATCCAGCTCGTAGGTGAAGCGGGTGGTGCCGTCGGGCGCGATCACCGGCGTCCACGTGTGCTTCAGGCTGTCGATGCGGGCGCCGAGGGTGGTGACGAGGCGCTTGCGGAAGAACTCGCTCTGGAGGGCGAGCATCCCGGTGTGCTGCCGGTCGGAGAAGTCCGACATGTCCTGCGTCGGAGCCCAGCCGGAGTTCGCGACCTGTTTCTTCCAGGAGCCGACATGGATCGTGGAGGCGTCGCCTTCGGTGATGTAGTGGCGGCGGTAGAGGCGGTTCACGTCGTCGGCGGCGTTGGTGCCGGCCTGGCGGTCGAGGAAGATCTCGCAGTCCTCGCGGCGCTGCGCGTCGGTCTTGGCGAATTCGTACATGCCGGCGAGGCGGTGGCTGCCCCACTCGCCGGTCGTGAACGTATAGGCGGCGGTGGCGCGGAGGAACGTGGCCTCGTCGGTCTGCTTGCGGCGCGTCCAATTGTTCTCGAGGTAGATGTCGCCGGCATTCGGATTCACGCTCCAGCCCGGGAGGTACGCGCTCGCGTCGCCCCAGAGCTCGCTGCTGTCGCCGTAGTAGTTGGTGGCGCGGCTGCCGTTGGCGTCGTAGCCGGTGAACTTCGAGAACTGATGGTTCGCGGCGAACTCGAAGGAGAACTGGTCCGAGACCTGATTCTCGTAGACCGCCGTGAAGGCGTCGTAGCTGGTCGTGCGCACGGCGTCGGGGCCCGCGGGATTCGAGTCGAGCGGAATGATCGCGAGATTCGCGTCGGTGAGCGCGAGATGCGACCAGGTGGGCGCTTCCCAGTTGCTGGTCGGCGCGGAGGTGTTGGCGTTGGTCGCGAACGGGAAACCGAGCCAGTCGCGCACAACGCCGTCGTCGGCGACCACGCGGTGGCTGGGCCAGAAAGAGTCGATGGGGAGGCCCCAGGCGTCGGCCCATTGCGAGTTGTAGGTCGGGCGGCCCGCCTCGCGCCAAGCGAAGCTCTGGTCGATCATGAGCCACGGCCGGGCGACGTTGTCGGTGACCTTGCCGATCTCGAACTCGGCGCGCACGGCGGAGTTCTTGGTCGGCTTCCACTTGGCGGCGAGGGCGGCGCGCCGGGCGCGGTCGAACTCGAACTGGCGCCAGCTATGGCCATTCTCGGCCATGGCGTTGACCCGCAATGCGAGCGAGCCGGGCTCGAGCACCTGGTTGTAGTCGACGGTGCCGCGATAGCGGCCCCAACTGCCCATCGTGAAGGAGACCGTGTCGTCGGACGAGGAAAGGAGGGCCTGCTTGGTGGTGGTGTTGACGATGCCGCCGGCGGCGCCGAAGCCGAAGAGGATGGCGTTGGGCCCGCGGGACTGGTCGACGCGGTCGACGTTGTAGAAGTCGGACGAAACGCGCCACGGGAAGTAGTTGCGCGCGTAGGTTGCATCCAGACCGCGGATGCGGAGCTGCCACTCGCTGTTGCCGATCATCGGATTGCCGTTGAAGTTGCTGTCGGCGTCGCCGAAATCCGGCACGGCGTTGTTCTGGAAAAGGATAATGTCCTTCATGCTCGTGGCGCCGATGTCCTTGAGGAACTCGGGCGTGAGCACGGAGATGGCCGCGGCAGTGTCCTTCAGCTCGGTGTTGAGGCGGCTGCCGGCGAGGGTGTTCTGCGCGAGGTAGCCGACATCGCGGGTGGAGTTCACCTCGAACGGGCTGAGCACGACGACATCATCTTCGGTCGAAGTGGGGGTCGCGGCGGGGGCGGACGATTCGGTCTGGGCGACGGCGCTCGCGGCGAGGCCGACCGTCCAGAGGAGGCCGGAGAAGGCCGGCCGGGGTGTCTTGCGTTGGGGTCTCATGGGTTGGGTTTGTTTGGGGGAAATCTTTGATCGGGAGAATGGATTCATCGCCGCGCGCCGCGGCGACGGTCAGCGCGCGCGGCGAAGCTCGGCGGCGGCGGGCAACAGGCGGCCGCGCGCGCCCCAGAGGGAGCACGAGCCGCCGACCCAGACCGCGAGATCGCGGGCCGGCGC
>JAEXPQ010000318.1 GCA_023446735.1 Verrucomicrobiota bacterium
CCGGCGGGGTCGCCGCGAGGACGGGGGGCGGCGGCGCGCTCGGAGTCGCCGGGGAGGGCGTGTCCTGCGCCGATGCGCCGGGGAGATTGATCTGCAGCGCGACGGGCGCCGGCTCGGTCGGCATGGCCGGAGCGGGCGCCGGCTGCGCTTGAGAAGTGGAGGCGGGGACCGCGAGCGGGGCGGCGGCGACGGTCGCGGCCGGGGCGGGCGCGCCGGGCTTGAGGAACCAGACGGCGGCGCCTCCGCCGATCACTCCAACGACGACCAGAACGACGAGCCAAGGTGTCCGGTTGGAGCCGTGTTCGGCCCGGGGCGCGGCCGCGTAGCCGGTGGGCGGCGGGGTGGCGGCGGGCGGGGCGCCGATCGGCTGCCCCGGGGCGGTGCGTTCACGTTGCGCTTTCTTGAGGGCTTCGTTGATGAGACTCATGGCGGGGCCGGTGATCGGTGGACCGTGGACGGTAGGCAGTGGACGGTGACGGTGGACGACGAACGGTTGAGGGTTGGTATACGGTCCACGGTCGACTGTCGACGGTCGACGGGGCCGGGCGGCCTAGTCGGTGAGGTGGGCGACTTCCTTGAGGGCGCGGCGCACATCCCACCAGGTGACCTCGTCGGAATCGCGCACGAAGGCGGCGAGGAGCGCCTTGTCGCAGAGATTGTTGATGATGCGGGGCGTGCCGCGGCTGTGGCGGTAGATGGAGCGCAGGGCCCACTTGGTGAAGCGCGGGCGGCCGTTGGCGCCGGCGAGGGTCAACCGGTGATAGATGTAGTGCGCGGCCTCGGCCTGCGTGAGCGGGTTGAGTTCGTAGTGCACGAGGATGCGCTGGCGGAGTTGGCGCAGGCGATCCTGGCGGAGCTTCTCCTTGAACTCGGGCTGGCCCATCAGGACGATCTGGAGGAGCTTCTGCTTGTCGGTCTCCAGGTTGGAGAGCAGGCGGACCTGCTCGAGGACCTCGAAGGAAAGGTTCTGACACTCGTCGATGATGAGGACGATGTCCTTGCCGGCGTGGATCCGGGCCATGAGCACGCGGTTAACCTGGGCGACGAGGGCGTTCTGGGTGTGCAGCTCGATCGTCTCGCCGAGCTCGAGCAGGATGGTCTCGAGCATTTCGGTCTCGGTCACGCGCGGGTTGAGCACGAGGGCGGTCTCGAAGCGCGCGGGATCCAGCTCGTTGAGCAGCCGGCGGCAGAGCGTGGTCTTGCCGCACCCGACCTCCCCGATGAGCACGATGAAGCCCTTGCGCTCCTCGATGCCGTATTTGAGGTGTTGAAGCGCGTCGACGTGCGAGGGACTGAGGTAGAGAAACTTCGGATCCGGGGTGATGTTGAAGGGCATCTCCGCGAAGCCGTAGAAGCTTTGGTACATCGGGCGGGCTGGGTTCGGGTCGGCGAAAAATGGGTGCGGTGGCGCGGGCGAACGGGGAAAGTGATTGAAACCGCGCCGATTATGGACTCTAAAATTCGAGCGCAAGAAGGCAGCGGCAACCAAACCCTTTTTTACCGCGGCTTCCTCGTTCCTCCTGCGATGTCCCTCGGTCGTCTCCTCGCTTCGTTGTATGCGGTCGTATTCCTGGCGCTCGGTGCGTTCGCCGGGATTTCGTTCATGCAGACGTATCAGGAGCTTGATAACATGAGGATGCAGGCCTCCGAGACGCGGCAGAAGCTGCAGGTGGCGGAGCAGGAGTTGCGCGACCAAGAGCGGGCGTTGGCGCAACTGCGCAGCGATCCGCAGTACGTGGAGTCGATGATCCGCCGCAAGCTCGGCTACGCCAAGCAGGGCGAGACGGTGTTCCGGTTTCGGGAGTAGGCGCCCAGTCGGAGACTGGCCGCAGCTGCGCGAGCGGCAGGTGCCGGCGCGGCCCACGCCATGCGGGAGTGTCCCGAAACGGGACCCGCATATGCCGTGAGGAGCGCGAGCATGCTCGCAGCCTACGGGAGGCGTGTCTCACCGCGGGCTCGGTGGGGCGCGAGCAGGCGTTTGAGGGTGTCGAGCAGCTTGTGGGCCTCGAAGGGCTTGGGGAGTTTTTCCACGTCGGCGGGCGTGGTAGCGTCTTTGCCGGCCATGTAGCCGGAAGCGATGATGGCGGGCAGATCGGGCCGGTCGCGGCGCAGGGTCGCGACGATGTCGGCTCCGCTCAGGCCTTCGGGGAGGACCATGTCGGTGAGCAGGGCGGCGATCTCCTGGCGGTGTTGCGCCCAAAGTTTCAGCGCCTCGGGCCCGTTACAGGCGGTGAGCACACGGTAGCCGTGGCGGGTGAGCATGATCTGCAGCACCTCGCGCACGCTGGCTTCGTCCTCGACGGCGAGAATGAGTTCGCCGGCTCCGTTGGGCGACGGCGGGTTCTGGTCCTCGGCGGGCGCGGTAAACGGGGCGGCGGCGGCGGGGAAGTGGAGTTGGAAGGTGGTGCCGGAGCCGACGGTGCTGGCGACCTCGATCCAGCCATGGTGTTGCTGGACGATGCCGTGCACGATCGAGAGACCGAGGCCGGTGCCATGGCCGATGTCCTTGGTGGTGAAAAACGGCTCGAAAATCCGGCCGAGAATCTCGGCCGGGATGCCGCAACCGGTGTCGGCGACCGTGAGACGGACGAAACGGCCGGCGGGGGCCTCGGGCGCCCGAGCGGTCGCGCCGTCGTCGATCACGACTTCTGCGGTTCGAATGGTCAGGCGGCCGCCCTGGGGCATGGCGTCGCGGGCGTTGACGCAGAGATTCATGAGCACCTGTTCGATCATGCCGACATCTCCATCGACGGCGGGCAGCGCGGAGGCGGGCTCCCATTCCACCACGATGCGCTCGCCGAGGACCCGGCGCAGCATCCTGAGGATGTTGGCGACGGCGTCGTTCATGCTCAGCGGTTTGATCTCCAGCGGGCGTTGGCGGCTGAAGGTCATGAGCTGGCGGGTGAGGGAAGCGCCGCGGGCGGCCTCCTGTTCGAGCTCGCGCAGGGAGGCGGCGGTCTCGGCGTCGAGCGCGGGCGACTGGCGCAGCAGGCCAACATGGAGCGTGATGGCCACGAGGATGTTGTTGAAGTCGTGGGCCACGCCGCCGGCGAGCTGGCCGAAGGCATCCATCTTCTGGGCTTGGCGCAGCTGGGTCTCCAGCCGGTGGTGTTCGGTGACATCGAGCGCGATGGAAAGGAGGCGAGGCCGGCCGCCGATGTCCACGAACTCGGCGTTGAAGAGGCAGTCGACCCGGCGCCGGTCCTTCGCGGTGATCGCGAGGGGGAGACTGTTGATGCGTTTGTCCTGGCGGAGGTCCTCGACGATCTGCGCGCGGGTCGCGATCGGCATGATTCCGAGGTCGCGCGAGGTGCGACCGATGATCTCGGTGCGGGAGAAGCCGGTGACGCGGACGAACTCGTCGTTGATGTCGAGATAGGTGCCGTCGGCGATCTCGGTGATGGCGATCATCATTGGTGCGCAACGGAAGACGGTGGCGAACTTGGCCTCGCTGGCGCGGAGGGCCTCCTCGGCGCATTTGCGGGCGGTGATGTCGGTGATGACGCCGTCGTGAACGGTCTCGCCGTCGGTCGTGGGCGGGTGGACGACGACGCTGTTGCGAATCCAGCGGACGGATCCGTCGCGGTGGACGAGGCGGTGCTCGAGGGCCGGGGGCTGTTCGCCGCGGCTGAGGCGGCGGGCGAACTCCTCGACGAGGGGGCGGTCCTCGGGCGGGACCATCTCGAGCCAGAGGCCGGGGCGGGCGGCGAAATCGGCGGCGGTGTAGCCGGTGACCTTCACGCAGCCGGGGCCGTGCCGGGCTTGCACCAGGCCGTCGGCGAGCTGCCGGACGGAGTAGACGTAATCGGAAGTCGAATCCAGGAGCAGGCGGAAACGTTGTTCGCTCGTCTGGAGGGCGGCCTGCGACTGGCGCTGGGCGATGGCGAGGGAGACGTGGTCGGCGAGGCGTTCGAGGAAGGCGATGCGGGGCGGGTCGAAGCGGAGATGCCGCGGGTTGTTGAACTGGAGCAGGCCGATGCTGGCCGAGGCGTTGCGTAACGGGAGAATCGCGACTGCGTCCGGCGCGCGGGTGCGCCGGTGGTTGTGGGCGGCGGGGACGGACACGGAATCGGCGAGCACATCGGCGACGGCGTTGTTGAAATAGCTGCCGCGCGGGGTGAAGCACCGCTTGGCGGGATCGAAGCGGCCCTGCATGAGCTCGTCGCACAGGCAGGTCACGAGGGGGAAGCCCAGGGAGTTGCGGACGATCTGGCCGGCGGAGTCGCAATTGCAGAGGTGGCGGTCCTTCTCGACGAGAGTGCCGTTGGTGTTTTCGAAGTAGGGGCAGGCGGTTTCGGTGCGGAGGCGCAGGCCGACGCTCTCGCAGCCGGACCAGTTGCGGAGCACGTCGGTGGCGGCGCGGATGAACTCACGGGTGCTGCTGGGGGTGTTGGCGAGGCGGAGCAGCTCGGCGGTGGCGGCTTGTTCGGCCTCGGTGCGTTTGCGCTCGGAGATCTCGCGGAGAAAGGCGAAGATGCGTCCTTCGCCGGTCGCTTGCACGGTGATGCTCACTTCGATGTCGATCTCCCGACCATCGTGGCGCCGGTGGCGGGTTTCGAAGCGTTTGCGGCCTTCGCGGACGATCTGTTCGAGGTTGGCGGCAACTTCGGCGGGCGTCCACTGCGCCTCGAAGTCGCTGATCGTGCGACCGCGAAGATCGGCGCGCGTGCAGCCGAGCATGGTGCAGGCGGCGTCGTTGACGTCGAGAATGGTGCCGGCGAGATCGCAGACCCAGAACGCGTCCATGGCCGTCCGCAGGATGGTGGCGAGCTCCTCGCGCGAGCGGCGGAGCTCGGCCTCGGCCCGATGCTTGGCCAGCCCGATCTCGATCACGGAGTGCAGCTCGCGTTCGTCGAACGGCTTGACGATGTAGCCGAAAGGCTCGGCGCGTTTCGAACGCTCGAGGATGGCGTCGTCGGCGAAGGCGGTGAGGAAGACGACCGGCACGTCGTGGCGTTCGCGGATCGTGGTGTCGGCCTCGATGCCGTCGATGCGGCCGGCGAGGTGGATGTCCATCAACACCAGGTCGGGGCGGAGTTGGCCGACCAGCTCGATCGCATCCTCGCCGCGCGGGGTATCGGCGACGGGCTCATGGCCGAGGCGCGCAAGCTGGCGGGTGAGGTCGCGGGCGACGATGGCTTCGTCCTCGACGACGAGGATCCGGGTCTTGGTCATGGAGCAGGGAGGCTGGAGACGGAGCCGGGCGGCGGCGTGAAGGTGACAGCGAAGGCGGCGCCGCCGGTCGGGTTGGCGCCGAGCTCCAAGGTGCCGTGGAGCTGGCGGGCAAGGTCGGTGCTGAGCTGCAATCCGAGGGAGCGGAGGTTCTTCACTTCGAGGTGGGCCGGGAGGCCGACTCCGTTATCGGTCACTGAGAGGCGCAGTGAAGTCGGGCCGGGGGCGTTGGCGTCGAAGGGGCCGACCGGTTGGAGCGCGACGCGGATTTCGCCGTCGCGGCCGGAGGGGAATGCGTGTTTGAGCGCGTTGGAGACGAGCTCGTTGACCAGCAGGCCGCAGGGGACGGATTGGGTGGCATCGAGCGCGAGGGGGGCGATCTCGAGGTGCAGGTCGATGAGGGCGGCGGCATGTTGGTGCGCGCGAAGCAGCTGGGTGCAGATGGCCTCGAGGTAGGCGGCGAGATCGACCTGGGCGAGGTTGTCCGAGCGGTAGAGGGTCTCGTGCAGCAGCGCCATGGAGCGGATGCGGCCCTGCATATCCTGGAGCACTTGGACGGTCGTGGGCTCCTCGATCTGGCCGGCCTGGAGGCGGAGGAGACTGGAAATGATCTGGAGATTGTTCTTCACCCGGTGGTGGACCTCCTTGAGGAGGGCCTCCCGCTCGCGGAGGGTTTCGCGCAGGGTATCTTCGGCGTGCTTGAGCTTGGTGATGTCGACGAATGTCACCACGATCTGGTGCAGGGCGCCGTCCGCGTCGAGATGGGGGAACCCGTTGACCAGAACCCAGACCGGGCTTGCGGCGGTGGCGTGGCGGATGCCAAGGACCAGGTTGCGCAACGGCGCCCGGGAGGAGCGGACCTGGTTCACGGGGTATTCGCCGTGGGGCATGGGCGCTCCGTCTTCGCGGAGGAAACACCAGGCGGGATCGAGCGCGACTTTGCCGAGCATCTGTTCGGCCGTGAGCCCGAGGAGGACGGAGGCCTGGTCATTGGCGAGCAGGATATGGGTCTCGGGATCGTGGACGACCACGCCGGCGTGGAGGTTCTGGAGCAGGAGCCGGTGCTTCTGCTCGCTTTCGCGCAGCGCCTGGTCGGCGCGCTTGCGTTCGGTGATGTCGCGGAAGGTCCAGATGCGGCCGTAATACCGCGCGTCGGGGCCGCGGACCGGTGCGGAGTAACGGTCGAGAACGGTGCCATCGACGAGTTCCACCTCGTCGCGGCTGGTTTCCTGTGGGTGGCTGTAGAGATGGGCCACCTGGGCGGCGAACTGCTCGGGGTTTCGGGTCTTCTGCGTCACATACCGGACTTGGATGCGGTCGTCGGTGTTGTCTGCGATTTCCGGGGGGATTTTCCAGAGTTCGCTCATCCGCCGGTTTTGGAGCAGTTTCTTTCCCTGTTCATCGACGACGAGGATGCCGTCGAGGGTCGAGTCGAGCTGGGCCTCGAGCAATGCGGTCTTCTGGCGCAGTTCGTCCTCCGCGATCCGTCGGAGGGAGATGTCGATCCGGGTCCCGACCAGCCGGATGGGCCGACCTTCCGGATCGCGGGCCACCACATCGCCGCGCACCGATTGCCACCGGTAGGATCCGTCGGCATGGCGCATGCGTGCTTCGTAGGCGTAGGTGTGGACTGATCCGCTCAGGACGGCTGCGATCCGTTCGGTGACCAAGGCCCGGTCGTCCGGATGGACCCGCTCCACCCAGGCGGCCCGATCGCCGGGCCCGGTCTTGGGCGGGTAGCCCAACATCGAGTAGTAGGTTGGTGACGCGGTCCACCGGTCGTTCGGCACATCCCAGTCCCAGACTCCGATTTGGGTGGTTTCGAGGGTAATCCGGAGGCGCTCCTCGCTTTCCACGAGGGCCTGCTCGGCCTGCTTGCGCTCGGTGATGTCGAGGCAGTGGCCGATATAGCCGAGGAATTCGCCGTGGCTGTCGAACCGCGGGGAGCCGTTGTCCTGGATCCAACGGTAGTCGCCGCTCCGGTGGCGGATCCGGTAGTCCATGCTGAACTTCTCGCGACGGTCGAAGGCGGCGACGTAGGTGGCGACGCAGCGGTCGAAGTCGTCCGGGTGCACGCCCTCGGTCCAGCCGTCGCCGAGTTCCTGGGCGAGGGAGCGGCCGGTGAAATCCAGCCAAGGCTGGTTGAAGTAGTTGCACTTCTTGTCGAGGCCGGAGGTCCAGATCAGGGCCTGGCCGGAGTCGGCCAGAGTGCGGAAACGCACCTCGCTCTCGCGAATGGCCTCCTCGGCTCGCCGGTGCTCGGTGATGTCGCGCGCGGCGGCGAAGAGGATGCCGCTCTCATTGAGGGGCGACCCGTTCCATTCGAGCCAGTGGTACGTGCCGTCCTTGGCGCGGTAGCGGTTGACGAAGCTGGCGGCCGGCTGCCCGGCGTGCTGGGCGGTGGAGGCTTGAGCAGTGGCAGCGAGGTCGTCGGGGTGGACGAAGGTGGAGAATGGCACGGCCATGAGCTCCGCCTTGGTGTAGCCGAGCACGCGTTCCCAGGCGTCGTTGACCACGAGGAAGCGGCCGTCGGCGGAGGCGATGCAGACCATGTCGGGCACGAGGGTGAAGAACTGCTCGAGGTTGCGCTCGGCGTGCTTGAGGTCGGTGATGTCGAGGAAGACGACCACGCCGGCGATGATCCGGCCGGTCTCGTCGCGGATCGGGGCGGCGTGGGAGACGACGGTGCGGTCGTCGTTTTCGCCGCGGCGGATGAGGAATTCGCGGCGGGCGTTCTCGCCGCGCGTGAGGGCGCGGACCATGGGAATCTGGTCGGTCGGGAGCGGTTGCCCGTCGAGGTCGAGCAGATTCCAGCTCGCCACGTAGCGGTCGATGCCGACTCCGTCGACGATCGTCGCGCGGTCGCCGCCGCCGATGGCGAGGCCCGCGTCGTTCACGTAGCGGAGCTCGCCGCCGGGTGCATCGGCGATCGCGATACCGACCGGGCTCTGGTCCATGGCGACCTGGAGGATGGCGCGGGTGCGGTAGAGCTCGGCCTCGGCCTGCTTGCGGCGGGAGGCGTCGCTGAGGGTGCCGACCATGCGCCGGGCTTGGCCCTGGGCGTCGCGCTCGATGGTGTTGCCGCGCGTGCAGCACCACCGCCAGTCGCCGGTCGCCGTCTTCATGCGCAGGTCGATGCTGAAACCGAGGCCGGCGTCGACGCTGTGCCGGAGATCGGTCTCGACGCGGGCGATATCCTCGGGATGCAAGAGCTCCCGCCAGTGGGGATAGTCGGCCGGGAAAGCGCCGTCGGCATAGCCGAGCACGGCGTAGTAGGACGGGCTGAAATAGGCGGTGCCGGTGGGTACGTCCCATTCCCACAGACCGTCGTTCACGGCGGCGAGGGTGGTGGCGTAGCGCTGTTCGCTGCGGCGGAGATCCTCCTCGGTCTGCTTGCGGGCGTTGATGTCCTGGATGATGGGGACGAGGTGGAGCGGTTGGCCGGCGAGGTCGCGGACGAGGGAGACGGAGGCCCGGCCCCAGACGGTGGCGCCGTCCTTGCGGAGGTAGCGCTTCTCCTGGTCGAAGGCGGCGATCTCCCCCTGCAACAGGCGGCGCACGAGGGTGCGGCTCTCCTCGAGGTCCTCGGGGTGGGTCACATCGACGAAGCGCTGGCCGACGAGTTCGGCCTCGGAGTAACCGAGGAAGCGGCACAGAGCGGCGTTCACCCGCTGGAAGAGGCCGGCGGGCGTGACGACCGCGGCGCCGACCGGGGCCTCGTCGAAGGTGCGGCGGAAGAGGGCTTCGCTGTGCTCGAGGGCGGCCCGGGTGCGCTTGAGCTCAGTGATGTCGTGGAGGGTGAATTGGAGCAGCCGGCGCTCGTCCGTTGTGAAGCTCATCAGCTTCACCTCGCCATCCCAACGGGTGCCGTCGGGCCGACGGTGAAGCCATTCGAAATGCAGAGTCTCGCCCGCCAGGGCGCGTGCGATCAGGGCGCGGGCCTTCTCTTCCGAGGGCGTGCCGTCGTACTGCACCGGGGCCGAGAAATCCAGCGGGCCCTTCCCGAGCACGGCGGCCCGGGAGGGCATCCGGTAGATGGCGACGGCGGCGGCGTTGCAGTCGACGATTCGGCTGCTCTCCCCGTCCAGCACGACGAGCGGGATCGGGGAACTGTCGAACACGCGTTCCCGGAAGGCATCGCTGGCCCGCAGCCGCTCCTCGGCTTGTTTGCGTTCGGTGATGTCCTGGTTGGCGCCGCGGATGCCGATGGTGTGTCCGGCGGCATCCTTGATGCACCACGATCTGCACGCTGACGTGGCGGTGGGCGCCATCGCGGCGGCGGATGCGGTGCTCGATACGCCAGCGCGTCGCTGGGCTTGGGGCCTCGAGGGCGCGGCGGATTTCGTCGGCGACCATGTGGGCGTCCTCGGGCAGGAGGAACTCGCGCGCGTAGGTCTCGGCCGCCATCCGGTAGCCGCCTTCGCGTTCGGCCGTGGTGCCGTAGAGGGCGTAGAAGCGGTCGTTGAAGGTGAACGAGGCGGAGGCGACGTCGAACTCCCAGTGGGCGAGGTGGGCGAGGTCCATCGCCTCGGCCAGCCGCACCTCGCTGTCGTGCAGGGCGCGCTCGGAGGCGGCGAGACGCCGCTCCTTCTCGATCTCCTGCAAGGTGCGTTGCACCACCGCGGGCAGGCGGTCGAGGACCAGGTTGTCCTTCACCAGATAGTCGCGGGCGCCGAGCTTCATCATCTCGACGGCGACGCGTTCATCGCCGTGGCCGGTGACGATGATGAAGGGTTGCAGGGCGCCGGCCGTGCGCAGTTCGTCGACCAGCGCCTGCGCGAGGCAATCCGGCAGGGAGTAGTCGATGAGCAGGAGGTCGACCTCGTGTGCGGTCAGCCAGGCGTGGCACTCCCGCCCGCTCGCGACCCGGGCGCAGCGGAAGCCGGCCTGTTCGAGCAGGTCGCTGAAGAGCTCGGCGAGGCCTTGGTCGTCCTCGACGATCAAGATGCGGAGGGCGGCGGGGATCATGGGGCGGAGTCGCGTGGCCGCCACCGGCGCCGGCCGGCGGAGTGGGCCAAGCGGGCTCAGGTCTGAGACGGCCCGAGCTTCGGCAGGTGCACGATCATCAGGAAGAGACCGAGCTGACGCAGGACCTCGGCGAAGCGCCCGAACTCCACGGGCTTGGCGACGTAGCAGCTGCAGCCGAGGTGATAACACTCCTGGATCTCGCGCGGGCTGTCGGAGGTGGTGAGCATGATCACGGGGATGTCCTTCAAGCGCGGGTCGGCCTTCAGGCGGCGCAGGACCTCGACGCCGTTGACGCGCGGCATGCGGATGTCGAGCAACAGCAGGTAGCGGTGGCCGACCTGCGGTTGGGGGTCTCCATGCGCGGCGAGATAGTCGAGCACCTCCTGGCCATCGCGGAAACGGTGGGTGAGGTTGCGCACGCCGACTTCCTCGAGCAGGTCGCGGATGAGTTCGGCATGTCCGTCGTCGTCTTCAGCGATGAGAATCGTCACGGTGTCGGGGGCGTCGGCCATGGGGTGGGCGTGGGGTTGGGTGGGGGCGGTGGTCGCGGCGCCAAGGTGGCGGCGCGCCGCGCGCGGGGTATCGGGGGCGAGGGCAGGAACGTGGGCTTTCGTCTCCAGTTTTCAAACTGCCGGCAGCGAAAGGAAGAAGCGGCTTCCCTCGCCCGGGGCGGACTCGACCCAGACGCGGCCGCGGTGGCGGTCGACGATGCGGCGCACGACGTTGAGCCCGAGCCCCTCGCCGCCGACCGGGCCCTCGGGCTCGAGGCGGTGGAACATCTCCCAGATCTTGTCCTGGTGCTCCGGGGCGATGCCGCGGCCGTTGTCGGCCACGCAGTAGATCGCGCGACCGTCCTCGCGCCGCCCGCTGATGCCCAGGCGCAGCGGGCGCGCCGGATCGCGGTACTTGAGCGCGTTGTCGAGGAGGTTGGCGAAGACCTGGGTGATGAGGTTCGCGTCGCCCCGGCAGGGCGGCAACGGCTCGAGCTGCACCTCGGCCCCGGCGGATTGGATCTGGAAGGTCTGCGCGGCGATCGTCTCGCGCACGAGGCGGTCGAGGTCGAGCTCCTCGATCTTCATCGCGACATGGCCCAGCCGTGACATGCGCAACAGGCCGTTGATGAGCGCGTCCATGCGGGCGGTGCTGGAGCGGATGTATTTGAGCGCGCCGGGGATGCGCTCGCCGACGATCCGCTCGGCGGCCGCCCGGAAGGAGGCCGGCACCTCCGGCTGCTCGAGCAGGGCGGTGAGATCGCCGCAGCTCTTCTCCAGGCGTTGGCTGAACCCTTGCAAGTTGACCAGCGGCGAGCGCAGGTCGTGCGAGGCCACGTAGATGAGCCGCTCGAGTTCTGCGTTCACGCGTTCGAGGTCGCCGAGGACCGTCTCGCGCTCGTGCTCGGCGCGTCGGCGCTCGGCGATCTCGGACTGGAGGGCGGCGTTGGTGCGGGCGAGCTCGGCGGTGCGCTCGGCGACGCGTTGCTCGATCTCGGCGTTGGTGCGGCACAGTTCGTCGCGGGTCTGCTCGAGCGCGGTCTTCTCGCGTTCCAGTTCGCGGTTCACGGCCCGCAGTTGCGCCGGACTGGGGAGGGCGAGCAGCTTGGGCAGCAACGGCCAGAGCACCACCGCCGAGGCGAGCGAGACGGCTGCGCAGGCGCTGTCGACCGCGGCCTGCCACCAGTCCACCGCACGCCAGATGCCGATGACATGCACGAAGTGCGTGGCACCGCAGGCGAGGATGAAGGCGCCGAAGAGCACCACGACCCACGAGAACGGCAGGTCCTTGCGCCGGGCGGCGAAGACCACGAGGAACACTGGTATCGAACCGTAGGAAACGGCGATGAGGCCGTTGGCGATCGCCATCACCATCATGAGGGTGGGCGTCATGGTGGTGGGCAACGCGCCTTTGAGGTCGGGGCCGGCCGCCATCGAGACCATCGGCAGGACGATGAGCGCGGCCAGGGCCGCGGCCGGGGCGAGCACGCGCGGCACCAGACTGGTCCAGGACATGGGCGCCGGGCGGAAGGCGGGCAGCCGCGCAGGGGAGACGGGGGGCAGGAGCGAGCGGGCGGGCGCGGCCAGCGGGGTGCGCCGCAGGCGCAGGCTGTTGGTGACGACGAAGAGGGAGCTGAACGTCATCGCGCCCGCGGCGAGCATGGGGCTGAGCAGGCCGTATCCGGCCAATGGGATCAACGCGACGTTGTAGAAGAGCGCCCACACGAGGTTCTGGACGATGGTGCCGCAGGTGGCGCGCGAGAGACCGATGGCGCGGCCGACCCCGCGGAGATCGCCGCCGACGAGGGTGATGCCGGCGGCCGCGACGGCCACATCCGTGCCGGTGCCGATCGCCAGACCCACGTCGGCTTGGGCGAGGGCGGGGGCGTCGTTGATGCCGTCGCCCACCATCGCGACGACTGGTTTGAGCGTGCCCGCGACGGGCGGAGCGGACTGCAGTTCGCGGATCTTCGCTGCCTTTTCCGCGGGGAGCACGCCGGCCCAGACGCGATCGATGCCCACCTCGGCCGCGATGGCGTGCGCGGTGGCGGGCTGGTCGCCGGTGAGCATCACCACGTCGAGACCGAGTCTTCGAAGTTCGGTTACGGCTTCGCGTGCTCCGGATTTCACGGGATCGGCCGCGGCGAGCAGGCCGAGCGGTTGCAGGGGCGCGCCGCGGCCGGCGGCGACGAGCATCACGGTGCGGCCCGCGGCTTGGAGGCGGGCGAGGTCCTCGGCGAGCGCGCCGAGGGCAATGCCTTCCTGGGCGAACAGCCGCGGATTGCCGATCAGGACTGATTGGTCGCCGAGTGC
The DNA here is from genome assembly GCA_023446735.1 of Verrucomicrobiota bacterium. GTDB lineage: Bacteria > Verrucomicrobiota > Verrucomicrobiia > Opitutales > Opitutaceae > CAJCBL01. The sequence goes on from JAEXPQ010000318.1 coordinate 12,945, forward strand.
GGCGCGGATACCGAGTCCGCCGAGAGACTGGAAATCCCGTGGTGTGGTGAGCGTGAGGCCGCGATCCGCGGCGGCGCGCACCAGCGCGGCGCCCAACGGGTGCTCGGAGCCGCGTTCGGCGCTCGCCGCGAGCTGCAGCACCTCGGTGGCGCAACGCCCCGGCGCGGGGATCACGTCCGTGACCTCCGGGCGGCCGCAGGTGATGGTGCCGGTCTTGTCCAGCACGACGACGGTCGCGCGGCCGGCCCGCTCCAGCGCCTCGCCGTGGCGGAAGAACACCCCCAGGCCGGCGCCGCGGCCCATGCCCACGAGGATCGCGGTTGGGGTGGCGAGACCGATCGCGCAAGGGCAGGCGATCACGAGCACCGCGACAGCGTTCATCAACGCCTCGGACCAGGCGACTCCGTCCACCCGTGACCAGCCGACGAAGGTGACGAGCGCGAGCGCGAGCACGATCGGCACGAAGTAGCGTCCGATCTCGTCGGAGAGTTGCTGGATGGGCGCGCGGCTGGACTGGGCCTGACGGACGAGTTCGATGATCTGCGCGAGCGTGGTGTCGCGGCCGACCTTGGTCGCGCGAAACTGGAGGCCGCCGCCCTGGTTGAGGGTGGCGCCGATCACGGTGTCGCCGGGCGCCTTGGCCACGGGCAGTGATTCGCCGGTCACCAGCGACTCGTCGATCACGGAGCGCCCGGCGGTGACGATGCCGTCGACCGGGATCTTCTCGCCCGGATGCACGACGACGAGGTCGCCCACGGCGACCTCGTCGTCGGCGACGGTTGTCTCCACGCCTGCACGCCAGATGGTTGCGGTGCGGGGCTGAAGGCCGAGCAGGGCGGCGATGGCGGCACCGGCGCGGCGGCGGGCGCGCGCCTCCAGGAAGGTTCCCAGGTGCACGAGGGTGACGATGGCGGCACTGGTTTCGAAATACACCGCGGTGCCGGGCGCGAGCCCGAACGCGACGGCGAGGCTGGAACCGTAGGCGACGGAGGAGCCGAGGGCGACGAGCACGTCCATGTTGGCGCCGCCGGCGCGCAGGCGGCGCCACGCGCCGCGGTAGAACCGCCAGCCCACGACGAATTGCACGAACGTGGCCGGGACGAGCATCGCGAACACGTCGTGCCGGAAGCCCAGCCAGCCGAAGTCGCGCGCCATGCTGAAGGCGACCAGCGGGAGCGTGAGGAAGAGCCCGGCGACGAGCAGGGCGAACTGCGGGCCGAACGCGGAGGAGGGGTCCGCGGGGTTGGCGTCCGGAGCCGGGGGCGGCGCGGCGGCCGGGCGCGGAGGAGCCGCCGGGGATGGGGTGGGGTCGAGGGGCACGCGGGCGAACTGTGTGCGGCTGTCCCCAGTTCTCAAATCGCGGGCGGCGGGAAAGGGACGACAAAAAGCCCCGCGGCCGGGGGGCCGCGGGGCGAAGGGGAGACGGCGCCGGAACGGCGCCGCTACAGGGCATCAGCTCCGGCCAGGGGCGGCTGCGCGGCG
>JAEXPQ010000324.1 GCA_023446735.1 Verrucomicrobiota bacterium
CCCCCGAACCCGCCGCTCCCCCCCCCGCGAGCTATCCCGCCTACGTCCTCGGCAACACCCAACTGCGCCCGCTGCCCCGCACGGCCGACGGCCGCGACTACCTGTTGCACATCGCGCTGCCACCCTCCTACGCCACCTCCCCGGGGCGACGCTATCCCGTGGTGTACCAGTGCGACGCCTACTGGGGTTTCGTGCTGCTCAACGGCCTCGCCTCGCCGCTGGTCTACGACAAGGTCGTTCCCGAGTTCATCGTCGTGGGGATCGGCTACGCGGGCGAGAATCTCGACTACGGCAAACTCCGGCAATGGGAGCTCGCGCCGGTGCCGCTCGCCGAAGGCACCGACACCGGTCACGCGGACCGTTTCCTCGCGGCACTCGAGGAGCAGATCATCCCGCTGGTCGAGCGCGAGTATCGGGGCGACCCGGGCCAACGCGTGCTTACCGGTTCCTCGCTGGGCGGGACGTTCACCCTCTACGCGCTGTTCGCCAAGCCCGGGCTCTTCGCCAGCTACATCGCCATCAGCCCCGCCGTGAGCCTGGGCCGGGAATGGGGATTTGGTTACGAGGCCGAGTTCGCCCGCGACCACCGGGCCCTTCCGGCGCGGCTTTTCCTCTCGGTCGGCAGTTGTGAATGGGCCGCCTTCGTCGCCGACATCCAGCGCTTCGACCGGCAACTCCGGGAGCGGGCCTACGAGGGGCTGACCTACCAGTTCCGCACCATCGAGGGCGAACGCCACGCCGGCACCAACGCCGAGGCGCTCAACCGCGCCCTGCGTTTCGTCTTCGAGCCGCTCGCGCCCGAGACCGGAGTTCAGAAGAACTGAGCACCGACTGCGGCGCATTCCCGGGCTCGCCACGCGGTCCGGAACCGCCACGCTCCGCCGTTTCGTGAAACCCCAGGCACTCTTTCTCGGATTGGGACTCGTCGCCGGCGCCGCCGGCGGTTTCGCCGTCGGCCAACACCGGCGTCCCTCCGCGCCCGGCCCGGCGCCCGCGACGCAGGCCGAGACTCCCGGCGCCACCGGTGTCACCGCGGAGGCGGCCAACGCGGCTCCGGCCGAAGCGGCGCCGACCGCGGCCGAGTCCGCCGCCGGAGAAGACCGCGCCCGCATCGAGTCCTGGCTCGCCGCCGGCTGCCCGATGCGCGACTGGTCCGAGATCGTTCAGCTCCTCAACCACTGGTCGGATACGGACCCGTGGGCGGCCGTCGCCTTCGTGCACGGCGCCCCGCGCTTCCCCGAACGCACCAACGCGCTCTGCATCCCGCTCGCCGCCGCTGGCCGCGACGCGCCGGAAGCCGTCGCCGCCTGGCTACGCGACCGGGTACCCCTCGCGGCGCGCAAGGAACTCGCCACCCAGATCGTCGGCTCGCTCTGCGACCAGCACCCGGCCGCCGCCCTCGCGCTGGTTCGCGCGGAAGGCATCGCCGTCGAGCCGCACACCTTTACCTACATCGTCGGAAACCTCGTCCAGCAGGACCCGCCCGCCGCGCTCGCGCTCTTCGCCGCGCTCCCCGCCACCGAGCGCGTCACCTCCGCCGAACTGATCGCCAGCTTCTGGTCCGCCCGCGACCCGCAGGCCGCGGTCGCCTGGTGCGAACACCAGCGCGGCGAACCGCACGCCGACCTCGCTGCCCGCGGCGTGCTCCTCGCCCTCGCCAACCGCGACGCGGCGCTGGCCGCCGACGCCCTCCTCCGCCTCCAGCCCGGCGCCGAGACGATCGGCTACACCGTCAACGCCCTCACCTACAACGACGCCACCGTCGCGCTCCGCCTCGCCGAGCAGCTCGCCAGCGAGGCCCGCGCGGCCGCGGTGCGCGCGCTCGCCGAGAGCGCGCTCGGCACCGCCCCCGAACGCATCGCCGCCCTCGCCCACACCGCGCTGCCGCCCGCCGATTTCGAACCCCTCATGGTGTCGGCCTGGGCCAACTGGCGGCGCTCCGACCCCACCGCCGCCGAAGCCTGGGCCGAGCGTCTCGGCGATTCCCCGACACGCGCCGCCGTCCTCCGCGCCAAGCTCGAGGAAGTCGCCAACAACGAACCCGACCTCCTGCTCGCCAGCATCGACGCCGTGCCCGCGGGCGAGCTCGAGCGCACCTCGATCCAGTCCGCCCTCAACAGCTTGCCCGTCGCCACCGCCGCGCGCTGGATCGCCGAGCGGCCCGACCTCGTGGAGCCCGCCTTCGCGGCCACGACCGCCGCCGGCTACTTCGAGGCCGACCGCGAGACTGCCACCGCCTGGGCCCTCACCCTGCCCGCCGGCACCGCCCGCGACCACGCGCTCGCCGCGACCGCGCGCGCTTGGAGCGAGAACGGCGACGCCGCGCAGGCCACCGCGACCGTCGCCGCCATCGCCGAGCCCGCCCTCCGAACCGCGGCGCGTTTCCGCGTCTTTCGCTCGCTCTACGAACGCGACTCCGCCGGAGCCCGCACCTGGCTCGCCGCCCAACCGCTCGCCCCCGAGGTGCGCGCCAACTGGGAGGACCTCGCCGCTTCCACCGCGACCGCCGCGCCGAGCCTGCATATCGACTGACCGCGCGTCCGCGTTGCGGCCGCACCGCCGGGCCGCCGTGCATTCGAAATTTGGCTGCGCTGTAGAACGGCTCCGCTATCGACGGGACCGCGACCGTCGCCATGCTCCGCCGCCATGCGTCTCCTCGGGTTGGGATTCCTCGCCGTCTTCCTCGCGACCATCCGGCTGTTTGCCGTCTCCACTCCGGCCGATATCCCCTCGCCCCGACCGCAGGGCTGGATCGTCGACCAGGCGCAGGTCCTGCCGACCGAAACGCGCACCGCGCTCGACCGGCTCCTCGACGAGGTCCCGCGGCATGACGGTGCGGAGATGGCCATCGTCACCGTGAACACCATCGGTGGTGCCGACTCCCGCCGTTTCGCCACCGAGCTCTTCAACCGCTGGGGAATCGGCGACCGCACCCGCGACAACGGCCTGCTGCTCTTCGTCGCCCTGCGCGATCACAAGGCCGAGATTGTCCTCGGCCGCGGTCTCGACACCCCCGCCCAAACCGCCCGCAGCGACCGCATCATGCGCGACATCATCGTCGCGCGGTTCCGCGCCGGCGACGCACCTGGAGCCATCGACGGCGGCGCCCGCGCCTGCGCCGAGCAGTTCTTTGGCGTCGGCGTCCCAACCGTCACCGGCCCCGAGCGAGTCGAGACACCCGCCGAGCCGCCCGCCCGGCCGGCGCCTCCCGCCCCGGCCCGCCCTCCCGCCTTCTCGCCGTTCGCCGTCCTCGTCCTCATGGCATGCGCCGCCCTCGCGGTCGTTTTCCTCGTCTGGTTGATCGTGCATCAGGCACGCCTCGCACAGATCCACAACTGCCCGCAATGCCGGCTCCCGATGACCAAGCTCGACGAGGCGCAGGACGATGCCCACCTCTCCGCCGCCGAGCTCGCCGAAGAGCGGATCGGCAGCGTCGACCACATCGTCTGGCTCTGCCCCTCGTGCCTGCGGGTCGACAAAGTCCGGCGCGGTCGCTGGTTCACCCGTTACTCGGCTTGCCCGCGCTGCGGCGCACAGACCCGGAGCAGCGTCAGCCGCACCCTCGCCGCCGCGACGACGGTCACCACCGGTCTCGTCGAAGTCCGCGAACAGTGCGCCCATTGCAACGACAGCCGGGTGACCACCCGCGTACTGCCGGTCCTTCCCATCAGACCGGCCTCGACCGGCCGTTCCTCCTCCGGCTTCGGCGGCGGCCGCTCCTCGGGCGGTGGCAGCAGCGGCCGCTGGTAGAATGCGGAGCGGTGGTCGGCTCAGCGCTGAACAACGCGCAGCGCGGTCGGGACGGCGACGGCGCGGGTCTTCCAGGAGCGCCGCGTTGCGCCCGAGCTCCCGCGAGGGCTCGCCGATGCCGGCGGGGTGGGTGTCCCCCCCCGCGACAGTCATCGCTCCCTGCCGGCAGGGCAGTGGATTTGTCGTTGCCGGGGGACGTTACCGAACCGCAGCGACGCCAGGAGCGGAGGGAGGAAGCGGACGGCGTGACAGGCGGAACGACTGGCGCGACGTGTGCCGCATGAGTCCACTCCGTGGTTACTTTGTCAATTGTCGCGACATGTCCCCTTCAACCCGCCCCCTGTCCCCTTCAACCCGCCCCTTCAATCCGCCTCGATATAACACTCATCAAGGAGCGATTTTCGGAAACAGTGGACCGTAAGCATCGTAATCACCAAGACTCCCCGGAGGAAACGCCCTATCGATATCCTGTCGAAACGTGCCGGGCACAGGCAGCAATTCCGGGTTGATTGTATGTGTTATCACATACAACTTTTTTGTGGCATCATAGCGCACCAGCATTGTTTGCGGAACACTACCCCAATACGCATTGGATGCGTCGATCTCGCTACCGATTCGCTCAATAACAGTGCCAGACAAATCATCTCCTAGTATTGTCCGGAACATCGAGAGAGCCATCTCCCTCAACTGAGCCCCGTACTCCCGGTACGTAGGAATCTCGATTGCCGTTTCACCGTCCGGCAGTTTCCCGTGACGTGCAATCGCCGCCTCGTAATTCACACGCGCCTCATATATTGAGGAGAACACATCCTGTAATTGATCAATTTGATCCTCACTCAACCCAAGGCCGCCCGCGGTCTGAGCCAAGAATTTGATGCGATGCATATAGCTTGCCTTATCATTACTCCTGAACACACTTCGCGACGGCTGCATGAGCACCCCTACTGGCCACTTAGTTTGCTTAGGGAACTCAAACTTCAACGGCTCATGAGTCGACGAACCTGCAGATCTACTTACGGGCGTTTTAGTAACCGCGCCGTCTCGGACAACAAACAAGCCGACAGCGGCACTTCCGACAATTACCACAACCAGTATCGATATGGCTAAACCGATTCGCATAGTAGTTTTATTAATTCGGCAATGAGACAGCGCCTCAGGCGGCGTAGGATGTGGTTGGTGACTGGAAGAAGGATTGGATCAGTGCGGGCTGGCGGTGGCAGGATCGCAACTGTCCGATCGCCTGCTGGCGCAGTTGCGCGGCATCGCGGGGGGCGGGCAGTTGGGCCAGCTTGCTCTTGAGCGAACGGTTGAGCCGCTCGTCCGGGTTGAGATCGGGGCTGTAGCTGGGCAGATGATGCACGGCGATCTGTTCGCGGTGGGCGGCGAGCCATTGTTTGACCGGCTTGCTGTGGTGCACCCGCAGGTTGTCGAGGATGAGGTAGACTTTGCGGCCGCCGGCCAGCCGGACCAACCGGACGAGGAACTCGATGAGCCGGGCCGAGTCCAGGGCGCCCGCGTAAACCATCCACCGGGCGCTACCGCGGTTGGTCACCGCACTCATCACGGAGAAGCCGAAGCGCTTGGCCTGTTGTCGCACCGTGGGCGTCTGACCGCGAGGCGCATAGCTGCGTGGGGCGCTGGGCTGGTTGTTCACGCCGGTCTGGTCGCCCCAGAAGATCTCTGCTCCTTCGGCTTTGGCCGCGGCCGCGATGGCCGGGTAGCTCGACGTCAGCCATTCCTGCACGGCCTTGGGTTGCTGTTCGTAGGCTTTGCGCAACGGCTTTTGCGGGGTGAAGCCCCAGCGCTTGAGGTACTCGCCCATCGTGCGTACCGGCAGCTTCAGCCCGTAGCGCTGCTCGATCAACTCGGCGACGGCGCGGCGCGTCCACAACGCGAAGGGCAGCTTGAGCTGATCGGGCATCTTGTCGGTGATGAGCTTGCGCAACTCCTTCTCCTGCGCCGCCGTCAGCGTGCGGCCCTCGCCCAACGCGCGCCCGCGCTCGTCTCGCACCAGCGAAGCCAGTCCGTGCTCGCGCCGATGCTGGCCCCATTGCCGCACGGTACGCACATGCACCCCGACGGCCTTCGCCGCGTCGGCCTGGAGCCAGCCCTCGTCCACCAACTGCATCGCGCGTCGGCGGGCCGCGCCGAGCTGTTCTTTGGTCATTTTGCGTCCGTCTTCCTTCATGACCTCAAGCACAGCACATTTCAGAAAGAGGCGCTATCTTTTTGCCGAATTAATAACGCGGCGATCGCTGCAGCACCCATCCATAGCGCGGTCGTCGCAGGTTCAGGAATCGCCGTCACGGAGTAACCGATGATCGTGGCGTTGAGACGGCTGACGGTGGGGGTTCCGAAGGTTTCGTCGGTCGCGCCCCAGATATTGAGCCAACGTGTATCAAACTCGCCCATGTCAACGGTGTGGGTTGGTGCGGTCGTATCGCTCAGCAGGGAGGGATCGGAGCTGCCAAGCCGAGCGGAGAACCCGGAATAGGAGAAACGATTCTGGATCGTGGGCGGCATCTCTTCGATCGCGAAAACGTCGCCGTTGATCGGGTCGTTATCGTAAACGTAGAAGCTCGTCGCCATCTGCATCTGGAACGATCCGACCGACAACAAGCCGTCGACGCCCTCGAATACCCGGCTGGAGATGTCCCACGGCACGCCGGCCGCGGAGTCGACGGTGAGCGCCAGCGTCACCGGAGTGCCGATCGCCACGTCGTCGCCCCACGAGCCGGAGCCAGTGCTGAATGAAGTGGTCACTCCCTCGATCTCGATCCGGTACAGCTCAGCGAATGCCGGGGTCACGAACAACAGCGCTAACAACGCCGCGAGGGTAGGATTCGGTGTTCTCATTGTATGGAGTGGTTTCGGTCAGTCTTTTCTAGCCGGTTCGCGGTCTTTCCCCGTTTGGAGCCGTCGCGCTTGCCGCGCCAGTCAACGGGCGGAGAGGCGTGAAGGCTCCGGGCAGCCATTGGGATCGGCGTCGTCGGCCGCAAGGTCCGCCATGAGCTGGGCCGCGGTGAAATGCGTCAGCTTCCACTGCGTGATGGTCGTCTGGGCGAAGGCCCCCGGTGCCAACGCCAAAGCCGTGAGCGCAGCAAGAGGCGCAAGAATCGTTCGTGTTCTCATGTCTGTCGGTTTCTCCCGGTATCCGCGAGCCCACGCCCGCCCACCCCGCCGAACGGGCGCCGGGGCGCACGCTCGAGCCACAGACGGCAGCGGCTCCAGTTTTCGGAGTCAATCGGCAAGCGCTGGCACGATCGCGAAAAGGGCGTAAGAAGAAATCCGATCGCGTCGCCGATCCTGCGCCCGGATCCAGGAGTCGGGACGCGCCCCCGGGCGCTCGACACGCGTCGCGGAGGCGCGAGGCTCGCGCGAGCAACTGCGGAGAGCCGGCTCGCCGCCGCGCCCTCCGACCGCCAATCCCCGCGCCGTGTCCGTCCTCTACACCAGCGTTCGGCACCGGCGGACCGCGAAACCGACGCACCGGCCACCGGTGACGGCCCACCGCTCACCGCCTCACGATTCCCCTTTCCCCCCGCGGATGGTCCGTTTTCAATCCGTGCTCCGATGGAAACCGATCTCGCTCTCACCGTCCGCCAGCTCGCCGAGGCCGCCCGCGCCGCCTCGTTGAAATTGGCCGTCGCCTCCACCGAGGCCAAGAACCGCGCGCTCACCGCGCTCGCCGAGAAGATCGAAGCCTCCATCCCGGCCCTCCTCTCCGCCAACGCCCAGGACCTCGACGCCGGCCGCGCCGCCGGCCTCTCCGCCGCGCTGCTCGACCGTCTCACCCTCAACGACTCCCGCATCCGCCAGATGGCCCAGGGCGTGCGCGAGATCGTCGCCCTGCCCGACCCCGTCGGCACCGAACTGGAGCGCACCACCCGCCCCAACGGCATCGTCATCCGCAAGCTCCGCGTGCCCATCGGCGTGATCGGCATCATCTACGAGTCGCGGCCGAACGTCACCGTCGACTGCGCCGCGCTGTGCTTGAAATCCGGTAACGCCACCATCCTGCGCGGCGGCAAGGAGGCCTTCCACAGCAACACCGCCCTCGCCGCCCTGATCGCCGAGGCCCTCGCCTCCGCCGGCCTGCCCGCGACCTCCGTCCAGCTCATCCCCACGACCGACCGCGCCGCGCTCAACACGCTCCTCAAGCTCAACGACCTCGTCCACTGCCTCATCCCCCGCGGCGGCGAGGCGCTCATCCGTTTCGTCACCGAGAACTCCTCGATCCCGGTCATCAAGCACTACAAGGGCGTCTGCTTCGTCTACGTCGACCGCGCCGCCGACCTCGCACTCGCCGAGCCGCTGCTCGTCAACGCCAAGGTCCAGCGCCCCAGCGCCTGCAACGCCGCCGAGCAGCTCCTCGTCCACCGCGACATCGCCGCCACCGCCCTGCCCCGCCTCGCCAAGGCCCTCCAGGCCTCGCGTAACGGCGGCGTGGAGCTGCGCTGCGACGCCGCCTCCGCCGCCATCCTCGCCGCCGCCGGCCTCGCGCCCAAGCCCGCCACCGAAGAGGATTACCGCACCGAGTTCCTCGACTACATCCTCGCCGTGCGCGTCGTCGACTCCCTCGACGAGGCGATCGCCACCATCAATCGCGACAGCTCCAACCACAGCGACGCCATCGTCACCGCCGACGAGTCCGCCGGCCGCCGTTTCCAGGCCGAGGTCGACTCGGCCACCGTATACTGGAACGCGAGCACCCGCTTCACCGACGGCTTCGAGTTCGGCTTGGGCGCCGAGATCGGCATCTCCACCGACCGCCTCCACGCGCGCGGCCCGATGGGCCTGGCCGAGCTGTGCAGCTACAAGTTCGTGATCGACGGCACCGGGCAGGTGCGCCGCTAGGCGACCGCGGCGAACGGGAGGCTACGGGATGGATTGGCGGATACCACTCATCGGCCTGGCGATCGGCTTCGGGATGTCGGTCCCGGTCGGCCCGGTCGGGCTGCTCGTCTTCCGGCGCTCGCTCCTGCATCACGCCCGCGCGGGGATTGTCACTGGCCTCGGTGCCGCCCTCGCCGATGCCCTCATCTGCTCCATCCTCGCCTTCGGCATCTCGTCGGTCTCGGACTTCTTCGCCGACCACACGCGCCTGCTCGAGAACGTCGGCGGCTTCATCCTGCTGGCGATCGGATATGTCGTGTGGCGCACCTCGCCGCCGCGCGAGATGCCCAAGACCCCGGCGCCGCGGCCCGGCTGGTTCGGCGCGTTCACGACGTCGCTCCTGATCACCATCGGCAACCCGATGACGCTCGTCGGCGCCGGAGCGATCTTCGCCGGCTTCGCCGTGGCCGCGCGCCTCGGCAGCCACTTCGACGCGTTCATCCTCGTCGCCGGCATCTTCTGCGGCTCGACGCTCTGGTGGACGATCCTGAGCAGCCTCGCGAGCCGCATGCGCGAGAAGGCCAGCGGCTACTGGATGCGGCGGCTGAACCAGGGCTGCGGCATCGTTGTCGCGCTCTTCGGCATCGTCCAGATCACCCGCATCGTGTTCGCCGCCCGTTAGGCCGGAGGACTCCCGTTCGCGCCGGCAGCGGCGACAGGGAGCCGGGGCCGAGCTCGGCCGCGGTTCCAACCTCCCAAGCCGCGCGCAAGTCGTGGCGGCGCTCGGCTCACGTGAAATCCCCGGCGCAAATCCTTTGTCTTGAATCGTCCTCCCCTTTGCGGATGCTCGCCCCAGCGCGCCTCCGCCCAAGCGCCCACTCCCATGAATCCTGCCATCGATCGCCGCCATTTCGTGACCCGCAGCCTCGTCCTCGCCGGAGCGGCGCTCCTGCTGCCGTCGCGGCGCCTGGCGGCCTCCACGGCGGAGGTGACGCTCGATGACACGGCCGACGAGGCCCACCGCCGCGCCTTCGCGCTCGTCGGGCAATATGGACAGGTGGAGCAAGTTCAGTCGGACGGCCCCGCCACCCGCCTCACCGTGCGTGTCCGCTCTTTCGATGCAATGAACCGGACCCTCGGCCGCGCCCGCGATTTCGGCGTCGGCCAAGTTCGCGCCGCCGGCAACCGGACCTCCTTCGAGATCGCCGGCCGCCCCTTCGAGGTCGAAAACCAGCTCGGCTGAGTCTCGTACGGGCCACGGAGCCGCGGAGCGCAACCGCTCCCCCACAACCCGGCATTCCCGCGTGGCCTAACGCGCCGGGTTCGCCAATCGCGCGCGCAGGTTCAGTCGAACCTCGGCGCGCTCGTTCTCGCGCACCACCGCCGTGGCTTTCGTCAACACCGTCCCCGCCCGGCGGAACTCCAGCTCGATCGGCCCCGGGATCTCGTCCTCGAGCACGCAGGGCGTCTTGCCCAGGCGCGCGCCACGACACCAGACCTCGATGCCGGCCGGATCCGTCTCGACCAGCACCGAACCGCCGAGCAGCTCCACCGACACCGTCTCCGTCCGCCGCGCCTGCACGGTCACCAAACGCCGCTCCTCCCAGCCGGGCCGTCGTGTGACCACCACGACGTGCTCCCCCACAGGCAGGCCCTCGAACCGACAAGGCGTGCGCCCGTGCACCCGCCCCCGTTGCCCGCGCACCGAGCAGGCCAGCCCGGCCGGTTGCGAGGACACCTCCACACTGCCGATCGCCGGCACCAGCGCCACATCCAGCTCGACAAAGTCGTTGGCCCGGAGCGCGACCTCGCCGCTCCAATCCTCGTATCCTTTCTCTGTTGCCCGCACCCGATAGGTCCCGACCGGCTGGTCGGTCAGCACCAACGGGGCTCGGTCAATCGCGACCCGCTCCACCGCCACGACCGCCGCCGCCGGTTTCGTGCGCACCACCAGTCCGCCCTTCTCCCGCGGTCCCGCGTGAGCCGGCACCGGACCCGCCGGCGCTTCCGCCTCGGGCGCCGCCGGCGGAACCGTCAAACACCATCCCGCGAGTCCGCCGCCGAAGACCGCCAACGCGAACAGCGCAGGCCACAGCGCGCGGCGCAGACC
>JAEXPQ010000103.1 GCA_023446735.1 Verrucomicrobiota bacterium
CGGTGGTGAGGGCGATGCCGCCGTCGAGGGCGAGCAGGGCGAGCGGGAGTTTGCGCATGATGGGAATCGGTGTCGTGGTTGGGACTGGCTGGCATCCGGCGGCTGGGCCGGGTGCGTCGGGCCACGAACTTAGCGACCGATTGTTACAGCTCCGTGACGGCCGTGTGACATGGCCGCAAAAGCGGGGACGAAACGGTAAACGCGCCGAGCAGTTTCTCGTCGTAACCGAAGCAAGGCAGGCTCGGATCCATTCTTGGAGGCGAAAGCCCTTCGCTTCCGTCTCTCGCATCCACCCCGAACTCGCACCCTCTTAACGGGACTGCGCGAGCACGGCTAGCTTCCGACATTCAGGACAGATGAACGCGTAGAGCATACCCAGGTCGCCGTAGGAGATCCGGGCGTCGCTCGCCAGCTGGAGGACGAATGCCATGGGTGCATGGCATTCGGGGCAATCCGGCGCCTCGTCGGATTGCAGCCAATTCGGCTTCCCACCGAGCTTACTCTTCCGGCCGGCCTTCTTCCCCGAGGGAACCGGCACCAACTGCAGTGGTTTCTCCGCCAGATCTGAATCTCCAGGCTCGGGAAGCGCGCCACCGGCGATCGCCAGCAGGTTCCTTCCCAGCGGATAGAACATCGGACCCCAATCGCCACAGGCAAGACACCACGGAATCTCCAACAGATGAGCGCCCAGAGGGCTCTTTGTGATGGTGGGATCGCCGAGATCGATCCGCGCCATGCAATTGGCCGCAGCTCCACAACCAGCACACGCTACCGGGTGGGTCGAACTACCGCCGAAAGCATGCCGCGTCGAAAGCGTCGCAGCATCCTTCTTGGCGACCGGCTTCAGCAGCCATTCCCGCATCCACAATTGCCGCGCCGGTTCCGGCGGCCGGGCGAATCGTTTCAAGAGGTCCGCAAACACCGCCAATCTCTGGCGCACTTCATTGAGATCGGTCGTGCCGCCAACCAGCACCGCCCCTTTGGGCGCTAGCACGACCATGTCCCGCTCACCGCGCAGCAATCCGGCAAGCGACTCCCGCCTTCCATCGAACCACGCCAGCACGTCCGTCTCCTCCTCTACACCTTTGTCATGCTCGCAAAAGAGACGAAACCCTGGCGGCAGCAAGGCAGTGTCGACTTCGCGCAGCACCTGCTCCCGGCCGGTCTCCGGTGGATTCCGCGCAAAGTGCCATACAGAGCGGAGCGTGCCCTGAATTTGGCGATAATCGAAGGCCCGAAATTCGAAACCGTCGTTGGCAACCGCAAATTGGCTCGGAAACCCCGCAAACCGAGTACTGATCTGGCAAAAAGTCTGCAGCCCGTATCGCCCCGAGGGGAAGCCACGCTCCTTCAGCGGACCTTGAAATTCGCGCGCCAACGCACGCGCGAACTTCAGCCCCTGATCCCGTCCCCCGGCTGCACCTTGTGTTTTCAAATACTGCACCACCTCTCGGTGTCGGCCGTGCCTTGCGGCGTCCGCTGCGTTCATTCCGTCTTTAGGGTTCTTGGCTGCCACATCTGCTCCACGAGCAACCAAGTGCTGGACCATTGCCAGATCCCCCTCCTTCGCCGCCGCCATCAAAGCAGTGTCACCATCGACGCGGCTATCGACGCCGACACCAGCCGCGAGCAACAGGTCAACAGCCTCGGTGCTTTTTCCGAAGCGGACTGCCGATAGCAGTGCCGAGTCGTAGTCCAGTTTTTGCTTGGGATCGGCGCCAGCGGCCAACAAGAGCCCCACGAGGTCGACTTGCCCGTGGGCGCAGGCAATCGTTAACGGCGTGTCCCGCGTGGTGCCATAGCAAGAGTTCACGTCGGCTCCGGCCTTGAGTGCAACCTCGGCCATCGCGCGATCTCCGATTTTGCAGGCATGCCGCAAATACGGCGTCGCCCAAGGAACGCCCAAACTGCGGAAATACTCCGCCGTTTCCATCGACCCAGCCTCGAATGCGGCATCGATCAAGTTGTCCCCATCCCGCTTGGCCTTGATGTCGCCACCGGCTTCGACGAAAGTCCTCGCGAGCGCGAGATCACCGCAGAGCGCGACATAGTACATGATCGGACCGATGATCCCGCGCTGGTTCGGATTTACCCCGGCGGCGAGGAGCGCCTGCGCGATTCGCAGGCGCGCCGGACGATCACCGCACATGACCACAGCTCCAAGCGCACGGTCGAGAACCGGTCGACTCGCGCGAACATCCGGCTGCGCCAGCAGCACCGTAAACTGTTTCACATCACCCTCTCGCGCCGCAATAGACAGAAGCTCGCCGGAAGATTTCTTCATGGTGAAGAGTCGGAGGTGCTGAGTACCGACGAGCCGACTCAAACATTCCTCTACATCCTCGGCAAGACGCTTGCGGGCAAAGGACCGAAATTCTGACGTTTCGGCGTATTGAGGCAGAACGAATCAAGGCACCGCCCGCGGAACGGAAGCCGTCCCGCTACCCAGAAGCGCCGCGTTTCAGGATGCTCCGCGTAGCGGAAGCGCTTGGATTCCTCCTTCCGCCGCCCGGATACCATTTCGGAGGAACGGAACGAGAAACGTGCCACCACACGACCGGCGCGCCCCGACCTCCCTCGCCTTCGGAATACAAAACGGCCCGGCCGCACAAGGAGGCCGGGCCGAAACCGAACGGACGTTTCGGAGAAACGTCCCTACCCGCTCAGCTGTTGAGCAGCAGACCCGCGGAGCCGCCGGGGGCGACGATCACCTTGCCGGTGCTGCGCAGCGTGGCCTGCACATCGAGGAGCTTGAAGAGCGCCTCGGCCACCTCGGGCTGGCGGCGGATCTCGGCCAGCGCCTGGCCGATCACCATCGGGCGTACGGCCTGCGCCTCGCCGAGGCGCTGCGCGGCCTTCATGTCGGCCGAGGAATGGATGAGCGCGACCTCGTTCTCGCCGGCCTGCTTCATCGCGGCGGTGACCTGGCGCAGCCGGTTGACGACCTTGCGCTGGATCTCGCCGATCATGCCGCGGTCGCGGAAAGCAACCTTGCGGATGTACGTCGAGCCGAGATGGAAGCCCCACCGGATCGAGGTCGGCGTGACCTCCTCGCGGACCTTGCGCGAGAGCGCGTCGCGGTTCTCGAGGAGCACCTCGAGCTTCAGGTTGGAGAGTTGCTTCACGACGGCCGTGGCGACGTTGGCCTGCAGGGAGCCGAGCGGATCGGCGTTCTGGAAGAGGAACGCCTCGGGATCGCGCACGAAGCCTTCGAACCAGATGCCGACCCCCATCGGCGCGCCCTCCTCGGAGTTCACGAGCTGGTTGCGCAGGTAGGACTGGAAGATGTGCGTTCGGACCGGGTACGCTTTGCCGAAGAAGGGCAGCAGCATCGCACGCGGGCCGAAGTGCGCGACCGGGAAGAACAGCCCGGGCTGGTCGACCTGCCCAATGACTTTGCCGAAGAGCGTGTAGACCAGCACCGTGCGCTCGGGCAGCACGCGCCAGAGCTGGAACGCGCGGCCGAGCGCGAGCACGATCGGCGTGGCGATGAAGGTGCCGATGAAACCGGCGAAGATGGCGATGAGGAAAGGCATGGCGGGAAACGGGTCAGAGGTTGACGACGGTCTGCGCGGCCTTCTCGCGAAGCGGAAGGCTGGCGTTGCGGAGGTAGGCGTCGAGCGCGGCCTTGCCGCCGGAGGCGTGCATCGCCGCCAGCGTCTTGCCCAGCTCGGTGAGCGGCGCGGCCTCGGCGGCGGCGCGGTTCTGCGCGATCTGCACGGCCTGCTCGGCCATCTTGAGCTTCTGGTCGGCGTCCGCCTTCGACTGGCTGATCGCGGCGGCGACCTGGTTCTGCGTGGTGTTGATCGAGGCGAGCGCCTCGTCGACATCGCTCGGCGGGTCGATGGTCGTGATCAACGCGGCGTCGAGCTCCACGCCGTACCGCGCGGCGGTCTTGCGGCACGCCTCCTCCATATAGCGGTTGATGCTGGAGAGGTTCTTGCGCAGGTCGTTGATCGAGACGCCCTCGACCGCGCCCTCATGCGTCTCGCCCTGGAACGTGGCGATGCGGTCGCGCAACACGGAGATGAAGTAGCCCACGACGTGTGCCGCCGGATTGGCGACACCGAAGAGGTACGCGTAGAGGTTGCGTTCGCAGGGCCGCCAGCGCAGCTGCCCGGTGATGGCGACGGTAAGGTTGTCCTTCGTGACCGCCTCGATGAACTCCTGCCGGATGTCCGGATCCCAGGTGATGTCGGTCGTCTGGATCGTCATGCCGACCTTGTAGAGTTTCTGCCACGGCCACTTGAAGTACGGGCCGCCGGGCGGGATGACGCGGATGTTCGGGTAGTTGTAGCGCTCCTTCTCCTCGTCGCTCAGGAGCGAGCCGAGGTGCGGGTCGTCCGCCGAGGAGCCGGCGAGGCGCTGGACGCGTCCGAAGGTCGTGAGCACGCCGCGCTCGGTCGGGCCGATCGTGTAGACGCCGAAGAGCAGCGTGGCGATCGCGGCCATCCCGACGCCGAAGAACAAGCCGATCAGGATCATCGTGAACATAGGAGGATGCTGCGGGGTTTGCCGCAGGCGCCGCGCAACGGCGGGTTGAAGCCGATGCCCGCGGCGCCGCGGACGCATCCGAGGTTGCAGGCCGCGGCGCACGCGACAAGCACGCGCGCGTCACAATTCCGTCGCGCGTTTGTACCGAAACGGCGGTGGCGGCGTTTCTCTCGGCGCAAAACTGGTCCACCAATCGCCGCACTCCCGCCGTCCACCGCCCGCAGCCTACCCTTCCCCGAGTTCCGCCTCGGTCTCGGCCTCGGGCGCGGCGGCGGCGAGTTTGATCAGGCTGTCGAGCGAGGCGAAGTGCTGCGAGAGGTCGAACTCGGTGCGGAACTTGCCGACGATCTGGTCGAACATCGCCTTCTTCTCCGCCTTCAGGGCCTGGATGCGCTCCTCGATCGTGCCGGCCGTCATCAGGCGGTACACGAAAACCGGATTCGTCTGGCCGAGGCGATGCACGCGGTCGATCGCCTGGTCCTCCACCGCCGGGTTCCACCACGGGTCGAGGAGGAACACGTAGTCGGCGGCGTGCAGCGTGATGCCGGTGCCGGCGGCCTTCAGGCTCACCAGCATGATTGCGCGGCCCGGGGCGTTCTGGAACTGCTGGACGGGCTTCTGGCGGTCGATCGTGCCGCCGGTGAGCTCGTAGCGCGCCACCTCGGGGAACTGCTGCGCGAGGACCTCGCGCACGCGGTCGAGGAACATCACGAACTGCGAGAAGATCACGACCTTGTGGCCGCCGGCGAGGACCTCGGCGAGCTTGGCCACGAGCATGTTCAGCTTGCCGCTCTCCTCCGTGCCGGCCTTGACCCACGGCAGCAGGTCGGGGTCGCAGCACGCCTGCCGCAGGCGCGTCAGCAGCGCGAAGAGGCCGAAGGACTTCTCGCGCATCGCCGAGCCGAGGTCGCTGCCGAGGCGGCGCAGGCCCTCGTCGCAGATCTTCGCGTACTCGCGGCGCTGGGCGTCGGTGAGCGGGCAGCGCAGGTCCATCACGACCTTGGCGGGCAGCTCCTTCGCAACCTCGTCCTTCGTGCGGCGGAGCACGAACGGCGCGATCTGCACGCGCAGGCGCTCGATCGTGCCGTCGCGGTCGCGCAGGAGCGCGGCCTCGAACCCGGCGCGCGTGCCGAGCAGACCCGGGAGCAGGAAGCGGAAGATCGACCAGAGGTCGAGCTGCCGATTCTCCAGCGGCGTGCCGCTGAGCACGAACCGGTGGCGCGCGCGGATCGCCTGGCAGGCGTGGGTAACCTTCGCGTCGGGGTTCTTGATGAACTGCCCCTCGTCGAGGATGGCGTAGCCGAACTCCGAGGTCGCGAGCTGTTCGCGGTGCTTGCGCAGCTGCGCGTAGCTCGCGATCCAGAGCACGGGCTCGGGCGTGGTGAGGAAGTCGTGGCCGCTCTTGAGGATCTCCACCCTGAGCTGCGGGAAGAACCGCGCCGCCTCGTCGCGCCACACCGGCACGACGCTGGCAGGGCAGACGACGATGTGTCGCAGCTTCGGCAGCGGGCGCGAGGCCAGCAGCGAGAGCACCTGCACGGTCTTGCCGAGACCCATTTCGTCGGCGAGCAGGCCGTGGCAGTCGGTCTCGCCAAGGTGGTGCATCCACTCCACGCCGCGCCGCTGGTACTGGCGGAGGAAATCGGGCAACGTCGCCGCGGCGATCTCGCCCTGGCCAAGCACGCGTTGTTTCCACTGCTCGAGATCGGCGGTGAGTGTGACCTTCCAGCGCGCCTCGTTGAAGAGCGAGAAAACCAGATACGGCGGAATGGTGTCGCCGTGGAGGTCGGCGGTCATCCGCTTCCACGCCTGCACGCCCTCCCACTTCTCGGCCGCGAGCGAGACGATGCCCACGCCGGGCAGCAACACCTGCTGGCCGGCCTGCTTGGTGACCTCGGCCACCTCCGCGGCCGTGAGCAGCCGCTCGCCGGTCCGGAAGACCCAGCGCAGGTCGATGCCGGCGCCGCCGCGGCTGCGGACCGCCTGCGCCTCGATGTCGATCGCGCGCACGCCATCCTGCAGGCCCTTCACAGCTGGATCGACCTCGACCGTGAAATGTTTGCGCCATTGCGGCAGCACGTTGCGCAGGAACTCCGGGATCTCGCGCACCAGCTCGAGGATGTACGCGTGCTTGTCCGGGTGGAAATGGAAGTGCGCCTTGCGGGCATAGCTCGCGAGGCCGATCGCCTTCGCGCGGTCCGCGGAGCTGAGGTGCAAGGTATTCGCGCTCCCCGCGCCGTAGGCGGGCAGGCGGCTGCCGTCGGCCTCGATCCAATAGGCCTCGCAGGCCAATCCCTTCTCGACCGTGCGGAAGTGCAGCAGGAACTCGCGCCCGGCCGCCGCCTCGCCTTCACCTTCGATTTTCGCCGCCGCGGCGGCCTTCCCCTCGGCGGCGGAAGCGGCCTTGGCGGCGGGAGCCTTCGGAACCGGCGTCTTGCCCGCGGCCGCGTTGGCCGCACCCGTGCCGGCGGTCGGCTTCGGCGCCGGGGTCGTGGTCGGCAGGGCCGGTATCTCCTCGGCCACCAACTCCTCGATCTCGTACAGGCCCGCCACGGCGATCGCCTGCGCGACCGTCTCGTCCGTCGAGGACGAGCGCACCGACGGCTTGCCGTCGGTCCACTCGATCACGGTGTAGTCCTCCTTCTTCTCGACCCGGCGGTGGATGATCGCGTCGCTGGCGCCGAGCTCGATTTCGCGGATCTGGCTGCCGCGGTAGATGGTACGGCCGTACTCGAGCACTTCTGCGGAAAAGTGCTCCTCCCACTCCTCCGCCAGCCGCTCGAACCACCATTCGAGGGATTGCGGAGAGTAGATGCGCTTGGGGCCGTGCGTGTGCATCAAACGTATAAAGGGTCCGACGTTAGAAATTCGCGTCGGCGTGCCGCAACCGGAATTTTCGTCGCAGCCCGCCGCAGCCGAAAAATCCCCGTCAACATCGCCGAATTCCCGCCCCGGCCCCTTGTCCGCCCGATCGGTCGCTCCGGTCTTCCCGTTCTTGTTTTCTTGTCCGGAAACTCGCGCCGGCGCGCCACACCGGCCTTGCCCAGCACCGACCACCGACGCTTCCGTCGGCGCCCCGGCCCGGACATTTTCGGATTCCTCCGCGCCGTTTCGGCGTTTCACTCGCCCGAGCCATGGCGACCTCCCGCTCACTCTTTCGTTTCGGCGCCAAACCCGCCAGCGCGCCCTCGGTCCAGCACTGGGCCGCCATCCGTCTCTTCGCCATGGATGTCGACGGCGTGCTCACCGACGGCTCCATCTACGTCTCGTCCGACGGCGCCGAGATGAAACGGTTCTCGGTACTCGACGGCATGGGGCTTTCTCGCCTCCGCCAAGCCGGGCTCGCCGTCGCGTGGATCTCCGGCCGGGAGTCTGGCGCCACCACCCGCCGCGCCACCGAGCTCAAGATCCCGCATCTCATCCAAGGCCGCACCGACAAGCTCGCCGCCCTGCAGGAACTCGCCGCCCGTCTCGGACTCTCACCGGAGGCCATCTGCTACATGGGCGACGACGACATCGACACTCCCGCGATCTCCTGGGCCGGCATCGGCGTGGCTCCCGCGAACTCCATGCCCTCCGCCCTCACCGCCGCCGACTACCAACCCGTGCGCGCCGCCGGCGCCGGCGCCGTCCGCGAAGTCTGCGAACTCATCCTCGCCTCCCGCCCCACCTAGTCGTTCTCGTTCTCCTACACCTCCGAGTTCACAGTTCCGAGTTCGGAGTTCAGTGTTCAGAGTTCGCTCTACCGCTCACCGCACCATGCCCGCCCGTCGCCACCACTTCGCCCTCGGTCTTTTCGCCGCCCTCCTGGCGCTCGGCGCGGCGACGCGGGCCGCGCCCCCCTCGATGACCGACGCCCCGATCATCGACTTCCGCCTGGCCCTCTTCGATGACGAGACCGGCCGCAAGACCTCCGATCTGCGCGGCGCCACCGCGATCTACCACGGCGCCGAAC
>JAEXPQ010000113.1 GCA_023446735.1 Verrucomicrobiota bacterium
GCCGGCAGCGTCGTTGACGCGATAGATCACGAGGAAATGCCGGTGCACGAGTTTGCGCAGCGAGGGACGGGTACGAACGTGCGCGCCCCGGTTGGGCAACTCCTCCAGCGAGAAGATCAACGCCACCAACTCCAGGCCGAGGCGCTCGGCGGCGGCTGGGCTTTGCTGGGCGAGGAAGGCGACCACCTGCTCCAGATCGCCCAACGCCTCGTCGGTCAGCGCGACGTGCCAGCCCATTGCCGTACCTTGTCCGCAAGCGCTTCGCGAGTCGTCACCCGCGCGCCCTTGGACTCCAACGAACGCACGCCGGCATCGATGGCGGCCAACAACTCGGGCGACTCTTCGTCGTGCGCCGCAAACCAGTCGCGCACCTTCGCCACCTCGGATGGCGGCAGGGCCTGCAACTGGCTGATCACATCGGCGGCGGTCATGACGGCCGCAAGTTATGTCTCCGGTTCTTCTTCGGCAAGCCCACTGAAGAGGTCATGCCGCGGATCTCGCCTTGGGGGATCGGAAACAACCAAGGCGCAGTCGGGTTGAGCTTGGGCTTCGGCCGCGGACACCGGAGTGGCGGGGTTCACGGCCGGGCAGCGTACCGGCGGGTCCGATGCAGGCAAGGGGGAAGGGGCAGGAGCGAGTAGCGAGGAGTGAGTAGCGAGCGGGCGGCGCTTCCGGATTAGTGTCCATCAGCCGAAGGTTCTGCCGTACGGCAGAATGGTTCCACTTCTCGGAGGCGCAACGCGCCGGAGATTCTCCCGCACGGGAGAACGTTCTCCACCCGAACGCGGCGCACCAGGGACGGTTCGCCCTACCCTCATGAACTCCGCTCCGCCAGGGTCAACGCCCTCGTCCACAGACTTGCCCGCACCGGCGGAGCCGGCGCAGTAGGCGCGATGCCCATGACCGTTGACCAGATCGTCGAACAAACCCGGTCGATGCCGCAGGACGTGGTGGCCAAGTTGGTGGACCAGATCCTTCTGACCATGCATGGCGGGCAGGAATCGGCGGCGGCAAGCGCGTGGTCGGACACGGTCCAACGGCGCATCGCGGAGATCCGCAGCGGGCAGGTGCAGGGCATCCCCGGCGACGCGACCTCCGAGAAGATCCGCCAGATCGTCGGCCGGTGAAACCGCACCTCTTCCATCCGGAAGCCGATGCCGAGTACGCCGCGGCGGCGCGGTACTACGCCGAGATCCAACCCGAGCTGGGCGGCCGTTTCTACGACGAGAACGAGGTCGCCAGCGCAGCGGTCTGCGCGCATCCGCGCCAATTCCACGAGTTCGACCCGCCGGCGCGGCGCGATCTCGCGCAACGCGTTCCGTACGCGGTCGTCTACCTCGATTAACCCGATCGGATCTGGATCGTCGCGGTGATGCATCTGCACCGCCAGCCCGGTTACTGGAACGAGCGCCTCGGCTGAACGACGCCGCCGAGCCGCTCGGAATCAGTGCCCATCAGTGTGCATCAGTGGTTACCCTTCCGTCCTCTGTCCTCTGTGCTCCGCGCCTCTGCGCGAAACCATCCGCTCGGCCGGGGTCGACGCTCCCGGCCACAGCCGATCCGTTCCGGAGATCGTGAGTTCCAGGTTCTCCGCGTTCTGCCGTTCCTCCGCGTCTCTGCGCCTCAGCGTGGGAACGCTCGGTGAGCCAGGATCACCGCAGGCTTCGTCTCCACTCCTGCGGTAGGGGCGGACCTCGCGTCCGGACCGTCCCGGCTTCTCGAAATACCCCGCCGCCGTCTCCAAACCGGTCCGCCGACAAGCGGCGCCCCTACCGCACCCGCACCGGGGCCCCCCAGCCTCGTCCTCAGACGGTAATCACCCGTCTCCCCCGCCGCCCCGAGGATTGCCCCGCCCGCCTTTCCTTCAGTACATTCCGTCGTCCGTCCTCCGCCCTCCGTCCTCCGTCCTCCGTCCACTGTCGTCCGTCTTCCGTCCTCCGTCCTCCGTCTTCCGCTCCGCACCGATGAGCTTCCCTCCGAAAAGCGACCTCTGGCATGTCGGCATCCTCCCAGCTCCGCTCGCCGCCGCTCTCGAGCCCGCGTCGCTCCCCGCCCTGCGCGCCCGGATCGTCTGGCTGCCCGATCCCGGTCGATGGCGTTACCTCGCCGATCCGTTCGGAGTGCGCCGCGGCGACACGACCCACGTCTTCGTCGAGGCCTACGACTACCGCACCAAGCACGCGGTCATCGAACATCACAGCTTCGACGCCGCTTTGCGCTGGCAGGGCAAGGACATCGCGCTCACGCAACCCGTCCACCTCTCCTACCCCTTCCTGGTCGAGCACGCCGGTGAGACCTTCATGGTACCGGAGACCTGCCGCGCCGGCGAGGTCGCACTCTACCGGCCGCGCCAGTTCCCGTTCGGCTGGGAGAAGGAGACCGTGCTGCTGTCCAACATACCCGCAGCCGATGCGACACCCGCTTTCCACGGCGGCCGCTGGTGGCTGTTCTTCACCATCGTCGGCGAACGCGGCCGCGACCGCCGCGAACTCCACGCCGCCTACGCCGACGCCCTCACCGGCCCCTGGCGGCTCCACGAACAGAAGCCCGTGCTCATCGACGCCGGTGGCGCCCGCCCCGGCGGCACGCCCTTCACCGACGTCACCGGTGCACTCATCCTCCCGGTGCAGGACTGCAGTCGCACCTATGGCGGTGCCACGCGCTTCCTGCGTTTCACGCAGCTCGACCCGCGCGACATCCGCTGCGAACGAATCCCGGTCGCCATCACCGGCGATCTTCTGTCGCCACAGTACACCGACGGCTGCCACACCCTTTCCGCGTGCGGGGACCTCACGCTCTTCGACGTGAAACGCGTCACCCGTTCCCTCGGTCGCTACGCCATCGACATCCAGCGCCAGCTCAACCGCCGCCGAGAACGGAAGTGAGGTGATCCCACCCCGCGGCGATCGCCGCCGCGGAGTTGGCCAGCGCCAGCGCCCCCCCTCGACCGGGCCGGGCCGCGGCCCGGTTCGCGTCCGCCCTGTGCGCCAGCAGTCGATCGAACAGCGCCTCATACTCCCCGGCCATGCGCTCGACCCGGAAGTAGGCCTGCGCCCGCCGTGTGGCGTGGGTCGCCCACTCGGCACCTTCCGGCCCGAGCGCCGCAAGGATCCCGTCGGCGAAGGACTCCGGGGACCGGTCCTCGGCCAGCCAGCCGGTGCGCCGGTGCTCGATCAATTCTTCGACCCCGGGCACCCGCGAAGCCACCACTGCACAACCCGCCGCCATACCCTCGACGACCACCAGGCCGAAGCCCTCGCAGTGCGTGCTCGTCACCGCAACTCGATGACGTCGGTAGAGCTCGGGCAGGTCGGTGCGCGGCCCGAGAAACTCGACCAGCTCGCCCAGGCCCAGCCGGCGCACCAACCAACGCGCGCGCCAGCGCTCGAGTCTCTTGCCGCCTCCGACGATCCGCACCCGCACCGGCATGCCGCGATCGCGCAGCACGGCCGCGGCCCGGATCAGGGTGTGGGGATCCTTGGGCCGGCCGAACCGCGAGACCATCAGCACCGCCGGCTCGCGGTCCGACCAAGGCACGAAGGCGACCGGGCCGAAGTGGTCCACCCGCACGCCGTTGTGGATCATGCAGAGTTTCTCTTCCGGAAAGCCCAACCGACGCAGCCGGTCGACCACCCCGCGCGAGACACCGACGATCGCATCCGTTCGCTCGGCGAGCCGCCGCGACCGCCACAGATGCAGCCACTTGTACCGCTCATGCGCGTGCTCGGCCTGCACCACGACGGGCACCCCTTCGGCGAACGCCGCCACCCGACCCCAGAGGTGGTCGCTGTAACCGTGGGCCACCAACACATCGGGCCGGAATTCGCGGATGATCGCGCGCAGCTC
Source organism: Verrucomicrobiota bacterium (assembly GCA_023446735.1). Classification (GTDB taxonomy): domain Bacteria; phylum Verrucomicrobiota; class Verrucomicrobiia; order Opitutales; family Opitutaceae; genus CAJCBL01. The sequence continues at coordinate 3,847 of JAEXPQ010000113.1, forward strand.
CGCCAAGGTGCGGAACTTCGGCCGCGGGCTCACTTCCCGGTACTGGACCCCGACCGTCGCCAGGTCCCGCCGAAAAGCCTCCCCGACCTCCCGCCCGCGCTTGCGCCGGAAGACGACCAGCGCCTCGCAGCGACCGAGCGCGACATGACCCAGCGCCAGATTGACGAGCACACGGGTGACGCCCTTGCCGCCGCCACTGCCGAAATGCAGCACGCGAGTCCGGCGCGCCGGGTTGCCCTCTCCCGGGCCGGGACTCACGCGGGAGAGGTTGCTGCTGGAGAGTGAAACGACGTCTGCGGACATGGGCGCCCGAAAACATCCAGGCGTGTCCCCCCGGCAAAGGACATTGCGCGAACGGCGTTATCGCGCCCGCAGCGGTAAACTTCGCGAGCCGAACGGCAGCGCTCTTCGGCCCGTCACGGCGCTCCGCGACCATTGGTAATTTCCGCCCGGACCCTCCCCCTGGCGAAAGCCGCCGAAGCTTCCGACTCGCCGTGGCGGATCGGAACTCCGGCGAGTGACGCTACAGCGTCCCGCCACCGCCCGCTCCCGAACCGCGTGGCCGCGCCAGCTCCGCGAAGAGGTCCTCGTAGTCTGTCGTTATCTTCTCGAGACCGTAGATCGCCGGCCCCTCCGCGGCGGCCGCCGCCGCGCAGCGTTCACCCGCCGCGCCCAGCGCGGCCTCGATGCAGTCGGCCAGCGCCGCGGGATCCCGGTGCGTCGCCAAAAATCCCGTGCGACCATGGTCGATCAGCTCCTCGACACCCGGCGCGCGCGTGCCGATCGCCGCGCAGCCCGAGGCCATCGCCTCGAGCAGCCCCAGCGGCAGTCCCTCAAAATGCGTCGAGAGCACGAACACCCGGCTGCCTCCGACCAACTCCGGCACGTCGCTGCGCATGCCAAGCAGTTCGACGAGACTGCCCAGCCGCAGCCGCCAGATCAGCCAGCGCGCGTGCCAGCGTTGCAGACGTTTGCCGCCACCGGCCATGCGCAAGCGCACCGGCCGGCCGCGGTCGCGCAACAGCGCGATGGCGCGCAGCAACGTTGCGTGGTCCTTCTGGCGCCCGAACCGCGCGGTCGACATCACCACCGGCTCGCGCTCCGCCCACGGCCGCGCCGCCGCGCAGAAACGATCCAGCCGGACGGTGTTGTAGATCACGCGCAGCTTCTCCGCCGGCAGGCCGAGCCGCCGGAGGTTGTCCGCCACCGCATGGGAGACCGCGACGATCGCGCCGGTCTGCGCCGCAAGACGCTTCGTCCGCCGCAGATGCAGCCACTTGTAGTGCTCGTGGTTCTGCTCGACCTGCACCAACACCGGCACGCCGGCCGCCAGCGCCGCGAACCGCCCCCAGACGTGCTCCGGGTACCCTTGGCCCACGAACACCTCGGGGCGAAACTCCGCGAGCACGCGTCCGAGCTGCGCGAGCATGCGGCGCTTCGGGCTCGGCACGACCTCGCAGTACGCCACTCCGGCCTCCGCGAGCTGCCGGCGGAACTGCTCCGCGAGCGCCCGGCCGCGCTTGCGCCGAAAAACCAGATACGGCTCCACGCGGCCGCCGCGCGCGTGCCCGACGGCGAGGTTGACCATCATGTGGGTCACACCCTTGCCGCCACCGCTGCCGAAGTAGAGCACGCGTCGCTTCGTCATGGCTTGGCACCGCCTCGAGCGCCGTCCTTGCGTTCCCACTCCGCAAACAGCTTCGCGTACACGGCCTCGATGCCGGCGGCTTCCCGCTCGATGGAGAAATTCGCGATCACGTGCTCGCGCCCGGCGCGCCCCATCTCCGCGGCGCGCGCCGGATCGGCCATCAGCTCGCCGATGCGGCGCGTGAGCGTCGCCATGTCGTCGACATCGCACAGGAAACCCGTTTCGCCCTCGCGGATGAGGTGCATCGCCGCGCCCACGCGCGTCGCCACCACCGGCGCGCCGCTGGCCATCGCCTCGGCGGGTACGAGCCCGAAGCCCTCCCAGCGCTGCGGGCCCACTACGATCGTCATCCGCCGCAGCCACAGCGGCACCTCCTCGGCCGGACGCTCGCCGAGGAACACGATGCGTTTCTCCAGTCCGGCGGCGGCGACCTTCGCCTGCTGCTGCGCGGCGAACTCGCGCTGGTCGAGCGTCACCTGCCCCACCACCACGGCCGTGAAGTCCGGATACTGCGGCAGCAGCTCGATCATCGCGTCGACGAAGCGGTCCACGCCCTTCTGCGCCCGCACGCGGCCGAAGACGCCCACGCCGTACTTGCCCGGCAGGCCGGTCGTCGCCCACTCGGCCGCGCGGTCGGCGGCGGGGCGGTAGGTCTCGGTGTTGATGCCGTGCAGGTTCACCACGTGCGGCACCTCGAGGTACGAACCGGACTCCGGCGAGACCGCGATCACGGCGTCCATCCGGCGGAGGAGAAAACGCGTCCAAGCCGAATGGCGACGCTGCGCCGCGGAGGTGAAGAGGAGTTTCAGCGGCTGGCGCAGCACGGCCTTGAGCAGCCAGCCGGCGAGCATCTCGTTGTTGCGCCGCGCATGCCAGATCCGCCCCGGCCGGCCCGGCGGGCGGCTCCAACCCTGGGTGAGCACAGCGCCCCAAGTAACCTGCGGCCAGTGCGCCGGCAGCTTCGGGCCGAGCGCCGCGATCGGAAGGCGTTTCGCATGGACCGGCACCAGCGCGGCCACGGTCGAGGTCACGCCGCTGTAGCGGACCTTCAGGCTGGCGGCGATCACCTCGGTGGTGCGCAGGTCGCGGATGTTGTTCTCCATGCGTGGAACGGTGCCGTCACGGAACACGCCCCCCGCGCCGAGGGCCAACACTTTCTGGTGCGGCACCGTACCACGCTTGCGGCAGGGTCGGACCTTGTGTCCGGACCGCCATCGCTCCGCCCGAGTTGGGCTCCGCACTCGCGTCGGCCGCGGTCAGCTCCGCTCGGGTCCGCCGACAAGCGGCGACCCGACCGCGGGCGTGCCTGCCCCCGGTCGGCGTGGACCGCCGCCGCAAACCGCCCCGGACAGACGGCCCCCACAATCGCCGCGGCAAACCGCCGGGACTACAGCACAGAATTCTGTCCCGATCGGGACAGAATTCTGTGCTGTGGTCTCCGCGCTCGCCGTGTGTCCTCTGCCCGCAGGCATCGGCACTGCGCGGTTTTCCCTTTGCCCAACACCGGCGCCCGTCGTCGCATCCTCCGCACCGATGCCGTTGCTCGAAGTCACCGACCTGCGCACGCATTTCCACACCCGCAACGGCGTGGTGCGCGCGGTCGACGGCGTGAGCTTCGCCCTCGAGAAAGGCGAGACGCTTGGCCTCGTCGGCGAGTCCGGCTCGGGCAAGTCCGTCACCTGCCAATCGCTCCTGCGCCTCGTGCCGCAGCCGCCCGCCCAGCTCGCCGGCCGCGCGCTTTTCGCCGGCACCGACCTGCTCTCCTGTCCCGCGCGCGCGCTGCGCGCCATCCGCGGCCGCCGCATCGGCATGATCTTCCAGGACCCGATGACGTCGCTCAATCCGTACCTGCGGATCTCCGACCAACTCATCGAGCCGCTCCTCATCCACGAGAAACTCTCCCGCCGCGACGCACTTGCCCGCGGCCTGGCGATGCTCGAGGCCGTCGGCATCAACGACGCCGCCGCGCGCCTCCACCACTACCCGCACGAGTTCTCCGGCGGCATGCGCCAACGCGTGATGATCGCCATGGCCCTCATCGCCCGCCCCGAGCTGCTCATCGCCGACGAGCCCACCACCGCGCTCGACGTCACCGTGCAGGCGCAGATCCTCGACCTCATTCGCCGCCTCCAACGCGAGCTCGGCATGGCCGTGATCTTCATCACGCACGACCTCGGCGTCGTCGCCGGCCTGTGCGACCGCGTGCAGGTGATGTACGCCGGCCGCATCGTCGAGAGCGCCACGACCACGGACCTCTTCGCGCGTCCGCAGCACCCCTACACCCGCGCCCTCCAACGCTCGATCCCCGCCCTCCAGCCGAAGGGCGCCGAGCTCTTCACGATCCCCGGCCTCCCGCCCGACCTCAGCCGCCTCCCGCCCGGCTGCCCCTTCGCCCCGCGCTGTGAGTTCGCCGTCGAGAAATGCCGCACCGGCGACGCCCCGCCGCTCGTGGAAACCCAACCCGCCCACCACTCCGCCTGCCTCCGCGTGCAGGCCGGGGAACTCTAGACCGACTTCCCCTTCCATCCTCCGCCCTTCCTTCCCTTCGTTCCCTTCTGTCGCCCTCCGTCTTCCGTCTGCCGCCTTCTGTCATCCGTCGTCCGTACTCCGTCCTCATGTCCGCTCCCACCTCCGAAACCCTCCTCTCGCTGCGCGGCGTGCAGACGCACTTTCCGGTGCAGCGCGGGTTCGTGCTGCGGCGGCAGGTCGGCACGGTGAAGGCCGTCGACGGGGTCGACCTCGAGCTGCGCCGCGGCGAGGTGCTCGGACTCGTCGGCGAGTCGGGCTGCGGCAAGTCCACCCTCGCGCGCACCATCCTCCAGCTCGTGCCGCCCACCGCCGGCACGGTCGTGTTCGAGGGCCAGAATCTCGCCGAGCTCGACGCCGCCGCGCTGCGCCGCGCGCGCCTCGGCCTGCAGATGGTCTTCCAGGACCCGTACGCCTCGCTCAACCCGCGCATGACGGTGTTCGACGCCCTCGCCGAGCCGCTGCGTGTCCACAAGATCGTGCCACGCGCCGAGGTGCCCGTCCGCGTGACGGCGCTCATGGAGCGCGTCGGCCTCGCCCCGCGGTTCGCGAAGAAGTACCCGCATGAGTTCTCCGGCGGCCAGCGCCAGCGCATCGCCATCGCCCGCGCGCTCGCCCTCGAACCGCGCGTGATCGTCGCCGACGAACCCGTGTCTGCCCTCGACGTGTCGATCCAGGCGCAGATCCTCAACCTGCTCGCGCAACTCGTCCGCGACCTCGGGCTGAGCCTGATCTTCATCTCGCACGACCTCTCCGTCGTGAAGCACCTCTCCGACCGCGTCGCCGTGATGTACCTCGGCAAGATCGTCGAGCACGGCCCCGCCGCCGCGGTGATCGAGCGGCCCGCGCACCCGTACACCCGCGCGCTCGTCAGCGCGATCCACGTGCCCGACCCGACGCGCGAGAAGGCCCGCCAACGCATCGTGCTCCCCGGCGATCCGCCCTCGCCGCTGAATCCGCCGTCTGGTTGCGCCTTCCACCCGCGTTGCCCGTTCGCCACCGAGGATTGCCGCGCCGCCGTCCCGCCGCTCGCCGTGCAGCCCGACGGCCGCGAAGTCGCCTGCGTGCGGCTGGCGGAGATCGGTTCGCTGTAGGCCACCACGCTTGCGGTAGGGTCGGACCTCGCGTCCGGACCGATTGGACTCCATCCACGACGACACGCAAAGAACAACACCTGCCGCGATCAGCGCCGCTTCGGCACGTCGGCAAGCGACGGCCCTACCGCAGGCGCGCAAAATTACATCTGCGTTGCCGATCCGCCCGGATACCCGATCTGCCGCAGCGCCTCGAAGGTCGCGATGCCGGCGGCGGTCGAGAGGTTGAGCGAGCGCAACTCGGTGTTCGCGTGCGGGATCGTGATCCGCTGCTCCGGCCCGATCTCGTCGTGCAGCCAGTCGGGCGCGCCCGAACCCTCGTTGCCGAAGACCAGCCCGTCGCCGTCCTGATAGCGCGCCGCCCAGAACGACTTCGCGCCCTTCGTCGTCAGCAGCCAGAGGCGCTGCGGCCGCACCGGGCTCGCCTTGAATTCCGCCCAGTCGCGGTGGTGGTGCACATCCAGCGCGTACCAGTAATCCATCCCTGCGCGCCGCAGATGGCGGTCGGTGATCGTGAAACCGAGCGGGTGGATCAGGTGCAGCCGACAGCGCGTGATCGCGCACATCCGGCCGACATTGCCGGTGTTTTGCGGGATTTCGGGCCGGAAAAGGACGATGTGAATCATGTGTCAAAAACGGAAACTCGCCTCGGCGTTTTCCGGGAATTGGGTTGTATGCCCCCCTGCGCAGCGGGTAGCAAAGCCGTACTTTCCCCCACACGTGAGTTCTCCTGATCCCTCAGCCAAGATGAAGAAGGTCCTCATCGTCGACGATGAGAAGTCGTTCACCGAGCTGCTCGCGCAGATCCTCAACGACAATATGACCTGCCCGGTGGAGTCCTACAACCGCCCGGCCGACGCACTGAAGGCGATCCAATCCGGCGAGATCGGCGTGCTGGTCACCGATTTCTACATGCCGGTGATGAACGGCATCGAGCTCATCCGCAACCTGCAGCAGGTGCAGCCCAACGTGCCGGCCATCCTCATCACCGGGCACAGCCTCAAGTTCGGCGAGGAGGAGATGAAACGCATCCCCTCCCTCAAGACCGTGCTCGCGAAGCCCTTCGGCTGGCGCCGGCTCGCCGATCTCCTGATCCAGCATTGGCCCGACGCCAACCCGCCCTCGATCAAGGAGCTCAAGTAGGCCCTCGATCACGCCCTCCCTTTCCCGTCTCCGCCCGGTCGCGCCCCGACCGGGCTTTTTTGCGCCCTTCCCCTCGTCGCGACCGGCGATTGCGCCGCCCCCGCCGTCGCGCATCCTCCGCTCCACCATGCCGCGCCTGCTCCGCCTTTCCGCCCTCGCTGTCGCCCTCGTCCTCCTGGCCGCCCTCCCGCTCGGGTCTTCCGGCTGCGCCAAACGCGAGACCGCCGCGGCAGCCGGCCTGCGCACCGGTACGCTCCACCTCGCGCTCAACTCCGAGCCCGGCGAACTCGACCCGCAACGCCAGATCAACATGGACCAGATGTGCGTGGCGCTCGCCCTCTTCGAAGGGCTCACCGCGCTCGACGAACGCACCTCGCAACCCGTGCCCGCCGCCGCCGCACGCTGGGATACCTCCCCCGCCGGCCTCACCTGGCCCTTCCACCTCCGCCCCGGTCTGCGCTGGTCCGCCGGCACCCCGCTCACCGCCGAGGACTTCGTCTGGTCGTTGCGCCGCGCGCTCTCCCCGGCATTGGCCTCCGAGTACGCCTACGTGCTGTACCCAATCCGTGGGGGCGAGGACTTCAACGCCGGCCGCACCACCGATCCCGCCGCGCTCGGCCTGCGCGCGCCCGATGCCACCATGCTCGAAATCACGCTCGCCCGCCCCACCCCGCTCCTGCCTGCGATCCTGGGCCTGCCGGTCGCGTTCCCGGTCCCGCGCCACGCGCTCGCCCGCGCCGCCGCCGCGGGAGACGAACGTCGCTGGACGCGCCCGGAGTTCCTCGTGGGCAACGGCCCCTTCGTGCTCGCCGAATGGTCGCCCAACCGCCGGCTCGTCACCACGCGCAACCCGCACTTCCACGAGCCGGCGCTGCTGGCGTCGCTGGTCTTCCACCCCTTCGACCAGGCGGCCGCGCAGGAGGCAGCCTTTCGCACCGGCCAGCTGCACCTCACCGCGGACCTGCCAGCCACGCGCCTCGAGCACTACCGCGCCCGGCAACCCGTGGTGCTCCGCACCGAACCGGTACTCGAAGCCAACTTCCTCCGCTTCAACACCACGCAACCACCGTTCAACGACGTGCGCGTCCGCCGCGCCTTCGCCCTCGCGGTCGACCGGCGCGCGCTCGTCTCCTCCGTTGCGCGCGGCGGCCAGGAGCCGGGCTTCACGCTTTGTCCCGCCACCCTCGCCGGCTACACGCCGCCGGCGGGCCTCGCGACCGATCCCGTGGCCGCGCGGCGCCTCCTCGCCGAGGCCGGTTTCCCGGAGGGCCGTGGGTTTCCCGCGATCGAGGCGATCACCTTCAGCTCCGACCTCAACCAGAAGGTCCTCGAGGCGCTCCAACAGATGTGGCAACGCGAGCTCGGGGTCGCCGTAACGCTCGCGCCCAAGGAGAAGAACGTGTGGATCGCCGACGAGCGCCGCTTCGCCTACCAGCTCTCACTTGCACGCTGGATCGGCGACTACGCGGACCCCGTCGCGTTCCTCGAACTCTTCCTCGCCGGAGGCGGCAACAACGCCACCGGCTGGTCCGATTCCGAGTACGACCGTCTCGTACGCACCGCCGCCGACACCGCCGAACCCGGCGCCCGCATGGCGCTCTTCCGTGCGGCCGAGGAGCGCCTGCTCGCCGCCGTCCCGATCGCGCCGCTCTACCACGGCACACGGGCCTACCTCGCAGATCCGTCCGTGCGCGGCTGGGAGCCGGCCCCGCTCGGGTTCCGGCGCTACCAGCGCGTGTCGCTCGCGGCTCCGACGGCGAGCCAGTAAACGGCCGGTGATTCTCGGCGGCGGCGCCAAACACGGTTGGCGTCTCCGGACGCGGGTTTCGAAGATCGCCCGCTTCAGGACCAACCGTGAAAATCCACCTGCTTCCGCTTTGCACCTGCGCGTTGCTGCCCGTCCTCCACGCCGCGGACCCCGCGCCCACGTTCGCCGCGCCCCCGGCCCCGCCAGCGCCGCCCCCGGTGCTCGTCCGCGCCCTCGCGGAAAGCCGACTCGCCGCGCCGGCCGCAGCCGCAGCCGCCACGGGCACGCTCTACTCGATCGGCGCGCCCACCGACGAGGAGCAGTACTATCTCGAGCTCATCAACCGCGCCCGCGCCAACCCCACGGCCGAAGGCATCCGGTTGGACGCCACGACCGATCCCTCCGTGGTCTCGGCGTACTTGTACTTCCACGTCGACCGCACGATGATGAAGGCGGAGTTCGCCGCGTTGTCCGTCCGCCCGCCGCTCGCGCCCAACGCGCAGCTCACCGCCGCCGCGCGCGCCCACACCACCGATCTCTACACCAACGCCTTCCAAGGCCATGTCGGCACCGACGGCCGCACCCTCGGCCAACGCGTCACCGCCGCCGGCTATACCTGGACCAGCCTCGGTGAGAACGTCTTCAGCTACGCCGCCGGCGTCTGGCCCGGCCACGCCGGCTTCGAGGTCGACTGGGGCGGCTCGGTCGCCACCGGCGGCATGCAGTCCCCCCGCGGCCACCGCGCCAACATCCACGGCAACTTCCGCGAGGTCGGCATCGGCGTGATCAACGGCACCAACACCGCCAACGGCAACTCCGTCGGCCCGCAGCTCGTCACCCAGGATTTCGGCACGTCATCCCAGGTCTTCGTCACCGGCGTCGCCTACTACGACCTCGACGGCGACAACTTCTACACTCCGGGCGAGGGCGTGGGCGGCGTCACCGTGGACGTCGCCGGCGCGAGCTTTCACGCGGTGACGGCGAACTCGGGCGGCTACGCGGTGCCAATCCCGTCGGCGACCGCCGCCCGTGAGGTAACGTTCACCAGCTCCGGCGTGACCGCCACGCGACAGGCCGCCTGCATCGCGACCCAGAACACCAAGGTCGATCTCCAGCTCGCCTACACGCCGCCGACCATCGCGGGATCCGCCACTCCGTACCTCGGTCGCACCAGCTCGTACACCTTCAACGCGATCCCCGGCGCCACGGCCTACGACCTGCGGCGTAGCCGTAAACTAGTCACAGCGGACGACCCGGCCGAGGCGCTCACGAACGTCGCCGTCTCCATCACCGGCAGCTACTCCGCGCTCTCGACCGCCGTGAAAAACGCCGGCGGCGCCGCCTACCGGCTCGCCCATCCGACCCCCGCGTTGCAGACCCTCACTTACCCGGGTCTGTTCTACGCCGGCTCAAACGCCGCTCTCTCGTTCTACAGTCGGCTCGGCTGGGCCACGACCACCCAAATCGCTCGCGTGGAAGCCTCGCTCGATGGCGCGCTGTGGACTCCGCTTTACTCGCAGTCCGGCACCGGCACAGCCGGGGAATCCAGCTTCACCCTGCGCACCGCCTCGCTCGCCGCCTATGCCGGACGCTTCATCCATCTGCGTTTCAGCTACGCATTCAACCAGAGCTATTATCCCCAGACCAGCGATGGCGTGGGCTGGTACATCGACTCCATCACCTTCTCCAACCTCTTCACGCCAACCGACACCGCGACTGAGGCGCTGACCGGGCCCGCGTTTCCGTTCACTCCCACGTCCGCCGAGACGTACCTCCTCGCCGTCCGGCCGGTCATCTCCGGTCGCAACTGGAACTACGGACCGATCTTCGAGGCCACCGGCACGCCCCTCCCTCCCTTCATCGCCTGGGCCGCCGCGCAGGAGAGCGCCGCCGGCCTCGCCCCCGGGACCATCGAGAACGATCCGTCCGGCGACTACAACGGCGACGGCGTCCCCAACCTCGCCGCCTATGCGCTCGGTCTCGGCGCGGTCGCGCCCGCCACCGCGCCCGCCGCCGCGAGCGTCGGCAACCAACTTACGCTCCGTTACCCACACGATCTCACCCAGACCGACATCTCCGTGACACCGGAAGTCTCGACCGACCTCGTCGCCTGGTACGCGCCGGGAGACGCCGGCGCCCCGGCCGGTTTCGCGGACAACCTGGTTTCCACCGCCGGCACCGCGCAGGCCAGGGAGGCCTCGGTGCCGCTTGCCAGCGGCGGCCGTCTGTTCCTTCGCCTGCGAATCACGAGGCCCTGAGCATCCGCCCGCCGGCGCCGCCCGTTCGTGGGGCGCCACCAGGCGCCGGCACCGGCAGGCTCACCGCTCCGAGCAGTTCGGGCGGTGGTTGCAAAGCCGCCCCTAGCGCCGCGCGCGCATCACTCGGGCGATGTCGCGGTCGTTCTCGCGCTTCTTGATGTCGTCGCGCTTGTCGTACTGCTTCTTGCCGGTGGCCAGGCCGATCTCGACCTTCACCAACGCTTCTTTGAAATAGAGCCGCAGCGCCACCAGCGCCTTGCCCGCGGTTTCGAGCGCCTGGGTGATCTTGCGCAGCTCGCTGCGGTGCAGGAGGAGTTTGCGCGCCCGCCGCGGATCGCATTTCACGTAACCGCTGAACTCATACTCCTCGATGTGCAGGCCGTAGAGCCAGGCCTCGCCGCGCTCGATGCGCACAAAGGCGTCGGCCAGTTGGGCGCGGCCGGCCCGGATGGACTTCACCTCGGCGCCGCGCAGGGCGACGCCCGCCTCGAAGCGCTCGTCGATGAAGTAGTCGCGCAACGCCTTCGGGTTGCGGACTTCGGTGTACCGTTCCTGTTTTTTCGCTGCGGCCACGGCGTTTAGGCGCCCGCGGAACCCGGGCCGACGCGGGACTCAGCCCGCATCCGACACCGCGCGACCGCCGGCAAACTCACTCGACGAATTCGTACTGGATCTTGCCCTCGATGATCTCGCGCAGGGCGATGTCCTCGAGATTGAGCTTCTCCAGGGACTCGACGAGCGGACGACTGCCACGACGAAGCTGTTTCACGCGGCGCGAAACCACGTTGATGAGCAGGTTCGCGTCGATGATGACTTTTTGTGCTTCTTTCAGGTATTCGTCTCTCACGGAGTTCCTCCTTGGAAAAGTGAAGAGGAAGACAAGGCGGTCGCCTCGCCTCACGGTCAAGAGTGAATTTGGCCGGTTTCCGGACCTGCCATGCCCCCAGACCGGCGCACCTCCAACACCAGCCGGCTTGCCGCGGCCGCAGTTCCCGGCACCATGCCGGCCATGTGGATCGCATGGACAACGGTCGATACCCGCGACGCCGCCGAGCGACTTGCCCGATCGGCGATGGAGCACCGCCTCGCCGCCTGCGTTCAGATCGACGGCCCCGTCACCTCGCTCTATTGGTGGCAAGGGAAGTTGGAGCGCAGCGAGGAATTCCGGCTGATGTTCAAGTGTGTGCCCGAGCAACTCGGGCTGCTCGAAGGCCGGATTTTGGCCGAACATCCCTACGAAAATCCCGAGTGGATCGCCGTCCGGGCGGAACATGTGGGGGAAAAATACTTGAACTGGGCATTCGAGAGCCCTTCACTCGGCCACTTTTCCAACGACACCAACGCCTAAACGCAGTCCGGACCATGTCCCAGCACAACAGCTTCCGTTCCTCCGCCACCACCGGCGCCAAACGCAATGTCCTCAAGCGCTTCGAGCGCGTCGAGGTCCTCAAGAAACGCGGCCAGTGGAAAGAAGGCGAGCGCGTCATGGGTCTGCGCAAGACCAAGCCCGACGTCTGAGCGACGACGCTCCATCCTTTCTTCACCAGGGCAGCTCCTCCTCCAAGGGCTGCCCTTTCTTGTGCCCATGAACGCCTCCGTACCGGAAACCGCCCCCGTCGCGCCGCGGCTTGGACCGCTCAAGCGACTCTACAACTGGGTCCTGCATTGGGCCGACACCCCGTATGGCGTGCCGGCGCTCTTCATCCTGGCCTTCGTCGAGTCGTCGTTCTTCCCGATCCCGCCCGATGTTCTGCTGATCGCCCTGTGCATGGGCGCCCCGAAGAAGTCGTTCAGGTTCGCCGCCTGGTGCTCCGTCGCCTCGGTGCTGGGCGGTATCGGCGGGTACTACATCGGCTACCTTGCCGAGCCGCTGGGCCGCTGGATCATCTTCGACCTTCTCCACTACGGATCCGCGTGGGACAAGGTCGCCGAGCTCTACGGCGGCAACGCCTTCCTCGCGATCCTCGCCGCCGCGTTCACCCCGATTCCCTACAAGGTGTTCACGATCGCCGCCGGCGTCTTCCACGAGCAGGTGCCCCTGCTCACGCTGATCGGCGCATCCGTGCTCGGCCGCACCGGACGTTTCATGCTCGTCGCCGGCACGATCTTCTTCTTCGGCCCGCCGGTGAAGCGACTCCTCGACCGGTATCTCGAGTGGGCCGCGCTGGGGTTGTTCGGCCTCGGAGTGCTCGGCTTCGTCGCGATCAAGTACGTGCTTTGAACGCTTCCCGGCCTTCGGCCGCCCCGCGCGTTTCCGCTCGGCGGCCACCGGGAGTTTCCAAATGGTCGGGCCGGTGAGATTTGAACTCACGACCCCTTGCACCCCATGCAAGTGCGCTACCAGTCTGCGCTACGGCCCGGACCTTGGAAAGGGCGCAAAGGCAACGGACCTCGCCACCC
>JAEXPQ010000121.1 GCA_023446735.1 Verrucomicrobiota bacterium
GCGACGATGTCGGCGCCGGCTTCGGCGAGCGCGAGGGCCATGCCCTGGCCGAGGCCGCGGGCGGCGCCGGTGACGACGGCGACCTTGCCGTGGAGTTTGAAGCTATCGAGGACGTTGCTCATGGGAGGGGGAGGACGGAGCGGAAGGTTGAAGGGAGAAGTTTAGGTTGAAGAGCGGAGGGACGGTGACCGGTTGACGGTGGTCAGTGGACGGTGGGCGGATGAGCGTTGTTGGTTCCGGGATCGTTCTTCTGCTCTGGGTCGGTTTCGTTCTCGTTCTCCTAATCGTTCTCGTTCTCTCGGGTTCGGAGGAGAGGGAGCAAGAGCAGGAGCAGGAAACGGAGGGCGGAAGAGAACGAGTACGAGAATGAGAACGATGGATGGGCGGCGGAGCGGTTGCTCAGACCAGCGTCTTGAGGGGAGCGGGGTCCATGTCGGCGTAGTCGCGGTTCTCGCCGCCCATGCCCCAGACAAAGGTGTACGCGGCGGTGCCGACCCCGCAGTGCACCGACCACGGCGGCGAGAGCACGATGTCGAGGTTGCGCATGACGAGGTGGCGCGTGGACTGCGGCGCGCCCATGAAGTGGAAGACCACCTGGTCGCCCGGCAGATCGAAGTAGAGATAGACCTCGGAGCGGCGCGAGTGGGTGTGCGGGGGCATCGTGTTCCACACGCTGCCCGGCTCCATGCGCGTGAAGCCCATCACCACCTGGCAGGTGTCGACCGCCGCGGCGTGGATCGCCTTGTAGATGGTGCGCTCGTTGGCGTTGTCGCGCGAGCCCAGGCGGGTCGGCGTCATCGCGGCGAAGGGCACCAGCTTGGTCGGATACGCGGCGTGGGCCGGGTACGAGAGGAAATAGAACTGCGCCGGTTCGGCGGGGTTGGCGGAGGCGAACGCGACCTCCTTGGCGCCGCGGCCCAGGTAGAGCGCGTCGCACTTGGAGAGCGCGTGCGCGGTGCCGTCGACGGTGATCGTGCCCGCGCCGCCCAGGTTGATCACGCCGGCCTCGCGGCGCTCCAGGAAGAATTGCGCGCGCAACTCGGCCGGGTTGGGCAGCGCCAGCGGGGTCGCCGTCGGGACGATGCCGCCGACGATCGTGCGGTCCGTCTCCCACCAGCGCAGGTTGAGCTCACCGGGTTGGAACAGGCCGGTGACGAGAAACTGCGCGCGCAGCTCCTCGGGCGGGAGCGCGGCGGCGATGCGGGCGAGCGGATTGACGGGGATGTGCATGGCGGAAGTGGTGGTGGACCGGCGCCGTTGCGGCACCGGCGAGCATCGCAGGCAGCCACAGCGCGTCCGCCCTCGCAAAGCACCGCGCCGCGGACGGTCCGAAGCCCGTCCGTGCCGCGCAACCGCCGCACGTCCCCACCCGCCCGCTTTCGCATCGCCAGCCGCCGGCACGCGGACAGATTACCCCCATGGAAACCCGCGAGGAGATCGTGGAGAACTGGTTGCCCCGCTACACCGGACTGCCGCTCGAACGCTTCGGCCAACACGTGCTGCTCACCAACTTCCAGCACTACGTGAAGCTGTTCGCCGATTGGCACGGCGTGCCGGTCGAGGGCGCCGACCGGCCGATGCCCAACGCCTCCGCCGGCGGCATCACCATCATCAACTTCGGCATGGGCAGCGCCAACGCCGCAACCGTGATGGACCTGCTCAGCGCCGTGCATCCGAAGGCCTGCCTCTTCCTCGGCAAGTGCGGCTGCGTGAAGGAGAAGCCGGCCATCGGCGACCTCATCCTGCCGCTCGCCGGTATCCGCGGCGACGGCACTTCGAACGACTACCTTCCGCCGGAGGTACCCGCCCTCCCCGCCTTCGCGCTCCAGAAGGTCATCTCGAACGCCGTGCGCGACCACGGGCGCGACTACTGGACCGGGACCGTCTACACCACCAACCGCCGGGTCTGGGAGCACGACGACCAGTTCAAGGACTACCTCCGCACCACCCGTTGCATGGCCATCGACATGGAGACCGCCACTCTCTTCGCCGTCGGTTTCTTCAACCACATCCCCTCGGGCGCGCTACTCCTCGTCTCCGACCACCCGATGGTGCCCGACGGCGTGAAGACCGCCGAGAGCGACCGGCGCGTCAGCGCCGAGTTTGTCGAGGAGCACCTACGCATCGGCATCGACGCCCTCCAGCGGCTCGTCGCCGGCGGCGCCGAGGTGCGCCACCTGCGGTTCGAGCGCTGACGGCGCCGCTCGGCGCGCCAGTCCGCCGCGTCACCCCGCCACCGAGGCCCGCTGCCGGCGCGCGAACTCCGCCGCGATCTCGCGCGTGCGCTCCGCACGGGCCACATCGAAACGGCGGCCGCCGAGCTCCGCCACCGGCATCACGCCCATCACGGCGTTGGTGAGGAAAACCTCCCCGGCCGCCTCCAGCATCCGCGGAGTGATGACACGCTCCTCGACCCCGCCGGCCGTGCACTCCAGGACCACGCTGCGCGCCACTCCGGGCAGGATGTTGCGCACCGGCGGCGTCACCACCGCGCCGTCGAGCACGGCGAAGAGGTTGCTCCCCGCGCCCTCGAGCAGGTTGCCGTCGGCGTCGGCGAAGACCGCGTCGTCGTATCCGCCCTGCAGCGCGCCGCGCCGGGCCAGCAGCTTCTCCAGATAGGCGAGCGACTTGATCTCGTGCACCGCGCCGTCGCGCGCGGTGGGCACGACCTGCACGCGGAAACCGCGCCGGTATTGTTCCTCCCGGTAGCCCGAAGCGCGCATGACCGCGATCTCGCGCACGCCGCCCACGTCGCCGAAACGCATCAGCTTCACCACGCCTTCGTCGAGCCCGTTCGCCTGCGCCAGGCGCACCAGCCGTTCGCGCCACTCCTCGATGCCGGTCGGCAGCTCCAGCGCGAGCTGGCGCGCGCCGCGGTCGAGGCGCGCCACGTGGCGGTCGAGGAACGCCGGGCGCCCGCCCAGCAACCGGATCGTCTCGTACACGCCCAGCCCGAACATGAAACCCTCGCCGAGCGCGGAGACCCGAAGCGAGTCGGCCTCGACGAGTTCGTCGCCTTTCAGCGCATACCGGTGATAGCCCGTGTTCGTCATGATTGGTTCGCCGATGAGCGCCGCTCGCATCGCCCGCCCCTTGTCGAGCGACTCCTGGAACTCCGCCGCGGGCTCGGAATCCCACACCACGCCGCCGCCGACATGGTAGTGGGCGCGGCCCCCATGGCGGAGCATCGTGCGGATCGCGATGTTCAGGGCGCAGTCGCCGTCGAAGCCGATCCACCCGATCGCCCCGGTGTAGACGTGGCGGCGCACCGTCTCGAGCTCGTCGATGAGCTGCATCGCCCGGATCTTCGGCGCCCCGGTGATCGAGCCGCCGGGAAACGCCGCCCGGATCGTGTCGAGCACGTCGGCGTCCGCGCGCCGCCGCCCCTTCACGAAGGCGACGAGATGGTGCACCGTCGGGTGCGTCTCCAGCCGGCACAGCTCCTCGACCCGCACGGAACCGGGTTCGCAGACGCGCCCGAGGTCGTTCCGCTCCAGATCGACGATCATCAGCAGCTCGGCGCGGTCCTTCTCGCTCGCGAGCAGCTCCGCCCGGCGGGCCGCGTCCTCCTCCGGGCTCCGGCCCCGCCGGCGCGTGCCCTTGATCGGCCGCGTCTCCACCTCCCGGCCGGCGACCCGCAGGAACAGCTCGGGCGAGCTGCTGAGCACCTCGAAGTCACCACAGTTCAGGTACGCGGCGTAGGCGGCCGGGCTCGCCGCGCGCAACCGGCGATAGAGCGCGTACGGGTCCCCGACGAACGGCGCGCTGAAGCGTTGCGTGAGGTTGATCTGATAGACGTCGCCGGCGCCGATGTACTCCCGTACCCGGCCGACCCGTTCGAGGTACTCGTCCCGGGTGAGGTTGGAGACCGGCTCCGGACTCTCGTTCCCGGGCGCGTCCGCGGCGGCGGGCGCGGGCGCCGCCACGCCGGCCGCCAAGGCCGCGAGGATCGCCTCCGCCGGACGCTCGTGGACCGGGTTGGCCACCGCGTAGGTCCGCCCGGTCGCGTGGTCGTGGGCGATCACGCCGTCGTGGAAACCGAGGTGAATCCGCGGCAGCGCGAGGTCGTCGCTCGCGCGGCGCCGGATGCCGTCGAAGACCGCGCACAGCTCGTACGAAAGGTATCCGACCGCGCCCCCGGTGAACGGAATCTCCGGATGCGGCGTCGCGGGATACCTTCGCAGGCACTCGCGCAGTCGTTGCCACGGGTCGCCCTCCAGCCGGACCGCCGCGCGGCCGCTCTCGGCGAGGGCCACGCCGTCCGCCTCGGACTCCCTGAACTCGAGAAACGGCTCCCAGCCGAGGAAGGACCAACGCCCCTGGCCCTCGGCCGCCCGCGCGCTGTCGAGGAAGAACGCCCCGCGGCGCCGCGCCACGGTCGCGAACAGCCGTTCGGGAATCAGCCCTCGCTCCAGTTCTCGGATCACGGCGCTCATGGCTCAGCTCCTAGAATACAAACCGACCGTAGGGTCGGACCTTGCGTCCGGACCGCGCCACGCCCCGACCGCAACGCCGCGCCGGCTTGCCAAGCCAGCCCAGGTCCGCGTCGTCGCGGTCCGCCGGCGAGCGGCGACCCTACCGCAAGCGTTCGTGCTGCATCGGATGCCAACACCGCTCCGCGCGATCGCGGGATCATCGCGCAACTACGGCCGCTCACGAGACCACCTCCGCCAACCGGCCGAGCCGGCGCAGGCCCGCGCGGTCGCACCGTGCGGCGAGCGCGCCGACGTTCCCGTCCGCGCCGAACACCAGCTCCGGCGCGATCTCCGCCAGCGGCACCAGCACGAACGCGCGCTCCGCCAGCCGGGGATGCGGCAGCACCAGGCGCTCGCCCGCGACGCGCACCCCGCCGCAATCGAGCAGATCCAGATCGAGCGTGCGCGCGCCCCACCGTTCCCGGCGCACGCGCCCCTGCTCGGCCTCGATCGCGAGGCAGCGGTCCAGCAGCGGCTCGGGCGCGAGCGAGGTATCCACCGCCACGACCATGTTGAGGTAGTCGGGCTGCGGCGGACCGCCCACCGGGGCCGTCTCATACACGGCCGACTCCGCCACGACGCGCACCGCCGCATCGCGTTGCAGGGCGACCAGCGCGGCGGCGAGATGGCCCGCGCGGTCGCCGAGATTGCTGCCGAGCGCGATGTGGGCGCGTGTCACCGCGTGCGACTCGTCTCGACCGCCACGTAGTCCAGCACGCCCTTCATCGGCACGCTGGGTTTCTTCACCGTCACGTCGACGGCCGCGATCCGCGGAAACGCGCCGAGCAACTTCTCGGCGATCCGCGCCGCCAGTGTCTCGATCATTCGTACACGCTCCTCCTCGACCAGCTTGCGGCAGAGTTCGTGCACCGCCACGTAGTCGACGGTCGACTCGAGCGCGTCCGTGCGGGCGACCTCGGTGATGTCGAGCGACAGCGCGAGGTCGACGATGAACCGCTGCCCCAGCTTGTTCTCCTCGGCGAGGTCGCCGTGGTAGCCGTAGAAGAGCATGTTCTTGAGGTGGATCTTGCCGTTCATGGAAGCGTGTGCCGGAGGGCGGCGGCCATGCGGGCCGCGCGCAGGTTGGCGCGCACGTCGTGCACGCGCAGGAACTCGACGCCCTGCCAGGCCGCGAGCGCCGAGGTCGCCAGCGTGCCCTCGAGGCGTTCGTCCGGCGGCAGGTCGAGCACGTGGGAGATCACCGACTTGCGCGACGCCCCCAGCAGCAGCGGCCGTCCGGGCGCGCGCAGTTCGCCGAGGCGCGCGATGAGCTCGAGGTTCTGCGCCTGGGTCTTGTGGAAGCCGATACCCGGATCGAGCACGATGCGCTCGGCCGGCACCCCGGCCGCGGCCGCGAGCGCGAGCGTGCGGCGGAAGAACGCGGCCTGGCGCTCGATCACGTCGCCGGCCTCCGTCGCGAAGGCTGCGTCGAAATGCATCGCGATCACCGCCGCGCCGAACTCCCCGGCCAGACGCGCCAGCTCCGGCGCACGTTGCAGCCCGTGGATGTCGTTCAACACGTGTGCCCCAGCCTCGAGTGCCGCCCGCGCCACCGCCGGCTTGTAGGTGTCGATCGAGAGCGGCACCGAGACCCGGCCGCACAGCGCGCGGATCACCGGCACGACGCGGGCGATCTCCTCTTCCACGCCGACCTCCACGTGCCCCGGACGCGTCGACTGGCCGCCGATGTCCAGCATCCCCGCGCCCTCCTCGACCAGCCGCACGGCCTGCGCCACGGCGGACTCGGTCGTGGCGTGCCGGCCGCCCTCGTAGAACGAGTCGGGCGTCACGTTGACGATGCCCACGATCACCGGCTCCCGGCCGTACTCCACGCGCAGCCCGCGGCATTCCAGGGTGCGCGGCGATCGGTTCTGCGGGCTGGTGGTCATGCGGCGGACTCATCGGTGGCCCACCCCTGCACCGTCGCCAAGCCCAAAGGCCGGTTCACGGCTCCCCGCCCCGCACGCCCGCGGCAAAACGCTCGACACCGCCGGGGGCGCGGAACGCAATCGCGCATGGCCCCGCGTCCGCTTCTGCGCACCGCCTACTGGAGCGACCCGCCGAGCAAGGCGGCGTTCCGCGACCTCGCGCGGGATTCCTTCGGTCTCGATTTCTCGGCGTGGGACGAGGCCGGCTACTGGGACGACGACTTCCGCCCGTTCACGTTCTTCGATGCGGAAGGCCGGGCGCTCGCCAACGTCTGCGCGTATTCCATGGAGCTCGTCGTCGCCGGGCAGCCGGTTCGCGCGGCGCAATTCTCGACCGTGGCCACGCGGCCCGAGCTCCGTCGCCGCGGCCTCGCGCGGGAGCTGGTCGAGGCCGCGTACGCCTGGGCCCATGGGACCGGCCACGCCTTCACCTATCTGTTCGCGAACAGCGACGCCGCCCCCTTCTACGTCGCGGCCGGGTTCCGTCCCTGGACGGAGCAATGCACGGCTCTCACGCTTCACCGCGCGCCCGCGCCCCGGGCCGGCGCACGAAGTCTCGACCTCGGCACCTCCGCGGACCGCGCGCTGCTGTTCGCCATGGCCTGCGAACGCGAGCCCGTCTCGGCGGCCCTCGGCGCGCGCAACAGCCGCCTGTTGATGTTCCACGCCCTCGGTCCGCTGCGCACGGGATGCCTCCACATCCTGCCGCTGGAGACGGTGGTGCTCTTCGAGCGCAACGGCGGGAGCCTCACACTCCACGACATCGTGGCCCGACGCGTTCCGCCGCTGATCGAGTTGCTGCCCTTCCTCGCGGCCGAAAGCGACCGCGAGATTGTCTTCCGGTTCTTGCCGGATCGGCTCGGTTCGCTCTCCGCGCTGGGCACGGCGTCGCAACGCGCGTTCGACAACGGCCTGCACGTCCGCGGCGCCGTCCCGCTCCCGCCCGTGACGCTGTTTCCCGCGACCAGCCAAGCCTGAGGAAACGCGCCGCGTTCAGCTCCGGGCGAGCGTCTCCAGTACCCGCGCCATCTGCGCGTTGAGGGCGAAGAAACGCTCCGGCCGCGCCAGCATCGCCTCGGGCGTCTGCACGAACGGTCCCGGATTCGCGAGGTCGCCCGCCGAGCCGTCGATCAGCTCCCGCGCCGAGCACTCGGTCGTCTCCAGATGGAACTGTAGCCCCAGCACGCGCGGGCCGACCGCGATCGCCTGGTTCAGGCACGCCTCGCTGCGCGCAAGCCGCACGGCCTCGGCCGGCAGGTCGAAGGTCTCGCCGTGCCAATGGAAAACCTCGGCGCCGTCCGGCAGCGCCGCCCCGAGCGGATGCGCCGCCGCGCCACGTTCGCGCGTGAGGCGCCACCACCCGATCTCCTTCGCCGTGTTCTTGTACACCCTGGCGCCGAGCGCGCTGGCGATCATCTGCGCGCCCAGGCAGATGCCGAGCACCCGCTTGTTCGCGGCGATGGCGCGGCGCACGAGTGCTTTCTCGGGCACGAGCCACGGCAACTCGTGTTCGTCGTTCACGCTCATTCCGCCGCCCATCACGACCAGCCAGTCGAAATCGTCGAGCGCCGGGAGCGCCTCGCCGCGATACAGGTGCGAGGCGGCGATCGCCGCGCCGTGCCCGCGAAACCAGGCTTCCATGCTGCCCAATCCCTCGAACGGCTCGTGCTGCAGGTAGTGAACGCGCATACCGCATTCGTTGCACGAAGCATGCCGCTGTCAGGCCGGAAAACCGCCCCGCGGCGAGCGCCACCCGCCTTCTCCTTGTCGCCCCGGTCAGATGTCGTCCGGGCCGAGCCAGCGGAACGCCACGATCCGGAAGCGGCGGCCGAGGGCGACATTCTCCGCGACCGTCGCCGGCCAGGTGGCGGCATCGTCGGCGGGATCGACGAACTCCGGCAGGCGTTGCACCGTCGCCTCGCACCAGGCGCGAGCGGCGACCCGGTCCGGATCGCCGGGTTCGAGCGCGGCGTTCAACGCCTCGGCGGCGACGCGGATCGTGAAAGTGTCCGAACGCACCGCGAGCACCGGCGCGAGGGTGTTGAGCACCGCGGCCTGCGTGAGGTAGTTCGCCGAGTGCGGCGCGGGGGGCACCCCGCCGAGGTCGGCGCAGAACTCCGCCCGGGTGTTCAAGCCGGCGGCGGCGATCGCGTCCTGCACGACGCCGCTGTCCACGAACTCCGCCAACGAGCGGAACGGCCGCGGCCGGCCCCCGACGCGTTGCGCCAGCTCCGTGGCGAACAACTGGATCGCCGCATCGCTGAACCGGCGCACGCCGCGAGCCGAGGCCGGCGCGAACTCCGCCGAGTGCCCGAAGTGAAAGAATGGATTCTCGAGGTCGACCTCCGCCCCGTCGGCGCTCCGCCAGTCCCGCACCGTCCGCCCGAGCACCACGGCCCACGCGACCTCCGAGGTGGAGTTCACGTTGAACATCCCGTCCACCAGCAGCTCGCGCGCCGCGTCGAATCCGGCGAGGTCGGCGGCGGTCGTCGCCGAGGCGTCCGCACGCGGCAGCACCCGATGCCGCACGTTCGGCAGACGCTCGCCGGGCGCCCAGCCCGCGCGCACCGGGTTGAAGAAAGCCCGGTCGAAGAGCGCGTTGTGGACGCCGCCCCAGGGGTAGCCGAGCCCCAGCATCCGCTCGCCGGGTACGGCGATCTGCGCCGCGGCCGCGATGCTGAGGTTGCGTTGCACCGTGAAATCGAAGGCCGCGAACGACGCCCCCTCGGCGAACAGCTCCATCGTGTCGAACTGCCGGGCCGTCGCACGTGCGTTCCCGACCGGGTCGGCGCCCACCGAGCGCCAGGGCACCTCGGTGAACTCCACGACCGCGTTTCGCAAGTCGTCCACCGGCGTCTCTCGCTCCGGCGCCACCCATTCGGCCCAGCTCGCCCGTCCGGGATCCAAACGGAAATGGTACGACAAGCCGAGCCGGCCGGTCGCATCGCTGCCCGCCGCGAACGGATCGTTGCCCGTCACACCCCAGTCCCCGGCCGCGCTCGTCCGCTCCGCCGCGGTGCTGGGGAAACCGGTAAGCCGCGTCAGCGGCGCCTCGCGGCCTGGTTCCAACCACACGAGCGACAGCTCCAGTCGTCGGTCGGCATCGGGCTCGATGCGCACCCGCAGCCGGTCGTCGGCGGGGAGCGACGGCGTCGGGTCGTCGATCAAAACACCCGAGTCCCACGCCGTTGCGATCACCGCCGCCACGACCACCACTTCGCCGGCCGGGATGTCCCCGGCCAGATCCAGCTCGATCGGCCGCGAAGGCAGGACCAACGCCCCGAGATCGCACTCGCCGGCCGGTCCGCCCGGGCCGCCGACCCGCAGCACGGGCAGTCCCGTGTCGGCCGCGCCACCCGTCGTGCGGCGACCGCCAATCCGCACCCAATAATCCGGTACACCGGCCGGCGAATGGGCCAGCGGCAGGTTGTACGGGTTCCACAGCTCCATCCGCAGGCGACACCCGACGAGCAGCCGGCCCGTCGCCTCCTCGCGATACGGCACGAAATCGAGCGCCCACTCGGTGACGACCGGCTTCACCTGCGCGGTCGGTTCGCCCTCCGGGACCGTCCCGGCGAAGACGGGCAGCCGGCCTCCCTGCGGGCGGTAACGCTCGAGGTCCCGCACCGCGGCCGGTACCCGGGCGGACTCGAGGTCGCTGAAGTTCCCGCGCAGCCCGCCCTCCGCCGCGTTGGCGAGCACGCCGGCGGAGCGGACCGTGAGCTCGTGCCAATGCCGCCGCAGGAACGCGCGGTAGTTCTCCGTGGCCTGGGTCTCGCCGAGATCGTGGAACCGCAGCTGGTTCTCCGTGAGCGTCGCCCCGAGTTGGGCCCACCGCGCCGCGGAGGCCGGATCGCCCTCGGGCCCGAGGAGGAACCCGCCCGTGGGCGGATCGCCGCCATAGTTCAGCGCGTCGGCCCCGCCGCGGTGGGCGAGCAACTGCCGCACCCTCGCGCGCTCGAGCGGGTCGCGGATCGGATCGTCACCCACGCCGAGGGGAAGCTCGTCGACCCGATCGACCACGCCGACATTGCCCTTCAGTCCCTCGTCTCCGATCCAATACGCGAAACGCCCGACCGTCTGTTCGCCCGCCAGCCCCGGCACCGCCGTGTCGCGAATCGTTTCGTACAAGGCCGCCACCCGGTCCTCGCCCACCGAGACGCTGCGCGGGCCGACCAGCCACGCGCCGTTCGCGGTCGGACCGTCGGCCGTCACCGCGACCGCCGCCTCGGCCGGCGCTCCGGAAACGAGCCAGACCGGCGCCCCCGGCCCGGACCAAACCCCGGTCCACCAGCGATTCGCCCCACCGTCCGCGCCCGCCGGCGCCGTTGCGCACGCATCGGGACCGGCCGCGGCCTGCAGTCGCCCGAGCGCGAGGCGCATGCCCACCAACGCGTTGGCGCGCGCCTGGCGCGCCGCGGAGCGGTGTCCCGCCGCCCGGGCTTCGGTCTGCGCGAGGGCGACGAGCCCGACGAGCAGCAGAAGGATCGCGGCGAGCAACGCCACCACCAGGACGACCGCGAAACCGGACCGCCGCCACCTCATGGCGCGCCCTCCAGCCGCACAAGCCGGGTGACCACCACCGAGTGCGCGAGGGCCAGCGTCCACCAGTCCGCACCGCTCGCCCGCCCGTGTTCGAGCGCCTCGATCCGGCGCGCGCCTTCCTCGGTCAACACCCGCACGAAGAGCTCGGCTTCATCGGGAAAACCGTAGGTCATCGCCTCCGCCGCCACACCCGGCGCCACGGCGGCGCTCGTGGTGGCGGCGAACCCGCGGTTCTCGTCGCGGCGCGGGAACAACAAGCCGACGGCGCCGCCTCCGGTCGCCGCGCGCCCCCGGAACCGCACGCCGAAATCCACCACATCGTTGGCGAGCAGATGGTCGCGGCGCGGCCGTCGGATCGTCCCGGCGTCGCCGAGGTTGCCTCCGCCCGCGGAGGAGTTGTACGCCGACGCGAGGAGGTCGGGCCCCACCGCGAACGTCGAGCGTGCCCGCGCCGGCTCCGCGTCCGCGTACGGTCGCACCTCGGTGCGGAACAAGCCGTAGCGCTGCGCCGCGCCCGTTCCGGCGCTCACCGCTCGCCGCACGATCTGGTACGCGACCGCGCGCGGCGCCGACGCGTCTGCCACGGTGTCGTTCGTGCCGGGCGCAACGGTGATGAAACGCAGCCACACGCCCGCCATCCCGAAGCGGCAGTCCTCGATCCGACCGCTCGCCGGCGCGAGCACCAACGACGCCCCAGCCCCGCCGGGTTTCGGCACCGGCGGCGACCACGCCCCGAGCGTGCCGCCCGCGTCGCCGGCGCCGCGCTGGTCCGGTTGCACGGTCGCGGCCAGCCACACCCGCCCGTCGCGACGCAGCACCGCCGCCTGCAGGTCGCGGGCGAGCGTCTCGAGCGCGAGCTCGCCCTGCTGGGTCGCCGCCAGCCCGCCCCCGCTCCGGGCCCACTCGCCGCTCATCTGCGCGAGGATCGCGACCATGATCCCGGCGAGCACGAGCGTGATCGCGCTCGCGACGAGGAGCTCCACGAGGGTGAATCCGGCGCGCGTCGTTCTCATCGGCCCAGTGCCACCACGGTTCGGAGACGCGAACCGTTGCCCCGCGCCCCCGCTCCCTCCGGCCAGGTGACGACCACCTCGAGCACGAGGCAGCCCGGCTCCGACGCGGGAGACGGCGCCCGCCCGACCGCGACCGCGAAGTACCGCCGCTCCGCCGGGATTCCGGGCGGCGCGACCGCGACCGGATCGTTGTCGGCATCGGCCCGCGACACCAGCTGCGACGCGTCCACGGAACCGACCAGTTGCAGCACCCCGCCATCGGCCGTCGCCGCGCGCGCCGCGTGGAACCCGCCGCGTCGCAGCTCCCGCTCCACCAGCTCGACGAGCCGCCATGCCCGCCGCTGGTCGCCGACCTCGCGGGTCGACCGCACGGCCGGCCCGAACAGCGCGACCGCCGCCAGGACCACGGTCGCGCAGATTCCGACCGCGACCAAAACCTCCACCAAGGAGAGGCCGCAGGACATCCGCCGGTCGGTTGCCGTCGTATTCGGGCTCATAATTCAGAAGGCCGCCCGGTCGCGCACGAACGTCGCCACCCCGTACGACGACAACGAGACGCCGGCGACGCTGTCGGGCGCTTCGCAGACCACGGTCGCCGGCACCATCCCCGACTCGCGCCGGCCCTGGGCGACCACGATGTCGCCGGCGAAGACGCCTCCGCCCGGCGAGAAGTGCACCACGAGCCACCCGCTCGCGCCGAGGAGCGGCTCGCCGCCGGCGCCGGCCATCGGCTCGCCGCGCAACGCCGTCGAGCGCAGCATCCCGCCCGAAGGGCGGCTCCAGTCGTCCGCGACGCGGCGCACCGCCCCCGGCCCGGCGACGCCCGGCGCCACCGCCGGCAGAATCACCCAGCCCTCGGGCAGGACGCTACCGCCGTCGCAAACCCGCCATCCGCCCGGCTCCGCCACGGCGAGCGCGAGATAACGGAGGTAACGCTGCGGCTGCGCGGGATCGGCATGCACGAGCAGCCGCACCGCCTCGCCACGGCCCAACGCCAGACCGCGCGCCTCCGCGAGCCTGGCGGCGATCTGCGCCAGCGCGGCCTCACGCGCCGTTCCGGCCCCGCTCCGGCGCAGGCCGAGGAGTCCGGCGCCGAGGAGAAGGCCGCCCAGCGCGACGACCGCGAGGAGCTCCAGCAGCGTGAAACCGGGCGTGTTTCGTCGTCTCATCGCCAGCTGTAAACGATGTCCTCGGACGCCCGCCCCGCACCGGCGGAGTAGAACAGCACGCTTCCGCGCACCCGTCCTCCCGGGAAGAGCGCGGCCGGCGGCGCAAGCACCCGCCCGGAATCCGCCGCCTCGACGCCCGGCAACGGGCTGGGCAAGACGATCACCCCGTCGCCATCGTGGTCGGTGAGCATGACGAGGTCGGTGTTGCCGAACGCGTCGCGCAGCGGCGGATGCGGACCGCCGGCGCCGAGTTCCTCGGCGGTGAACGTCAGGAACGGCAGCCGCCGGGGATTCGCCGCCAGCGCACGGGGCAGGTCCGCCGCGCCGCCGTCCGCGCGGCGGCCGGACAGCGTCTGGACAAACAGGCCGGGCACTTCGTTCACCCGGCAGGACACCGGCGGCGGACCCGCCGTCGCCGTGGCGAAGTTCGGATAGTAGCCGTACTCGGCCCGGAACGACTCGACCGCCACCGTCCACTGGACGAACTGGGCGCGGACCTGGGCGCGCCGCGCCGACTCCTGCGCGCGGCCGACGACCGGCACCAGCACCGCGGCGAGAATGCCCAGCACGGCCAGCACCGCGAGCAGCTCGACCAGGGTGAAGCCGGCGGCGGGTGTTCGCTTGCCGAGGAGAGCCGCCGGGCGGGCGGCGCGCAGACAAGGGGGCGATTTCATGGTGCGGGCGCAAAGGCGACCAGGTTGTCGTCGTTGGCCTCGTCCGGAACGAGTGCGCCGTCCCACCCGGCGAGATCCTCAGGCACCGCCGCCGCGCCGTCCCCGCCGGCCGAGAGGAGCACCGGCGCCGTCGCACGCCAGCCGGGCCCGGTCCGGTACCAGTAGAGGTAGCGTCGTCCCCAAGGATCGAGAAACGCGTTCGCGCACTGGTCCGCGCCGCCGGCTTCGGGCCAAGCGGCCGTCTGGAGCGCGGGCGCCCCCGGCGCGACGAAACTCGGGCGCGCCAGCGGCACGAGCGTCACTGCCGGTCCACGACGCCCCGTGAGCGCATTGAAGAGGATCCCGGGGGCGTCGTCCGCCGCGGCCGGCGCGGTCGCGAGGCCCGTAGCCGCTCCGGTGCGCGGGAAGTCGCCGCAGGCCGCGCGATAGGCCTCGAGCGCCTGGGCCAGGACCGCGAGCTCCGCCGCGGCTCGGGCGCGCCGCGCCCGCTCCTGCACCCCGCGGGTCGCGCCGAACACCAGGCCGACGAGGCCCCCGACGATCGCGAGCACCACCAGCAGCTCGACCAGGGTGAACCCCGCGCGACGCGCGCATGCCTCCGCCGGACGATACACTTTTCGTGCCCGCCTGCCGTCGTGGGGTGACAACGGTCTCGCCATCGCGCTCCGTGAGCAAAGTTCAATGACCATGCACCTGCAATGCTCTTTTTGTTTTCCCGCGATCCCCGCAGGTCCCCGACTTCGGCCCCGAGCCCGGCCACCGTCGTGGACCGTTCCGACCTACCCTGCGAGCGGTGGAACCCGAACCGACGCCCCCGGGCCCGCGTTCGCCTCCACCTCGGAGACTCGCCTCTGCTTCCCGGCCGAATTTCTTCCGTTGCACGCTTCGCCATCCACACTCCGACTTCCCCCGATGTCCGCTTCGTCCGCCCAGTCCGCTCCCTCAGCCCCCCTCGCCGCGTCCGCGCTGCGCCGGCCCGAGGTGCTCGCGCCCGCCGGCGACTGGGACTGCGTGCGCGCCGCCGTCGAGAACGGTGCCGACGCCGTCTACTTCGGCCTCGACCGCTTCAACGCCCGGATGCGCGCGCACAATTTCACCGCCGCCGACCTGCCGGAGCTCATGCGTTTCCTCCACCGGCGCGGCGTGCGCGGCTACGTCACCTTCAACGTCCTCGTCTTTTCCAACGAGATTGCCGAGGCCGCCGACTACATCCGCACGCTCGTCGCCGCCGGCGTCGACGCCGTGATCGTGCAGGACGTCGGCATCTGCCGGATGATCCGTGCGCTCTCGCCCGACCTGCCGATCCACATCTCGACGCAGATGACGGTCACCAGCGCCGCCGGCGTGCAGTTCGCCCACGAACTCGGCGCGCAACTCGTCGTCCTCGCCCGCGAGAATTCGATTAACGAAATCGCCAAGCTCCGCGAAACGCTCGGCGACTCTCCCGCCCAGCTTCCGCTTGAGGTCTTTGTCCACGGCGCGCTCTGCGTCGCCTACTCCGGCCAGTGTCTCACCAGCGAGTCGCTCGGCGGCCGCTCCGCCAACCGCGGCGAGTGCGCCCAGGCCTGCCGCATGCCCTACGACCTCGTCGCCGACGGCAAACAGGTCGACCTCGGCGGCCGCCGCTATCTGCTCAGTCCGCAGGATCTCGCCGGCCTCGACGTGTTGCCCGATCTGATGCGCCTCGGCATCGCGTCCTTGAAAATTGAAGGCCGCCTGAAGAGCGCCGAGTACGTCGCCAACCTCACTCGCGTCTACCGCGAGGCCGTCGACCGGATCTACCGCGAAGTCGCCGGCCAGCTCGCCGATGCCTCCCGTGACCGGCGCACGGTCGAGGCCCTCTGGCACGCGCACCGCTACGACCTCGAGATGGCGTTCTCGCGCGGGCTCGCGACCGGCTGGTTCCGCGGCATCGACAACCAGCAGCTCGTCCACGCCCGCTTCGGCACCAAGCGCGGCGTGCGCCTCGGCACCGTCACCCGCCTCGAACGCGACGGCGTGCTCGTCCGCCTCGCGTCGTCCGTGAAACCCGGCGACGGAGTCGTCTTCGACTACGGCGCGCCCGAGAAGGGCGAGGCCGGCGGTCGCGTCTACGAAGTCTTCCCGCGCGGCGGCGACACGCTGCTCACCTTCGGTCGCGGCGCTGTGGACTTCTCCCTCGTCCACCCCGGCGACATCGTCTGGAAGAACAGCGACCCCGCGCACGAGAAGCGCCTCCGCGCCACCTTCGCCGGCGACCAGCCCCGCACGCTCCGACCCATCACCGCCGAGGCCCACGGCCGGGCCGGCAGCCCGCTCACCCTGCTGCTTCGCGACGAAATCGGCCATGTCGCCCGCGCCGAATCCACCGTGCTGCTCGTCGCCGCCGAGAAGCACCCGCTCAACCCCGAACGCCTGCGCGAGCAATTCGGCCGGCTCGGCGGCACGCCCTTCCAGCTCGCGCAACTCGACTCGCAGCTCGAACCCGGGCTCATGCTTCCGATGAGCGAGCTCAACCGCGTGCGCCGCGACGCCGTCGCCCGCCTCGACGAACTCCGCGCCGCGCCCCACCGCTGGACGCTCGTCCCCGACGGTAGCGCCGCCGCCCAGCCTCGGCGCGACGAAGCCGCCATCGCGACCGCACGCGCCGCCGCGCCGGAGCTGATCGTGGTCATCCGCCACCTGCGCCAGCTCGACGCCGCGCTGCCGCTCGCCGGCATCGACACCGTCTACTGCGAGTTCGAGGACCCGAAGCACTACCGCGAGGCCGTCGCCAAGTTTCGGGCTCACCGCGCTTCGCTGGGCGCCGCCGGCGCCGCCCGCGGCATCTGGGTCGCCCCGCCGCGCATCTTCAAGCCCGGCGACGAGTGGATCCTCAAGCAGGTCCGCTCCTGCGAGGCCGACGGCTACCTCGTCCGCAACTTCGACCACCTCGCCTTCTTCGCCGACTGCCGCCGCCGCGGCGACTTTTCGCTCAACGTCGCCAACGAGTGGACCGCCGACTACTTCCGCCGCCAGTTCGGGCTGGAACGCGTCACCGCCTCGTACGACCTGAATATCCATCAGTTGGAGGCACTGCTCACCGCCGACGATCCGTCCAAGCTCGAGATCACGATCCACCAGCACATGCCCATGTTTCACATGGAGCACTGCGTGTTCTGCGCGTTCCTCACCACCGGGAAGGACTACCACGACTGCGGCCGGCCGTGTGATCGCGTCGACCTCCGCCTCCGCGATCACCTCGGCGCCGAACATCCCGTCAAAGCCGACGCCGGCTGCCGCAACACCGTCTTCAACTCCCGCGCCCAGACCGGCGCCGAATTCGTCAGCCGGATGCTTGAGCTCGGCGCGCGCCACTTCCGCATCGATTTCCTCGACGAGCAGGCCGACGAGATCGCAGGTACGGTCAACCGGTACCGCCAGCTCCTCGCCGGCGAGATCACCGGCGCCGAGCTCTGGCGCGAGTTCAAGCTGATCAACCAGCTCGGCGTCACCCGCGGCCAGATGGACGCGCCAGCCCGCAAGCTCACGCCCAAACGCTGAGCGCAGCTCGCTCTCGCCCTTTTCGGCAGAGCGCGCAAGGGCCTCACGCCGCACCGCCGGTTTACCATTTTTCGCGGTCGCGTGCATTGCCGCCTGCGGGGCGACGGCTGGACTGGTTGGCCTCCGCCGCCATGCCGTTCCCGCGCACCCGCCTTTCGCTCCTCATTCTGGGCGCCCTGCTCACCGCCTCCGTCTCGGCCACGATCGACCGCGACAACAACGGCATCTCCGATCTCTGGACCGGCCTGTATCCCAACTCCGGTGGCGCCGACGAGGACCTCGACGGCGACGGCGCCACTGCCCTCGCCGAAGCCGTCGCCGGAACCGACCCGGGCGATGCCGGTAGTCGTTTTGTCGCGGTGCCGCGCCGCGATGATGCCGGCAACTTGCGGCTGCATTGGCATGGCAACGCCGGCAAAAGCTACCAGCTCTATTCGTCCTCGGATCTCGCCGCGTGGACCGTACTGCCCGAGGCGTTTTTCGGCACCGGCATTGAGCTGCGCCCAATCGTCGTCGCGGCCAGCGCAGCGTCCGCGGCGCCCCTGTTCTGGCGGGCAACCGTCTCGGACACAGACACGGACGCCGACAACCTCAACGATTGGGAAGAGGCGCAACTCGGCACCTCGCCGATCGCCGCCGACTCGGACGGCGACGAACTCCGCGACGACTGGGAGGTTACCCTCGGCACCGATCCACTCGTCGCGACCGCGCCGGTCGTGACGGTCCCGCCCGCACCCACCGTCGTCGCCGAGGGGCAGACCGCCACGTTCACCGTCGCCGTCGCGGGCGACGGGCCGTTCAGCTACCAATGCCTGCGCGACGGCGCGCCCGTCGACGAAGCGCAATTTCTCCGCCACACCACGGCTCCCGCCACGCTCACAGACAACGGTACGACGTACGCCATTCGCATCACCGACGCCTCCGGCCGCAGCACGCTCAGCCCAGCCGTGACCATCTCGGTCGTTGCCGCCGCCCGGCGCACGCAGCACCATGTCGATCCTATCGCCGGCGCCGACGACGGCGACGGCAGCGCCGCCCGCCCCTGGCGTTCGCTCCAGACCGTCGTCGACACTCAGGTCGAAACGCGCAACTGGGACACGTTGCCCTACACGGAAGACCGCAATCTGGTTGTGGTCCGGCCAGGCGCCCCCGTTCGCGCCGGCGACACGATCTGGCTGCACGACGGCAACCACGGCTCCCTCGTGATCCGCAGCGCCTACAACACCACGCCGATCACGATCGCCGCCGCGCCCGACGCCACCCCGCGCCTCACCAAGGTTCAAGTGCAGTCCGCCGCGCACTGGGTCCTACGCGGGTTGTCCGTCAGTCCGTCCTACGCTACCACCTACGCCGTAGGCACCATCGCAAGCGTCGAGAATCACAACTGGCGCGGCCCAGCCGCCGACATCGAGCTCGACGGGCTCGAGGTGTTCTCGGTGCCCGACGAGAGCGCCTGGGCCACCGCCGCCGATTGGGACACGCTCGCGTGCAACGGTATCGGCTCCGGCGGCGCACGCGTGCGCATCCGCAACTGCCGAGTCCACCTGGTCGACTTCGCGATCTCCACCAACGGCCCCGCTGCAATGGTCGACCACAACACGATCGACGGATTCGCCGGCGATGGCCTGCGCGGCCTCGGCGACGAGAGCACGTTCGAATACAACCTCGTGAAAAACCGGCGCAACGTGAACGCCAACCACCCCGATGGCTTCCAGTCCTGGTCGACCGGGACCGGCGGCGTCGGCACCGGCGTCGTGCGGCACGTCACGTTGCGCGGCAATGTCTTCCTCGCCTACGATTCGGCTGCTCTGCCCTTCGCCGGCAGCATCCAGGGCATCGGTTGCTTCGACGGTTTCTACGAGGACTGGACCGTCGAGAACAATGTCGTCATCACCGACCACTGGCACGGCATCACACTGCTCGGCGCCCGCGGCTGCCGGGTGGTTAACAACACCGTCGTCGATTTGGTTCCCGGCAACTCGCCGACCCCGTGGATCATGGTCGCGCCGCACAAGAACACCACCGCGAGCACCGACTGCGTTGTCCGCAACAACCTGACCACCCGCCTCAACACCGCGGCCGACGCTTCCAACCGCATCCTCGTCGACCACAACCTCGCGCTGCCCGCGAATCTCGACGGCTACTTCGTCGCGCCCGCCGCCTTCGACTATCGCCTCGCAGCGAACTCGCCCGCCATCGATCAGGGCACTGCGGCCCTCGCGCCCACCATCGACGCCGACCGCGCCCCGCGTCCCCAGGGCGCGACGATCGACCTCGGCGCCTACGAATTCGCGCCCTGAGCCACACGGACTCCTCCACTTTCCACCGCTCGCCTCGAACACGCCATGCTCACCACGGTCCGACT
Source organism: Verrucomicrobiota bacterium (assembly GCA_023446735.1). Classification (GTDB taxonomy): domain Bacteria; phylum Verrucomicrobiota; class Verrucomicrobiia; order Opitutales; family Opitutaceae; genus CAJCBL01. The sequence goes on from JAEXPQ010000121.1 coordinate 19,692, forward strand.
GCTTCGCACCCTCCGCACCACGGTCCTTGGCGCGATTGTCCTCCTCGCCTCCGGCCTGGCCATCGCGCAAACCGCCGCGCCCTTCGCCGCCGCCCTCGAGACCAACACCGGCGGCAACCTCGTTCTCCGCTGGCCCAGCGCGACCGGCCAGCGCTACCGACTCGAATCCTCCGCCGACCTCGTCCACTGGACCCCGGCGCCCGGCAGTTTCGCCGGCAACGGCCTCACCCTCTCCTCGCTCGTGCAGGCCGCGGGCGCGAGCACCGACACCCGCCGCTTCTGGCGCGTCAACGCCGCCCCCGACACCGGCATCGACACGCCGCTCGCCACACTCGTCTACCAGAACACCGGCGCCTCGGTCGCACCGCGGATCAATGTATCCTATCACTGGACCATCACGGGCGGCGACTTCACCGAGTCCGACGGCGCCTCGCTGATCCACTTCGTCGCCAGCGCCGCGGGCACCGTGACGCTCACCTGCACGATCACCGACAACGCAACCCGAACCGTCGTCGCCACCTACACCGCGCAGGTCCTCGTCACCGACGCCGCGCTCGCCCCCACCATCGTCGCCCCCGGCTTCGCGACCGCCGGCCAGACCGGTCTCACCGCCGGCGTCGACCCGCAGGCCGGCGCCACCTTCGCGTGGACCATCTCCGGAGGCACGATCACCGCCGGCGAGGGCACCAACGCGATCACGTTCGCCGCCGGCGGCACCGGCACGCTCACGCTCGACTGCACCGCAACGCGCAACAGCAGGAGCGCCGCCGCTCCGACCGCCCACATCGTCGTGCAACCTGGCGCCACCCCGGTCTGGGAGACACCGCTTTCCGCGAGCAGCCTGCCGCCGTTGCAGGTCAACCTCGCCTCCGGCGGCGACCGCCAGTGGGTCTTCGCCAACATGCTGCGCGCCGGCGAGGCGTGGATTTTCAAGGACAACGCCGCCGCTGCCGAGGCGCAGGATCTGGCCAACACCCTCCAGGTCGACTCCGGCGGCTGGCCGCTCGCCCTGCCCGCCGGCACCCGGATGCAGCTGCTCACCGGCTACCGCACTAGCGACGAGACCTTTCTCCACGGCGTCTTCGTGCTCACGTGGGAGGGCTCCGGCACCGTCGAGCTCATGTCCTCCCGCAACGACGGCAAGGACGAGGTTGTGCTCCTCAACGACCAGGTGAACGGCCGCTTCATCCGCGTCATCAAAGATCCGACCAAGGCCGCGCCGATCGTCTTCATCAACTCCTCCAACCCCGCCGACCCCGTGCGCAACATGCGCCTCTGGGCCCCGGCCTACGACGGCGCCGGTCTCGACCTCACCCCGACCTCCGACCTCGCGCCCGGCCACATCGTCGGAAGCCTTGAGCCGCTGCCGGGCCAGCCCGAGCCGATGTGGCATCCGCGCTTCCTCCAGCACCTCGCCGAGGCCCCAAACTACGGCGTGCTGCGCTTCATGGGCTGGCAAAATATCAACCTCGGCAACTGGGACCGCGACGTCCTTGAGTGGAGCGACCGCGGCGACCCGAGCTATTGCTTCGGCTCGCTCAGCACGATCGACCGCACCTACAACCGCTACGCCGTCGCCACGTACCGCCAGCGCCTCGGGCAGCCGTTCGAGTGGATGATCGACCTGTGCAACCTCACCGGGAAGGACCTGTGGATACAAGTTCCGCATATCGCCTCCCCGGACCTCATCCGCCGCCTCGCCGACCTCTGTGCGGACCGGCTCAACCCGAACCTGCGCGTGTGGTTCGAGTACTCCAACGAAATCTGGAACGGCTTCGGCCCCTACATCCCGCAGCTCAACGCCGCCCGCCTCGCCGCCGCCATCCATTTCGGCGTGCCGTTCGCCAGCGTATCCGGTGACCAGCAGGCCTGGGGCTCCGGGCACCTGCAGGGTCTCGCGCTGAAGACCTTCGAGGACCAGTGGCGAGCCCGCGGCCTGCCGGACAACCGCCTCATCAACGTGGTGGCCAGCTTCGTCGGAAGTTCCGGCTACAGCCAGACCGCCCTCGACGCCGCCCAGGAACTCGACCCCGATCTGCCCGAGGTCCTCGCCGTCACCAACTATTTCGGCTACAGCACGCAGGGCGACATCTTCGCCGCGCACGCCTTCGGCTCCACACCCGGCGTCTGGCCCGATTCGCTCTACGCCAAGACCGCCGAGATCGTCCGGCGCAACCTGTATTCTACCACCGCGTCCTGGCAGGCCAGCGCCGCCGTGGCGCGCTCCGAGGGCCTGCCGCTCATTTCGTACGAGGGCGGCCAGCACATGCTCCCGATGGGCTACGGCGACTGGAACAACCCCGTGCATGTCGACTTCATGCAGTTCATGTACGCCTTCCAGCGCAGCCACTGGATCAAGGACCTCTACCTCGAGCACTATGCACTCTGGAGCGCGATGGGCGGCCTCACCCCCAGCCTCTTCGTCGACACCAGCGGCATGAGCTTCTGGGGCTATTGGGGCGCCAAGGAAATCCTCACGCAGACCCGTGCCGAGGCCCCGAAATGGGACGCCTTCGTCGAGTGGGGCGATCTCCAGGCCGGCGTGCGCGCGCCCTCCGAGCCGATCGGCACCCGTCCGGTTCTGCCCGCCCTGAATCTCCGCGCCGAGGCCCAGACCACCTATACCCAGGATCTCACGGCCACCGGCGGCGAAGGCACCGTCCACGTCCTGCTTGTCGGCGGCTCGCTTCCGCCGGGGCTCACGCTCACCCAAACCACTTCCGGCACGGCCCGCCTCACCGGCACGCCCACCACCGACGGCGTCTACCGCTTCATCCTCCGCGCGCTCGATGTCGACAAGGACCCCGACTTCCAGGCGTACACGATGACGGTCGATCCCGCCGGCTCGATCTCCAACGCGCTCGTCACCTTCCGCGGTGTGGATCTTCCGGGTACGATTCCCAACAATGGTTGGATCGCCCGCTACAACTGCGCGCGCGCCGAGACCGTCGTGCAGAACGCCACGACCGGGACCACGCGCCGCTTCATCCCATTCTCGATCGCCGACGGCTCGGCGCTCTTCCGCAACGAGGGACTCGAAGTGCCCGGCACGCCCAACGTCCTCCCGCCCACCAGCCCGCTCACGATGTACGGCGGGTGGTCGGTCTCCGCTGGTACCTACGATAACGGAACCACCTCCGCCACCCACGATATCAGCACTTTCACCGGCCTGCGTGATCACCAGTGGTGCAGTTGGTCGGGCGACACCACCCCCGGGCCGACCAATTTCGACGCCCTCCTGCTCTGGCGCGACATCCAGTTCAACGCCATGGGCGGAAGCGGCTCCTACACGTTCGGCAGCGACGCCTCGACCGCGCTTCTACGCGTCGACCTCACCGCGCTCATCGAGTACGGCCGGAACGAACTCCGCTTCGTCGTGCTCGACCATGGCACCTACTACCTGTCGGAGGCGGCCTACACGTCGCCGTACCTCGGCGACGGCTATTTCCAGCTCGCGGCCTTCAACGGTTCCGCCGAGCCCGGCCGCCGCTGGGCGGCGTTCTCGCCCACCGTGGATAACTTCGCCATTCCCGCCGCCGCCACGCTGACCTTCGCCGCGCACACCTTCACCAACGTCCAGGCCGTCGGCCTCGCCTACCACGGCCACCGCGACGGCTGGCACTACTCCTTCAACTTCTCCCGCTTTCTCGCCCTCGGCCGACGGAACTGAACGCCCTGACTCGTCGCCCTCAGCCGTGACAGTGCAATTGCCGCAAGATCACGAGCGATACGGCTCACCCTCCGCTCGATTGAATAACGCCCCAAAAGCTCGCGTTTGGTCGCGCCGCACCCCGGCGCCCTCCGTTCGTGGCGGACCGCAGGACCCGGCACTGCCCAACCGGCGGCGGCGACGAGACGGCCCTGCGAGGATGTGATTGCCTGGTGTGGTTGCCCTGCCCCGCCTGCCCTCAACCGGGTCGAGGACTCGGTCCGCGGCGGTCATCCACCGCTTGCCAACGTTCCGCGCGCGCCGCACAGTCCGCCTCCCGTTTTCGCACTCACCATGACTCTCACACCCGAACAACGCGCCGCCGTCTCCCAATGGGTCGCCGCGGGCGACTCCCTCGCCGTCATCCAGCGCAAGCTCACTGAGGATCTGAAGCTCTCCATGACCTACATGGAGGTGCGCTTCCTCGTCGACGACCTCGGACTCGAGTTGAAGTCCCCCGCCCCGGCCAAACCCGCCACCCCGCCGCCGGCCGCCAGCCCGGCCGCGGCCGCCGAAGCCCCCGCCAAGAAGGGCCTCTTCGGCAAGCTCAAGGACGCCGTCACCGGCAAGGGCGACGACGAGCCCGCCGAGACCGAACTGGTGCCCGAGGAGCCGCCCTTCGACGAGGAGCTCCCCCCCGAGGAAGCCGCCCCCGGCGGCCTCGCCAACGTGAAGGTCGAGGTCGACCGTCTCACCCGCCCGGGTACGCTCGTCAGCGGCACGGTGGTGTTCAGCGACGGCGTCTCCGCCAAATGGGCGATGGACCAGTACGGGCGCCTCATGCTCGACGCCGCCAACAAGGCCTACAAGCCGGCGCAGGCCGACATCCAGGCTTTCCAGGCCGAACTCGGCGCCCAGCTCCAGCGCATGGGCTACTGAAACGGCCGCATACGTCCCACCTTCCGCCCAAGGCGCCGCACGACCGCGGCGCCTTTTTCATTCCGGAGCTCCTGTCGCTTTGCACCAGCGGGCGGATGGAAACCCGGGCGAGCTTCGCCACGCAGGACTGTATCTGCCACGCCGTGAGTCACCCGCCATGCCGGACGACCTTCGCCTCAAAGGGAGGCGAAACAGGCGGGCGCTCGGGCACCGCCGAAAACAGCGAGGGGCGTCGCAACGCGCCGCCCCGCGGCAAGTCGAAGCGCACGCCGCCGGAGCGACGGGCGCGGTAAACACCAGATCAGAACTCGTAGCGGGCGCTCAGCAGCACCGACCAACGCGAGGCGGCCGGCTCACCGCGGGAACCCAGCGCCGGGTTGAAATCGTTCTCGGCCAGCGCACTGCTGACTCGGCTGTACACATACTGCTTGGCCACGCCGTCGAAGGCGACGGTGGCGACGTTCTCGCGCTTCACGAAGAACTGGTTGCTGCCGCGGATCACGCCCCAATCGCTGTTGAGCAGGTTGCCGATGTTGAGGATGTCCAGGCAGAGCACGATCTTGTGGCGCCAGGCCGGGAGCTTCACGTCCTGCTTGAAGCTGAGGTCGAACTGGTTGACCCAGGGGTAACGCTCGGCGTTGGCGTCGACGACGGCGCCCTCGCTCAGGCCGAAGCGGTCCACGATCTTGTAGAAGTTGTCCGCGTCGGCGGTGGTCGCGAAACGCACCATGGAGGTGTCGCCGCGCACCGGCACGTACAGGAGGTCATTGCCGGACTGGCCGTCGCCGTTGGCGTCGCCGCTGTAGGTGAAGCTGAACGGCAGGCCGCTGCGGCCGTCGTACACGAGCGAAACGGTGGTGCGATTCTTGCCGAAGAGCTGGAAGTCCTTCGAGAGGGTGATGAGGACGCGGTCGCGGACTTCGAGCGAGGCATTCTGCAATTCCTGCTCGTTCGGATTGAAGATGGCGCGGTTGTTCCAGTTCGAGGCGGCGACGGAGGAGGTGCCGTAGAGCACCTCGTCGGCATCGGTGCGGACATACGCGGCCTTCCAGGACCAGCCGTCATCCTTGCGCGGACGCTCGACGGAGACGGTGGCCACCGTGGAGCTGCCCTGGTCGGTGTTGGTGAGCTTCATGATGCGGTTCGTGAACTTGGTGCTCACGAGCTGCGTGCCGGAGGACGAGGCGGCATAGGTGCGCCAATACAGACGGCGGCCGTCGGGGCCGGTCGAGGTCTGCTGGATGTTGATGTTCTCGTAGAACACGTCGGCATCGACCCAGGAGTACTCGAGCTCGGTGGTGAACTTCAGGTCCCAGAACGGGAGCTCGCGTTCGAAGGCGAGGTTGGTCTTCCAGCGCGAGGGCAACTGGAAGTCGGGATCCAGGAAGGCCACGGTCTGCGCGGGCGCGGTGCCGACGGTGGGCTGCTTGGTCGGGTCGGCCGAGATCGGCGGGGTCGTGGTCGAGAAGTACGAGGCGTAGTTCATGCCCGTGTTCGAGTAGCTGTTCGACATCCACACGCGGGGCATGCGGCCGTAGAACAGGCCGATGCCGCCGCGCAGCGCGGTGCGGCGCTTGGTGTCGGGCTGCCAGTTGAAGCCGAGGCGCGGCTGGAGGATCTTGTCGCCGTCGTAGGTCGCGTCATTGCGCACCCCGTACGTGTCGAGGAAGAGCTGGTTGAACGGCACGTCGTCGGCCAGCACGGGCATGTCGACGCGCACGCCGAAGTCGACGGTCAGGTCGTCGCGCAGGCGCCAGCGGTCGTTGACGAACAGGCCGAGGTTGGCCTCGGAGAAGGTGGCGGCCGGGTCGACGCCGTCGACGAACGCGTTGTACTGGTAGGCGTTGCCGCTGGTGAGCTTCGTGCCGCCCGTGGCGGCCTTCAGGAAGTCGGCCACGGAGTTGTAGAGGTAGTAGCCGTACTGGTACTGGACGTAGGCGTTGAAGACGTCGGTGGTGTCGTACTGCAGGCCGGCCTGGAGCGTGTGGCGGTCGGCGAGCTTGTAGGAGGCGAAGAGCTCGGCGGTGTCGTTCTCGGTGTCGAGGACGTTGAAGTGGCGGCTGTACTCGGTGCCGAAGGAGACGTACGAGGTGTTGGTGCTGCCGGGCACGGGCACGTTGCGGACCTCGACGTAGGGCTGGGTGGAGTTGTTCTTGGGCTCGGAGTGGTACTCGTTGCGCGAGATCGAGATTTCCGTGTCGAGCGAGTCGGACCAGCGGCTGATGAGCTGGCCGATGTAGGAGGTGTTCTTCACCTCCTGCTTGTACCACGAGGAATCGAACGAAAGGTTGTTCTGCGCGGCGCCGGAGCCGCCCATGCCCGGGAAGGTCGGGCGGCTGGACTCGACGGTGTTGTAGCGGAAGCTCGCGCGGTGGTTGTCGTTGATCTGCCAGTCGAGCTTGGCGAGCAGGTTGTCGTCCTTGAGCTGGTTGCCTTCCGGGGGCGTCGCGCTGCCGGGCTCGAAGCCGAGCGTCTTGGCATGATCATAGATCTGCTTGAGCGCCGCGGCGTCGGGCAGTGCGGCCGGCGAGGGCGGGATGCGGTCCTCGTCGACCTTCTCGTAGGCGACGTAGAAGAACAATTTCTTCGGGACGATCGGTCCGCCGAGGGTCACGCCGTAGGTCTGCTCCTTGAACCGCGAGAGCGGGTATTCCTTGCCGTCCTGCTCGGTGCCGACCAAGTCGACGTCCCACCCGAAGACATCGAGCGAGCGGGAGCGGTAGTTGTAGTAGAGGGAGCCCTTGAACTCGTTGGTGCCGCTCTTGGAGACCGCGTTGATCTGGGCGCCGACGAAGCCGCCGTTGCGGGCGCTGTAGGGCGCGGTGTTGACCGAGAGGGCCTCGACCGAGTCGAGCGGGATCACGTTGCGCTCGGCGGCCGTGTTGTTGCCGTTCAAACCGAAGGGGTCGGAAGCGCTCACGCCGTCGACTTGGATGCGGTTGTAGCGGTTGTTGATGCCGCTGACGGAGATCGCGCGGTCGGCGGGATCACGGTTGTAGATCACCCGCGGGTCGAGGCGGGCGAGCGCGTTGATCGAGCGGTCGCCGGCCGGGAGATTGTCGAGCTCGTCCTTGGACAGGAACGAGCCGGAGCCGGTCTGCGAAGGATCGAAGAGCCGGCCGATCGCGGACTCGGTCACGACGAACTGGCCAAGATCGATCACCTCGCCCTCGGGCACGCGCAGGTCGATGTCGGCTCCGCGCTCCAGATCGAGATAGACTTGGTTCACCCGCGCCGGCGACCGACCTTCAGTCGCGGCAATCACCGTGTAGGGGCCGCCCGGGCGCAAACCGCGCACGTCGAAACGCCCATCGGCGCGGCTGACCGTCTTCGTTTCCGAACCGGTCGGCTCGTGGCGGATCGTCACCGCGGCGCCCGCGATCGGCGCGCCGTTCTCGGCAAGCACGGTTCCGGCGAGGTCGGAGGTCGTGATCACTTGGGCGAGGGCCGCCAGCGGCGCCGCCAGCAGGCACAAGGCCGTGCAAAGGCCGCGCGCGAAGGCCGGGAAACGGCCGCGTGTAGAGGTGGGTGAGGCTTTCATGTTTCGGTTGTGCGTGTGGGTCGACTGCAAGAGAAGAATGCTGCGCGCACAATCCCGACGGCGGTCGGGACTGCGGCCCAGGCGTGGTGCTTGCGGGGCCGCCTAGTCGCCCCGAGATGGAGATCCCGACAGGTCTGCCAAGAGACCGGCCGGCGTACAGGTTTAAAGAGCTGAAGGACGCGATTTGGGCGTCAAGGCTCGGCTCGGGCGCGCGCCGAGTTATCACCTTGCCGTAACAATGGTAATCGCGGCAGGCGCGCCTGAATTGGGCCGAAACAGGGGACCTTCCGCCTCGGCCGCAGCAGGGCCGATGCCATTCCCCGGCCAAACATTACCTCCGGTAATCCCCGGCCGACCCACTAGTCCGTGCGCCGCAGCGTCACCCGCTGAATCGCGATCGCCGGCTCGCCGAACACCGGACAGGCCCCCGGCGGCAGGCGCACGCCACCGGTGCCCTGCTCGGGCACCTCGTCGCCGTTGAGGATGCGGGTGGCCCGCCACTCGCCGTCCCGGAACCCGCCCTCCTCCACCCCGAGATTGAGGACGAACGGCCGCTCCGGGTCGCCCGAGGCGAAGTCCGCCTGGAAACCGCGCCCGGCGACCACAAACACGTCCTCCCGTTCCTGCACGATCAGTCCGTACGCGCCGAAGGCCGCCTGCGCGGCCAACCCGGTCTCGAACATCTGGTTCCCGGCGGCATCGAGCGCATAGCGGATCGTGACCTCGTAACCGCCCAGCGCGAAACGTTCCTCCGGCTCGCTCCCCTGCCGGTAGAAACCGCGCCGCCCCCCGCCCCGGGCGGCGAGCAGCAGCGGTTCGAGCTGCCGCAACACCGCGTAGGCCGCGCCGAGCGGGTGCTCGCCGTAGAGCGCGTTGTCCACGCCGAAGGGCGCATAGCCCAACGCCCCGTTGCCAAACGCGAAAAACGCCTTCGCCGCGCTGCTGAGCGGCGTGTCCCCGCCCCACCACCCCGCGGCTTCCGGGATGAACAACGGATTCCCGCGGCGCGCGTACGCCGCGCATTCCCCGGCGAAATCCGCCCGGTAGTTGTCCACGCCGTAGAGGTCGATCGAGGGTGCCGCCGCCATCCAGACATCCAGCATCCGCGCCACCGGGCCGCCGCTGGGATGCACGCCCGGCCGCGGGTCCGCCGGGTCGACCGTCCACGCGTTCACGAACAGCGGGAGCGGATGCACGCGCTTGCCCGCCGCCGCCACCGCCTCGACAAACCGCCCGAGGTGCCACGCCATGAACGCCTCGTCGGCGAGCGGCCCCGCGCCAAACGTCTCCGCCCACGGCGCGCCGTGGGGGCGCCCGCGTTCCGTCCATGCCGCGCGCAACGCCGGGTCCAACTCCGCCTCGTGCGTCGCCAACGCCTCCGTCAACATCCGCGGCACCGGCGCCCGAAACGCCGCCTCCGCCGGCGCCGAGCGGTCCCGCGAATCGCCGAGCAATCCCACCTCGTTTTCCACCTGCACGAGGATCACGGTTTCGCCCGCCGGATCGCACCGTCGGATCGTCTCCATGAACCGGACAAACGCCCGCCGGTCGGCCTCCAGTGTCGCCGCCCCGAACGGCGACAGCGCTCGGGGGCTCATCCGCGGAAACCGTACGGGATCGCCGAGCACCCAGCGGGGCGCGTAGCCCGAGAGTCCGTTCTTCCACGTCGCCAGCCACAGGGGCGCCAACCGCAGCCCTTCCCGCCGGGCGCGTTCGATCAGGCCGGACAGGAGCCGCTCGTCGAAGCACCCTTCCTCGGGCTCGAACTGGCGCCACGAACACGGGAGTAGCAGCGTGTTGAGCTGCAGCGCCGTCAACCGCGCCCAGAGCGGCTCCATGAACTCCAGCGTCGAGGCGCTCGAATTCCGCAGTTCGCCGGCAAAGAGCAATGTCGGGCGTCCGCCAACGACCAGATCGACACGATCCCGCTGGCGCTGCAAGTGGGGCAACTGAGGCATGCCGCACTCTTCGCGCGACCGCTCCGGTGCGCCACGCCCGCGGCGCGCGGACAGTCTGGCCTCCCCGCCCCTCGCCCCCCCCGGCTCGGACGGTAGGAACTCCCGGCGTTGGCGCACCCACGGTTTCCCGCTCACTCTCCAGCCATGCTTTCCCCCCGCGCCGGAACCCTGGTCGCCCTGCTTGCCTTCGCGGCCTCTCTGCTCCGCGGCGCCGACGCGTCAGGAACCGAGGCCCAACCACCATCAGCCCCTTCTTCACCCCCCGCCGGCGCCCTCGCCCCCAAACCGCTTTACCGCGACCCGGTCTTCGACGGCGCCGCCGATCCCGTTGTCGTCTGGAATCCCCACGTGTCCCGCTGGTGGATGTTCTACACCAACCGCCGCGCCAACCAGCCCGGCCTTTCCGGTGTCGCGTGGGTGCACGGTTGCCGCATCGGCATCGCCGAATCCGCCGACGGCGCCCACTGGGCCTACCTCGGTACCGCCGCCATCGAGCTGCCCCCCGAGATCGCCGGCACCGAACCCACGCACTGGGCGCCCGACATCGTCACGGACGCCGCCGGTCGCCACCACATGTTCCTCACCGTGGTCCCCGGCGTGTTCGAGGACTGGAAACACCCGCGCACCCTCATCCACCTCACCAGCACCGACCTCCGCACCTGGAGCAATCCCCAGCCGCTCGCGCTCGCCTCCGACCGCGTGATCGACGCGTGCGTGCGTCCGCTCCCCGCCGGCGGCTGGCGCCTGTGGTACAACAACGAACGCGACGGCAAATCCACGTACTACGCCGACAGCCCCGACCTCGTCACCTGGACCGACCGCGGCAAATGCACCGACGTCACCGGCCGCCCCGGCGAGGGCCCCTTCGTGTTCACCTGGCGCGGACACCACTGGATGATCATCGACCTCTGGAAAGGCCTCGCCGTCTTCCGCTCCACCGACCTCGAACACTGGACACCGCAGCCCGAGGACCTCCTCGCCAAGCCCGGCACCGGCGCCGACGACGCCGTCAATGGCGGGCACGCTTGCGTCGTGGTCTCCGGCGACCGCGCCTACCTCTACTATTTCACCCACCCGGGCCGCGTCGGCACAATCCGGCCCGAGGACAAGGACTCGCTCGCATTGCGCCGCAGCTCGATCCAAGTCGTCGAACTCCACGAACGCGACGGCCGCCTGACCTGCGATCGCGACGCCCCGACCTACGTCCAGCTCGTTCACCCCTGATTTCCGACCTCCATGCGCCGGTCACTTGTCGCCTCGCTCTGTCTCGCCCTCCTCGCACTGGGCGCCACCGCGCAGCCGCTCACGCTCACCGACGCCCTCGGCCCGCACGACTTTCCCCTCGTCGACCTCGGCGACGCCGCCCCGATCATCCGCGAGCCCGGTCTCGATCCGGCCGTCGCGCGCGCAACCGATGATCTCGTCTGCGACATCGCACGGGTCTCCGACGTCACCCCCGCGACGCTCACAACGCTCCCGAAGCAAGCCCGCGCCATCGTTCTGGTCGGCATCGCCGGCCGGAGCCCGTTGCTCGACCGTCTCGCGCAGGACGGCAAAATCGACCTCAGTCGCCTGCGCGCCGCCTGGGAAAGCTACGACATCCGGACCGTCGCCCAACCGTTTCCGGGCATCGACCACGCGCTTGTCATCGCGGGCAGCGACCGTCGCGGCGCGATCTATGGCGCGTACGAGGTCTCCTCCGCAATCGGCGTCTCGCCCTGGCATTGGTGGGCCGATGTGCCGCCGCGGAAAGACCGTTCCCTCGCCTTCGCCGCCGGCACGCACCGGTTCGGCCCGCCCTCGGTGAAATACCGCGGAATCTTCCTCAACGACGAGGACTGGGGCCTCCAACCCTGGGCCGCGAAAACCTTCGATCCGGAGTACGGCGACATCGGGCCCAGGACCTACGCTAAGGTCTTCGAGCTGCTCCTGCGCCTCAAGGCCAACACCCTCTGGCCCGCGATGCACGAGTGCACCCGCGCCTTCAACTCCGACCCGGCCAACGCCCGCCTCGCCGACGCCTACGGCATCGTCATGGGCTCCTCCCACGCCGAGCCCATGCTGCGCAACAACGTCCGCGAGTGGTCCGCGCCCAAGCACACCTACGACTTCGTCGCGAACCGCGACGGTGTCCTGCGCTACTGGGAGGAGCGCGTCGCCGCCAACGCCCGCTACGAGTCCGTCTTCACCCTCGGCATGCGCGGCATCCACGACTCCGCGATGGTCGGCCCGAAGACCGATGCCGAGCGGATCGCCACCCTCGAACAGATCTTCGCCGAGCAGCGCGCGCAGCTAGCCCGCCATGTTTAGCCCGAGGTCGAGCGCGTGCCGCAGATCTTCTGCGCCTACAAGGAGGTCCTCGCGCTCTACCGCCAGGGCCTGCGCGTGCCCGACGACGTCACCCTCGTCTGGCCCGACGACAACTTCGGCTACGTCCGCAACTTCGCCGGCCCCGCCGAGCGCGCCCGCTCCGGCGGGCTCGGCGTGTACTACCATATCTCCTACCTCGGGCGCCCCCTCGCCTACCTGTGGCTCACGACCACCCCTCCCGCGTTGATCTGGGAGGAGATGCGCAAGGCCCACGAACACGGCGCCGACCGCCTCTGGATCCTCAACGTCGGCGACCTCAAGATGGCCGAGCCCGGCACCGAGTTCTTCCTCGAGATGGCATGGGACATCGACCGCTGGCGGCCCGACAACCTGCCGGCCTTCCTCGCCGAGTGGAGCGCGCGGCAGTTCGGTCCCGACCACGCGACCGCCATCGCTGCCGTGCTCGCCGACTATTTCCGCCTCAATTTCGCGCGCAAACCCGAGCACCTCCAGTGGTGGTTGCCGAAGGAGCCGTACCGGCCGAGTGATCTCACTCCCACCGAGATCGACGCCCGCTTGGCCGCGTTCACCGACCTCCGCCGGCGCGCCGAGGCGCTCCGCGCCGCGCTCCCCTCGGAGCAGCAGGACGCGTTCTACCAACTCATCTACTACCCGGCCGTCGGCTCCGCCCTGGCCAACGAGCGCTATTTCGCCGGCGAGCGCGGCGAACTCGACAGGGCGCGCGCCGCCGATGCGCAACTCGCGGCCGAAACCCGTTTCTTCAACGAGCAGATCGCCGGCGGCAAATGGCGCGGTTTCATGAACCTCGAACCCGCCGACACACTCTGGGCCTCGATGCGCATCGCCCCGTGGGCGCCGCCGGCCGAACCCGAGCCGCAATGGACTATGTATGGCCCTCCGGTCGAACGCCTCGATGCGGCGAACAAGTCTGCGGAAACCCCCGGAGCCGACGGTGCACGCTGGACCATCATTCCGGGTTTGGGTCACAGCGCCACTGCGCTCACCGTACAGCCGTTCACGGCGGCCAGCTACACCCTCGAGACCGTCCGCCAAGCTCCGCGCCTCGACTACGAAATCGAGCTGGGCTTCTCCACGCCCCACCTCCTGAAGCTGATGCTCCTGCCTACCCACCCGCTCCGCGGCACCGCGCTGCGCCTCGCGGTCGCGCTCGACGACCAGCCCCCGCAGCTCGCCGCGCTCGAAGTCGGCGATGGCGGTCCCGGCTGGGCCCAGGGCGTCCTCGCCAACCGTCGCACGCTCACCATCACGCTGCCGGCCGCCGCCCGCGGCCGCCACACGCTGCGGGTCTGGGCGCTCGATCCCGGCGTGGTGCTCGACCGGATCACAATCACGCCAGCCGAGTAGACCTCCGCACTGGAGCGCCCCGGACCACCGGGCCACAGGCACTACAGCCGGCCCGAGCCCAACGCCTGCGGTAGGGTCGCCGCTCGCCGGCGGACCGCTCCGAAACGACCGGCTCCCAACGCAAAACGCGCACACCGCCCCGGAGCGGCGCGGACGTGAGAAACGGTGCACGGCCATCGCGTCACCAAGATCCACCGCCTCCAGCCACCTCGCCCCTCACTCGCTCCAGCCACCGCGGCGGTCGGACTTCCGCTTCGCCCGATGCTTCTTGCCGGCGAGCATGCGAACCTTCTGCGCTCGTGAACGCTGCCGGTTGCGCCGCCGCTCCAGTTCCTTCGCGTCCTTCGCCGCCGCTTGCTCGGCGCGTTTCCGCGCCTCGAGGCGATCCGCGAGTTCGGTCCACGCGAGCTCGCGGTTGCGCGTCTGCGAACGCTCGCGCTGCATCCGCACTTCCACGCCGCTCGGGCGGTGGCTGAGCTGCACGGTCGACGAGGTCTTGTTGACCTTTTGCCCACCCGGCCCGCTGCCGAGGATGAAGCGCTCCTCGCAGTCCGCCACGCGCACGCCCAGCGCCGCCAGCCGGGCGGCCAGCGCGGCGTCGTTCAGAAAATCAAACTCGGTGGGTGTGCTCATCGGTGGACGCAGCCGTTAACGGAACATTCACGCCCTTCGCCCGGGAAGGAAATCCAGATTTTCGCAACGCAGCCCGACAAACCCGGTGCCAACGGGCCGCACACTCCGACGCGAGCCCACCGTCTGCGGTAGTGTGCCGCTCGCCGGCGGCCCGCGTCGAAACGACGTCCGCATCGCGGGCTCCACGACCATCTCCGCCCAAGCAAACCCCGTCCGTCTCCGCGCGAGCACCTTCCCGAAACGAGATCAGATCCCATGTCACGCGAAGTCGCCGAGAGCGCAGAGTCGACCCGCCTTGCGATCCCCCTCCCGCCAGCCGCTGCGCCTACCGCTGTCGCGCCCGCGACACGAGTAGGCGCGGCCGGGCCTCGATCCCCCGCGCACGCTCCAGTACACCGCCCTACGTTCCACCGCCCCCCCTTCCCTCCTTCCCTCGCTCCCAAACTCCGCCATTCCCAGACTCCCCGTTTTCCCCCGAAACTTGTTGTTCCCTTCGCGGTCAATTCTGCCTCAATCTCCGCTTCCCTAAACGCATGAATCCCGGACAAGCCTGGACCCAGAAACTGCGCACCGAAATCGGCAAGGCCGTCATCGGCCAGGACAAGGTCGTCGAACGCCTCCTCGTCGCCCTGCTCGCCAACGGCCACGTCCTCCTCGAGGGCATGCCCGGCCTCGCCAAGACCCTCCTCGTCCGCAGCCTCGGCCGCGCGCTCGGCGTGCAGTTCGAGCGCATCCAGTTCACGCCCGATCTTCTCCCCTCCGACGTCGTGGGCACGATGGTCTTCCAGCCGCGCGACGGCCAGTTCACCGTCCACAAGGGCCCGGTCTTCGCCAACCTCCTCCTCGCCGACGAGATCAACCGCGCCCCCGCCAAGGTCCAGAGTGCGCTGCTCGAAGCCATGCAGGAGCGCCAAGTCACCATCGGCGGCACCTCGCACAAGTTGCCCGCGCCGTTCTTCGTCATGGCGACGCAGAACCCAATCGAGCAGGAAGGCACCTACCCGCTGCCCGAGGCGCAGACCGACCGCTTCCTCTTCAAACTGCTCGTCGACTATCCCGAGGCCGCCGAGGAGCGCACGATGCTCGACCGCTGGGGCTCCGTGACCGTCCAGCCCGAGCTGCAACCCGTCTCCTCCGGCGCCGAACTCCTCGAGTTGCGCAAACAAGTCGACGCCATCCACGCCGCCCCCGCGGTCCAAGGCTACATCCTCGCGCTCGTCCGCAAGACCCGCGAACTCGCCGGCCAGAGCGCTGAAACCGGAAACCGGAAACCGGAGATCGGAAACCCGGGCAGCCCGCCCGCGCTGCCCACGTCTCCGACTCTTCAACCTTCAACTTCCAACCTAAACCGTCAGCGCCAGCTGACGTTCGGCGCCTCGCCGCGCGCCTCGCTCGCGCTTTTGCAGGCCGCCCGCGCCCTCGCGTGGATGCGTGGCCAGGAGTTCGTGACGCCGGCCCTCGTGCAGGAACTCGCCCCCGACATCCTCCGCCACCGCATCGGCCTAACCTACGAAGCCGAAGCCGAGGAGCTCACCTCCGACGCGATCATCCGCGACCTCCTCAAGTCCGTCCCGGTCCCGGCGGCGTAAGGCCGGGAAAATGCACCGGAGCAGCAGCATATGGAAATCCGCGGTTCGAAGCTTCACCTGAGGGATTGGAAGGACACCGACATTCCATCCTTCCGTGATGCCTATTCTAGCAACACGGACTGGCTACGCTTCGACGCACCATTCGAAAGACTTCCGTCGGTCGCCGATCTCGAGGCGCTGTGTCGAAAGAAGGCGTCATTCATCGATCTACCTCCGCACGCGATTCGTACCGAATTGGTGATTGCCGATCCCGTCGGTGACCGCGCTATCGGCCGGGTTTCACGCTACTGGCAGTCCGAAGAGACCAACTGGCTCAGCGTCGGGATCGCCGTTTTTTCCGCCAGCAATTGGGGAGGCGGAATTGGGCGGGAGTCATTGCTTCTTTGGGGGAACTATCTCTTCGAGTCCCTGCCGGCTCTCCCCCGCCTCGATCTTCGGACATGGGACGGCAACCAGCGCATGGTCGCCCTCGCCGCTAGTCTCGGGTTCAAGGAAGAGGCACGATTCCGCAAGGCACGGGTAGTCGAGGGACAGCACCACGACGCATTGGGCTTCGGTATTCTCCGCGAAGAGTGGGTTAGCCGTGGACACACGGCCCACAAGGGAACCCGAGTCGACAGTACTGCCTCGGTTCCGGTCCACGACTCGACAATCGTCATTCACCATTTTGTTGGTCATGCTCGCTGACTCCGCCCCGAACATCCCGACAGCGGTCCTCCGCAATCCGCAATCCTTCGCGGCGTTGCGGCGCTTGGAGTGGCGCGTGAAACACGCGGTCGAGACGGTCCTCAGCGGCGAGTACCGCTCCACCTTCCGCGGGCGTGGCATGGAGTTCGACCAGGTCGTGAAGTACGAGTTCGGCGACGACGTGCGCGACATCGACTGGAACGTCACCGCACGCCTCGGCGAACCCTACCGCAAGAAGTTCGTCGAGGAGCGCGAGGTCACCGTCCTGATTCTCTTCGAAGATGCACCGTCGCTTCAGTTCGGCTCCGCCGGGCGCACCAAACGCGAGGCGCTGCTCGAACTCGCCGGGCTCATTTCCCTCCTCGGCGCCACCAACCGCGACCGCGTCGGCCTCGTGCACGTCACGCCCGACGGCCACCATCTCGCGCCGCCCGTGCGCGGTCGTAGTCAGATCATGCACATGGCGGCCGGCCTGCTCGGCCGACCCGCCCCGGCCCTCGATGGCCGCAACACCGTGCCGATCCCGTGGGAGTTCATCGCGCGCGCGGCGCCGCGCCACAGCGTGTTGCTCTGGCTCGGCGACTTCCCGCCGCGCCCCGCGCCCGACGGCTGGGCCGTGATCCGCCGCCGCTACCAGCCGATGTGTTTCCGCGTCGACGACCCGTGGGACCGCGCCCTGCCCAACTCGGCGCCCTTCGGCGCCTACGATCCGCTCGCCGGCCGCATCGTCGTGCTGTCGCCGCGCAACGCCGCCGAGCGCGAACAACACGCCGCCTGGCAGGCCGAGCGCGACGAGGCGCTGCGCCAACTTCAGCCCGATCCCCTCGCCCGTCTCGTCGTCAGCACGCAGGACGACTTGCTCGACGCGATGGTGCGCTACTTCCGCGCGAGGATGGGCGCATGAGCGTCGAGCGAACGTAACAAGTATCAAGTTCCAACTACCAAGACGACGGATGCCGGCATCGCTCTCATTTCTCTCCCTTTTCGGCCGCGCCCAAGGCGCCGGTCTTCCTGGTCACCTACCCCTCGTTACCTCGCCCCTCTCTGCCGGACCTTGTCACTTGTCACCTGTTACTTGTCACTTCTCCTCCGCCACCTGACCCGATGTCGGACTTCACGCTCCACTCCCCGCACTGGCTCTGGCTGCTCGGTTTGTTGCCGTTGCTCTGGTGGCTGCGTTCACGCCGCGGCGCGGATGTGTTGGTCGTGCCATTCGCCGGAGCGTGGAACCGCGGCGGACATGTGGTCGTGAGCCGCTGGCCGCTGGCCCTCGCCTCGGCCGCGCTTGCGCTGCTGGTCGTCGCGTTGGCGCGCCCGCAGTTCGTTCAGCAGCGCCAGGAGGAGCGCAAGGAGGGCTACGACATCGTCCTCGCGATCGACGTCTCCGGCTCGATGCTCTCCGAAGACTACGAGCGCGGCGGCACCCGCATGAACCGCCTCGACGCCCTCCGCCCGGTGCTCGACGCCTTCATCGCGAGACGCCCCAACGACCGTATCGGCCTCGTCGTCTTCGCCGGCCGCGCCTACACGCTCTCGCCCCTCACCTTCGACCACGACTGGCTGCGCCGCCAGACCGAGCGGCTCAAGGTCGGCCTCATCGAGGACGGCACCGCGATCGGCGACGGCCTCGGCGTCGCCCTCACCCGCCTCGAACAGGCGAAACGCGAGCAGGGCGGCAAACGCCTCGGCGCCTTCGTGATCCTCCTAACCGACGGCGTGAACAACAAGGGCGCGCTCACCCCGCAACAATCCGCGGCGATCGCCCAGGGACGAGGGATCCCGGTCTACACGATCGGCACCGGCCGCACCGGCTACGTGCCCGTCCCGGTGTTCGACGAGGCCGGGCGCAAGATCGGAATGCGTACCGGATATACCGAGACCGACGAACGCACCCTCCAGGCAGTCGCGCGAGAGACCGGTGCGGAGTTCTTCCGTGCGATGGACTCCGGCACGATCGAGAACGCGTTCAAGGCGATCGATCGCGCGCAGAAGATCGAGTTCCAAGCCAAGTCCTACCTGCTCACCGAGGAGCTGTTCGCGTGGTTCGCCGTCCCCGCCGCCGTGCTCTTCGCCGCCGCAGCGCTGATCGTGCGCTGGCCGTTCCCTCCGAAATAACAAGTTCCAGGTCGCCAAGTAACAAGTTCGGATGTCTCCCCGGTTCACAATCCTTCCGCCTGTCGCCCGCACCGCAGGTGCCGCCGCTCCTTGCCACTTGCCACTTGGCACTTGGTACTTCCTTCCGTCGTGACCTTCGCCCTGCCCCACCTCCTTTGGCTCCTGCTGCTCCCCGCCGCCCTGATCGCGGCGGATCGGGCGCGCCGCGTCGCCATCGAGGCTCAATCCTGGCCCGGGATCCGCCGGCTCTGGGCCGGCCCCGCCGGCCTGGCGCCCAGCCGCCACGGGGCGCGCCTGCCCCGCCGGTGGTGCCTCTGGCTCGGGCTCGCGTTGCTCGTCACCGCGCTCGCTCGCCCGCAATGGGGCAAGATCGAGGAGCGCGTGTTCGACCAGTCGCGCGAGGTGCTCCTCGCCCTCGATCTCTCGCGCAGCATGCTCGCCACCGACATCAAGCCCTCCCGGCTCGAGCGCGCCCGCCTGCTCGTCGAGAGCCTGCTCGACCGCCTGAAGGGCGAACGCGTCGGCCTGCTCGTCTTCTCCGGCACGGCGTTCCTGCAATGCCCGCTCAGCCCCGACTACGAGGTGCTGCGCGAGTTCCTCCCGGCGTTGAATCCCGACTACCTGCCCGAGGGCGGCACCGACTATGCGCGCCTGCTGAAGGCGGCGTTGGAGGCGTTCTCCAACGAGGCCGGGGCCGACCGCTACCTCATCGTCCTCAGCGACGGCGAGGCGCTCACCGACGAGTGGCGCACGCAGCTCGAGCCCCTCAAGCAGCGCGGCATCCGCGTGATCGCGCTGGGCGTCGGAACCGAGGGCGGCTCCATCATCCCCGCCAAGGACGGCGGTTTCGTGAAGGACGAACGCGGAGCCGTCGTCATGTCGAAACTCACCCCGAACACGCTCAAGCAACTTGCGTCCGGCACCGGTGGCGCCTACGCCGAGGCCTCCGGCTGGCTCGACCTGCCGGCGCTGCTCCAGCAGACGGTGGAGCGCGGCAAACAGGGCGCGATGCTCGAGCGCAAGAGCGTCCGCCTGGGCGAACGCTTCCAGTGGTTCCTCGCGCCGGCCCTCCTGCTGCTCCTGGTCAGCTATTGGCGGGAGTTTCCGGTTACACCGAAGCCCCGCGATCTGCGCCGCTCGCTCGGCGTCTCGTCCATGGCGCTCCTCCTCCTCGCGCCTTCCCCACGGCTCGAGGCGGCGAAGATCGCCGCGCCACCGCCACCCGCCCCGCAGATCACCCAACCCGCTCCGCCCCCCAGCGAACTGCCCAAGATCGTCGAGCAGCTCGCCGCGCAGCCCGCGCTTTCCGCCGCCGACTGCGCGAGGATCGCCCGCGAAACCGTTACCCACGGCCAGAGCGTCCGCCAGACCGGCCAGCCGGTCCCCGCGGGCATCGTCCAGGACGGCCTCGCGGCCGTCGACCAAGGCGAGAGCGCCGACGCGAAGGCCGCGAACTGGCAGGAGCTACGATCCCAGCTCGGCGAGTTACTCAAGCCGCCACCCCAACAGGACCAAAAACAGGACGAGCAAAAGCAGGACGAAAAGAAACAGGACCAAGAGCAGCAACAGCAAGAGCAGAAGCAGGACGCCCGGCAGAAGTCCGAGGAGCAGAAGCAACAGGAGCAGCAACAACAGCAGCAGCAGCAATCCGAGCAGCAGAAGCAGCAGGAACAACAACAGCAGGCCCAGCAACAGCCACCGCCCGAGCCGCCCCAGGACACCCAGAAGATCGGCGGCGAGAAGCCGAAGGACGACGAGGCGAAGGAGCATCCCGAGCTCGCCGTGCCGCTCCAAAAGCTGGAGCAGGTGCGCGACCAAGATTCGCCCGCCGAGCTCTTCGAACTGCTGCACCAGGACGAACCCAAGACCCCCGGCGGCCCCAAGAAAGACTGGTAACCCATTTCCCGATGACTCGCCTTTCGCGAATCCTCCATTCCTTCCGAACTGTAGCCGGGGGCGCCGACCCCGGTGCCAGCCCGCTCCCCGGCGCAGGCGTATCCATCCCCTCCGCCCGTAGGGTCGGACTTTGCGTCCGGACCGCTCCGCGCGCCGACGGCGCGTCGGCAAGCGACGGCCCTACACCAACCAGCCACCGCCAAACACCAACCGGTCGCCCTGAAGGGACGACCTACGGCCGCACCCTCGCTACCGCGCTCGCCTTCCTCTTCGCCACCGTGTTCGCCTGCGCGCAAAGCGTCACCTGGGATCCGCCCGCCGGCACCCTCGCCCGCGGCCAGACCTCGCAGCTCACGCTCGTCTTCGAGAACTGCAGCCCGAGCGCCGAGGTCGAACTGCCCGCCCTCTCCGGCCTCCAGGTCGGCCGGCCGTCGCAGAGCAGCCAGACCTCGATCGTGAACTTCAAGATGTCGCAGCGCGTCTCGCTCGCGTATCCGGTCGTCCCCACCGCCACCGCCGGGCGCATCGTCATCCCCGAGTTCGAGGTCGAGACCGACAAGGGCAAGCAGCGCGTCGCCGCCGCCGCCTACGAGATCGGCGAGGCCACCGTGGGCCGCAGCAACGTGCCGATCGAACGCGTCGCCGCAGCCACGCTCACCCCCGAGCCGGCCACCCTTTGGGCCGGCCAGGTCTTCACGCTCAAATACCAGCTCCTGGTCTCCCGTCGCTTCAACCCCACCAACGTCGGCCCCATCGACTGGACACCGCCCGCCAACCTGTTCGTCGATCCGTGGCCGAAGGCGGAGATGATCTCGGCCAACGTCGGCGGCGACGCCCGCGTCGGCATCGCGACCACCACCCGCGCCGCCTTCAAGGACCCGGGCGCCCACACCTTGCCCGCCGCGCGCGAGGCTATCGATCTCGCCACGGGAGGCGGCAACGCGTTCGACTTCTTCGGCCGCCAGAGCACAGAGCAGTACCTCATCACCTCCTCCACGCCCACCGTGCAGGTGAAGCCGCTCCCAACTCCCGCGCCGGCGGATTTCCTTCAAGCCGTGGGCCAGTTCTCCTTCACGGGCAAGGTCGTGCCCACCACCGCCGCCGTCGGGGAGCCGATCACCTGGACGCTCTCCCTCGCCGGCACCGGCAACTGGCCCGAAGGGCTCGCCCTCCCGGCGCGCGAGGTTTCCCGCGACTTCCGCGCCTTCCAGCCGAACGTGCAACGGAAACTCAAGGACGGCACGATGTTCGAGGGCACCCTCACGGAGGACATCGTGCTGATGCCGACCAAGCCCGGCACCTACACCCTCGGCCCGGTCTCCTATGCCTACTTCGACCCCGTCGCGGGCGTCTACAAGACCGTACGCACCGAGGCGGTGAAGGTCGTCATCCCCCCCGCCGCCGCGC
>JAEXPQ010000123.1 GCA_023446735.1 Verrucomicrobiota bacterium
CGTCGAGGTCGATGAACGCGCCGAAGTCGGTGATGTTCTTGACCACGCCCTTGCGGAGCTGGCCGGGCTGGATCGAGTCGAGGAGCGCGCGACGCTTGCTGGTGCGCTGCTCTTCGATGAGCTCGCGACGGGAGAGAACGATGTTCTTCCGGTCGAGGTTGATCTTGAGGACCTTGAAGTCGTAGGTCTGGCCCACGTACTGGTCGAGGTTCTTCGGGGGCTGCACATCGATGTGCGAGCTGGGCAGGAACGCGTCGACGCCCATGCCGACGATGAGGCCGCCCTTGACCTTGCCCTTGACCCGGCCGGCGACGATCGCGCCTTCCTGGCACTTGAGGAGAATGTTTTCCCAGTTCTTCTTTTGCTGGGCCATGTCGTACGACAGCACCGGGCTGCCGTCCTTGTCTTCGAGCTTCATGACGAAGACTTCGATCGAGGAACCGATCTGAAGCTCGCCGAGGTCGAAGAACTCATGGGCCGGGATGACGCCCTCGGATTTGCCGCCGATGTCGACCACGACTTCGTTCTGGCGAATCTCGGTGATGGTACCCGGGACGATGGCGCCTTCCTTCAGGCTGTCGAAGGAGGAGTTCGCCAACAACTCTTGCATTACGCTGCTCATGGACTGTGAAGCGGTCGTCGCCCGTGTTGCTCCAGGTACCGGCGCCGGACCGTGAACGGCCCCGCAAGGCGGGACCGGATGGGTTGGATGTTTGCTATCAACCGACCGGAGGGAGCGTGCGGCATGCTCCGGTCAGACCACTGACTGCCGCGGAAAGGGGCGGAACGTCCCAGTCCCCCACCCCGGCGGCAAGAGGAAATTTGCGCCCGCGCGCATCGCCCGGCTCCCCGGTGCGCCCGCCGGCCGCCGGCTACCTCCGCGCATCCAGCGCGCGACGCACCGCCGTGAGCAGCTCCGCCCGGGCACAGGGTTTGGCGAGCACCGCGCACACCCCCGCCGCCTCCAGCTCCTGCCGCTTTTCCTCCTGGTCGAGCCCGCTGCTCGCGACCACCGCGATCGAGGGATCGAGCGTCCGCAGGGCCCGGGCGAGCGCCACGCCGTCCATCACCGGCATCATCACATCGGTGAGCACGAGGCGCAACGCCCCGCCGTGTTCGAGCGCGCACGACAAGGCCTCCTCGCCGTTGCGGGCCGTCAACACCCGGTAGCCGCCGCCCTCCAGCACCCGGCGGGAGGCGTCGCGGACGGAGGTCTCGTCGTCGACCACCAGCACCAGTTCGCCGAAGCCGCGCACCGGTTCGGCCCGCACGCCTTCCGCGAGTTCGCGACTGTCCGGACGCGCCGGCAGGAGCACCCGAAACACGCTCCCGCGCCCCAGTTCGCTCGCAACGCTCACCTGCCCGCCGTGGCTGCGCACGATGCCGACCGTCGTCGCCAGGCCCAACCCCGAGCCTTTGCCGAGCTCCTTGGTCGTGAAGAACGGCTCGAACACCCGCGCCATCACCTCCGGGGTCATCCCGACGCCCGTGTCGATCACCGCGATCTCCACATGCGGGCCCGGTTTGAGGGACTCCGGCACCGCGGGCCCGCCGGCCTCGATCGTCAGATTGCGGGCCGCGATCGTCAGGCTCCCGCCCGCCGGCATCGCGTCACGCGCGTTCACGCACAGATTCATCAGCACCTGATGGAGCTGCGTGGAGTTGCCCTCGATCAGCCAGAGGTCAGCAACGACGTCCGAATGCACCTGGATGCCGCGGGGGAAGGTCTCCCGGGCGATCGCTGCCATCTCCCGGATCAGGTGGCGCGGCTGGAGCACGATCCGCTCGCCCTCGGCGCCGCGGCTGAACGTCAGCAACTGGCGGATCACCTCCGCGCCGCGCCGCGCGCTCTGCTCGATCATCGTCACCAAATCCTTGTCACGGGCCGCCAGGCTCTCCGCCTTCAGCAGGCCCGCGGCCATCAGCACCGGCGTGAGGATGTTGTTGAGGTCGTGCGCCACCCCGCCCGCCAGCGCCCCGATCGCCTCCATGCGCTGCGCGCGCAGGAATTGCGCCTCGATCTGCTTGGTCTCGGTGACGTCCGCCGCCACGCCGACCACCCGCACCACCGCGCCGGCCGCATCGCGCACCGGATACGCCTGGTCGTGGATCCAGCGGATCGAGCCGTCCGGCCGGGCGATGCGGTAGGTCTCGTTGTACTCGCCGACCACCTGCTTGGAGAGCGCCGCGTTCCAGATCCGGTCGCGGTCCTCGGGAACCACCGAGTCGATCCACCGCCGCGGCTCCGCGAGCACGGCGGCGCACGGCATGCCCCACGTGCGCTCGAAGGCCGGGCTCACGTAGAGCACCCGCCCCTTCGTCGGATCGGTGATCCAGAAGACCTCGTTGATCGTTTCGGCCAGCTCGCGGAACCGCGCCTCGCTCGCCTGCAACGCGACCATCGCCGCGCGGATCTCCGTGATGTCCTGGAACGAGCCGCGCACGCGGACGACCTTGCCGTTCTCCACCACGGGGTGGCCGATGGTCCGCACCCATTTGCGCCGGCCCGATTCGGTGACGAGCTCGACCTGAAGATCATACGGCTCACCGCGTTCGCGCGCCGCCTGCAACGCCGCCTCCAGCCTCGCCCGGTCCTCCCCCTGGAAGAAACTGAGCCCGCGCGCGAGCGAGGTCTTGTCCCCTGGCTCGAGATCATGGATGCGGGCCACCTCGTCGGTCCAGAACCCCTCGCCCGTCGCCGTGTCGAAGCTCCAGCCGCCGACCTTCGCGATCTCGCCGGTCTCCCGCAGGACCGTCTCGTGGAGGCGCCACTGCTCGCGCGCGTGCTTCTGCTCGGTGACGTCGTGCACGAAGACCAGCGCACCATCGGTTTCGTTGAGCCGGTACGGCACCGCCGCGACCTCGGCCTCCGCCACTGTGCCATCGCAGCGCACCAGATGCTCTTCGGCCAGCGGGACCGCCTGCCGCTCCTCGTTGAGCAACCGGATCCGCTCCAGCACTCGCGGCTGGTCCGCCGGATGGAACCGGTCCAGCACCGGTTGGCCCAGCAGGTTCTCCGGCCGGCCCGCGGCGAACAGCCGCACCGCCGCGGCATTCAGATACGCGAACCGGCCCTCCAGCTGGACGAAGATCGCGACGGGCGCCGACTCCACCGCGGTGCGGAACCGCTCCTCGCTGCCGCGCAGCTCCGCCTCCACGCGCTTGCGCTCGTCGATGCTGCGCGAGACGCCCACCACCTGCAACCCGCCCCGCGCGCTGCGCACGAGCGTCGTCACCGTCTCGACCCAGACCCAGCTCCCGTCGCGCCGGCTCTGGCGGATCTCGTGGGTCTGCGTGACCGCCGCCGGGTCGCCCGCCTGGAACGCCGCCAGTCGCGCGGGGAACGTGGCCTCGATCATCGCCACCGACTCCGGCGCCATGCCGCTCGTGATCGGCTCCGCCATCACCTCCGCCACGGTGAAGCCGCGCAGGCCCATGATCGAGGGGCTGACGTATTCGAAACGCATGGTCGCAACGTTCATCACCCACACCACATCGCCGACGTGCTCCGCGAGCAGGCGGTAGCGCTCCTCGCTCTCCCGCAGCGCTCCCTCCGCGCCGATACGCTCGGTGATGTCCTCGGTGAAGATCACGATGCCGCCCACGTCCCCCTGGGCGTTCCGCCACGGCCGCACCTCCCATTGGAGCCACTGCACCGAGCCGTCGTCTCGCCGGTACGGATCGGCTTTCACGGCGACGACCTCGCCGGCCAAGCCGCGCCGATGGGCCTCCCGGATGTGCCCGGGCAGATCGGGGAACACCTCGTAGTGCAGCCGACCGATCAAGTCCCGGCCGTCCAGCCGGAACGAGGCGATCCAGCGGCGGCTCACCGCGAGATAGCGCATCTCCCGGTCGAACATCGCCAAGGAGGCCGGCGCATGCTCGATGAACAGCCGTTGCCGCTCCTCCGCCTCCGCGAGCGCCCGCGCCGCCTGCTGGCGCGCCCCCGCCTCGCTCTCCACCCGCGCCAACTGTTTGCGCAACGCCAGGTACAACAGCACCGCCGTGACCGCGACGAAAAACCAGCCCTTGATCATCGACAACCGCTCGATCAACGCCGGGTCCGAGGTCAGCAACCCCACCGCGCGGTCCGACAACAGAATCCACAAGGCCGCCACCACGAGGTAGGCCGCCGCCGTACGCCTCGCCACTTGCCGCACACGCAGGGGGTAATCGAATTTCATGCCGATCAATCCTCGTCGAAGCCCCCGCACCTTCACCCGATTCCCCCACGGAGGCGAACACTTTGTCCGTTCGCTCCACGAATCCCTTTCATTCGCACAAACCGCGGGGAACCACGC
>JAEXPQ010000125.1 GCA_023446735.1 Verrucomicrobiota bacterium
GCGACGATGTCGGCGCCGGCTTCGGCGAGCGCGAGGGCCATGCCCTGGCCGAGGCCGCGGGCGGCGCCGGTGACGACGGCGACCTTGCCGTGGAGTTTGAAGCTATCGAGGACGTTGCTCATGGGAGAGGGAGGGAGCGGACGGGAACGGAAGTTGAAGTCGGAAGTTTAGGTTGAAGAGCGGAGGGACGGTGACCGGTTGACGGTGGTCAGTGGACGGTGGGCGGAAGAGCGTTGTTGGTTCCGGGATCGTTCTTCTGCTCCTGCTCTGGTTCGGTTTCGTTCTCGTACTCCTACTCGTTCTCTCGGGTTCGGAGGAGAGGGAGCAAGAGCAGGAGCAGGAGCAGGAAACGGAGGGCGGAAGAGAACGAGAACGAGAATGGGAACGAGGGCGGGTCAGATCAGCGTCTTGAGGGGAGCGGGGTCCATGTCGGCGTAGTCGCGGTTCTCGCCGCCCATGCCCCAAACGAAGGTGTACGCGGCGGTGCCGACCCCGCAGTGCACCGACCACGGCGGCGAGAGCACGATGTCGAGATTGCGCATGACGAGGTGGCGCGTGGACTGCGGGGCGCCCATGAAGTGGAAGACCACCTGGTCGCCCGGCAGATCGAAGTAGAGATAGACCTCGGAGCGGCGCGAGTGCGTGTGCGGGGGCATCGTGTTCCACACGCTGCCCGGTTCCATGCGCGTGAAGCCCATCACCACCTGGCAGGTGTCGACCGCCGCGGCGTGGATCGCCTTATAGATGGTGCGCTCGTTGGCGTTGTCGCGCGAGCCCAGGCGGGTCGGGGTCATCGCGGCGAAGGGCACCAGCTTGGTCGGATACGCGGCGTGGGCCGGGTATGAGAGGAAATAGAACTGCGCCGGCTCGGCGGGGTTGGCGGAGGCGAACGCGACCTCCTTGGCGCCGCGGCCCAGGTAGAGCGCGTCGCACTTGGAGAGCGCGTGCGTGGTGCCGTCGACGGTGATCGTGCCCGCGCCGCCCAAGTTGATCACGCCGGCCTCGCGGCGCTCCAGGAAGAACTGCGCGCGCAACTCGGCCGGATTGGGCAGCGCCAGCGGGGTCGCCGTCGGGACGATGCCGCCGATGATCGTGCGGTCCGTCTCCCACCAGCGCAGGTTGAGCTCACCGGGTTGGAACAGGCCGGTGACGAGAAACTGCGCGCGCAGTTCCTCGGGCGGAAGCGCGGCGGCGATGCGGGCGAGCGGATTGACGGGGATGTGCATGGAGGCGGTGGAAAGTGGACGGTGGTCCTGTTGGCGGTGGGGACTGTTCGGAGGCGATCGGAGGAGATCGGCTGCGAGCAGGCTCCTGAACGAGAGGGAGGGCGGCGGTGGGTCTGAACCGCTACGCGGTCCAGCTACGGGAGAGAAAAAACGGCCCGGGGCGTTTCGGCCCCGGGCCGTGAAGCACGTCAGCGGATCAGAAGGTGCCGCGGATACCGAAGGTGTAGTACGGCTCGCCGAACTCGCCGTAGCGCATCGGGAGGCGGATGTCCTTCTTGGACTCGATGTAGCCCTGGAAGTACTCGTCGCGCCCGGTGTTGAGGATGTTGCGGGCGAGGACGTACACCGACAGGTACTTGCTGAGCGAGTACTCGAGCTTCACGTCGGTGGTCCACTTCTCGTCCTTCATGCGGAGCAGGCGATTGTCGCCCGTGCCGGCGAAGTAGGAGGTGTTCACGAAGCCGCCGTAGAGCGAGTCGCTGACCCAGTTGTTGGTGACCGCAGCCTTGAAGCGGCCGATGCGGTAACCGAGGATCAGGTTGAACGTCTGCGGGGAGACGGCGCGCAGCGCGGAGTACTCGGTGTCGAGATTCGACGAGGAGACGTCCGTGTAGGTGTAGTTGGCCTGGATATCGAAGCCGTTGAAGGGCTTCGGCAGGAACGACAGGTTCTGCGCGTAGCTGATTTCGAAGCCCTGGTAGGTGGCGGCGGAGCCGTTGACCGTGAGCGAGGCGGAGCTGTAGTCGGCGGGGTCGAGCCCGTTCTCGGCGCAGAAGGCGGCCTTTTCCTCGGCGGTCATGCCGCGGGAGGAGATGAAGCCGTCGAGCTTCTTGTGGAAGAGCGTGACGCCGAAGACGCCCGAGCTGCCGATGTAGTAGTCGGCGCCGAGGTCGAAGTTGAGCGCGTCGTACGGCTTAAGGTTCGGGTCGGCGACCGTGATGACGCCGTTGCCGCCGGCGCCGGACTCGTCCTGCACGGAAGTGACGAGGTCGGTGTAGTCGGGGTGGCCGACGGTCATCGAGGCGCCGCCGCGGACGACGAGCCATTTGCGCGGGGTGTACTTGAAGGAGAGCGACGGGTAGAAGTCGTCGTACTTCAGGTTGGTCTCGCCCTTGCTGTAGCGATAGCCGTTGCCGGTGGTGACGGCGGTCGCGCGGTCGGTGATCGCGGTGATCTCGCGCTGTTCCCAGCGGACACCACCGACGAAGAGCAGGTCCGGGGTGGCGCTCACATCGAAGCGGGCGTAGCCGGCGAGGTTGTCCTCCTCGAACTTGTAGCTCTCGTAGTTGTTGAAGTGGAGGCCGCGGCTTTCGTTGGTGCCCCAGAGCTTGTAGGGGTCGATCGCCTGGAACGGACCAAAGCCGAAGACGTCGCTGCTGTCGTAATACTCATCGGCCAAGGCGCGGAGGGCGTCGCCGGTGAGGGTGGTGGCGCCGACGGTGCCGCCGCGGAAGTCAGGCTTGTAGATCCGGCGGTACACGTCGTCGTAGGCGAAGCCGACATCGAGTTTTACCGGCACGTCGCCCTTGAAGAGCTCGCGGGTGTAGTTGCCGTTGATGCCGCTCTTGATATCGCGGGCGTGCCACGGGCGGGACTGCAGGTTGGTGCCGGAGTTGGTGTAGCTGTAGTTGCCGAGGTCGCGGAGGAAATCGGTCGAGGTGACCGCGCCGGTGGTCGCGTTGGTCAGCGTGACGGTCGGGGCCTTCGAGAGATCGAAGGCGTTGCCGAGGGTCACGCGGTTGAACGCGGCGCCGGTGGCCGAGTAGGTGTAGACGGCCGCGCCCGAGATGTAGCCGCCGTCGGTGTCGGCGTAGTAGCCGTCCGCGATCGACCAGTATGGGGTGATGCGGAGGACAGACTCGTCGCCGAACTTGTGCTCGAACGTGCCGTTGAAGTGCCAGGTGTCGCCGTACTTGCGGCGTTGCAGGATGGCGTTCTGCACGGTGCGGGTGCCCGCGGTGCCGGAGACGATGGAGTCGCCGTTGATCGTGGGGTTCGTGCCCATCGCGAACCGGAGGTAGCGTTGGGTGAAGATCAGGTCGTAGTTGTTCCAGCTGCCGGCGAAGAAGAGCTTGGTGTCGTCGGAGATCTTGAAGTCGACCTTGGCGGCGAGGGACTCGCGGTGGGTCAGCTTCTGCTCGTCGGCCACGTCGTACTGGGTCATCGTCGCGGTGGTGCCGCTGAGGACCCAGTTCTCGATGGTGCGGGGGGCGTCGTCGTACTTGTCCGAGTAGCGGTAGTTGAGGTTGAAGCCGACCTTCTCGGAGAGCTTGCGGGAGATGTTCAGCTCAAGGCTCGGGCGAACGGTGTACTCCTTCTTGTTGCCCCAGACGCCGCCGGTTTGGCCGAAGAGCTTGTAGTTGCTGCTCGGGCCGCCGAACGAGAGGTCGTAGGAGATGCGCTGGATATCGTCGTGGTCGAAGGCGCTCTTGGTGACGAAGTTCACGAAGCCGCCGGTCGCGCTGGCCGGGATGTCGGGGGTGACCGTCTTGAAGAGCTCGGTCGTTTCGACGTTGTTCATCGCGATCTGCTCGAACTCGAAGCGGCGGGTGAGGTCCACCGAGGAGGCGCCGGCCATCGGGGTGCCGTCGACGGCGACGATGGTGAACGCCGTGGAGAGGCCGCGCAGCGAGACGCCGCGGGCGTCGTTCACATTGTAGTCGATCGAGACGCCGGGGAGGAACTTCAGGTACTCGCCGACGTTGCCTTCGCTGATCGGACCGAACTGGTCGGCGGCGGCCACGAGCTTGGTCTGCACGGAGACCTTCTGGAGCACGACGGCCTGCGCCATGCCCTCGCGGGTGCCGGTGACGGTGAAGTCCTCGAGGCGGATAACCTCGGGGTTCATCTTCACCATGACCACGGCGGTCTCGCCGGGGATGACGGACACGGCGGCCTGGCTGGCCTCCATGCCCATGTAGTTGACCTGGATGTTGCAGTCGCCGGAGGGCACGCCGGAGATGTTGAAGCCGCCGTCGCGGTTGGCGTTGGCCTTGAGGCTGGTGCCGACGACGATGACCTCGGCGCCTTCGAGATATTTGCCGGAGGCGGCGTCGACGACACGGCCGGCGACCGAGCCGGTCCCTTGGGAGGCGGAGGCGGGGGCGGGCGCGGCCGGTTCCTGGGCCTGGACGACCGCCGGGAGCGCGAGCGCGGCGAGCGAGGTCAGGACGGCTGCGGTGGTCGGGAGGAAGCGGCTACCGGGGCCGCGCTGCGAGGAACGGGTGGCACGCTGGACGTGTTTTCCGGTTCGGGGGGTGTTCATTGGGTTGGCTGTCGGGGTTGGGTTGAGTTCGGAGTCGGGGCACGGCCCTCTCCGGGGGAGAGCGGACCATGTGGAACGGGGCCAGGAATGCCCCGTTCACTAATGAACTTGCCTTTCATATTTGAAATATGATGCTCCGGCGCAATTCAAAAATGCGGCGAGACTCCTGCCGCCGCAGCGCCGTCCATCCTCGCAGGTCCATCGTCTGCCACCATGCCCCAGAAATCTCCCTCGCGCAAATCGCCCGCCTCGTCCGCGGCGGCGAGTCCGGACGAGCGGTACGTGATTCCGAACCTGCGCAACGCCTGTCGGATCCTCAAGCTGCTCGGCCGCAATCCCGACGGCCTGCGCGCGGCCGATCTCGCCCGCGATCTCGGGATTCCGGTGACGACGACGCTGCGCATCATGACGACCCTCCACCTCGAGGGCCTCGCGCGGAAGAACGAGGGGCGCTACGAGCTCGGCCCGGTCCTCATCCAGTTGGGCACCGCCGCGATGGCCGGCGCCGAGATCCGCGAGCTGGCCCTGCCGATCCTCCAGCGGCTCTCGGCCGCCACCGACGAGACCGCGCACCTCGCGATTCCGTGCGACGACCGCTCGCTTATTGTCGCCGTGCAGGACAGCCCGCATCCGCTTCGCGCCGCTTCGCGCCCGGGCTATCTCGCCGAATTGCACTGCTCCTCGACTGGGAAGGTCTTCCTCGCGTACCTGCACATGGACCGGTTGGCCGAGGTGCTGCCGGAGGAGTCGCTGATCAAGCGCACGCCCCGTACGCTCACCACGTTGCCCAAGTTGAAACGTGAGGCCGAGCTCACCCGCGCACGCGGCTACAGCCTCGACGACGAGGAGTATCACCCCGGCGTTCGCTGCCTGGGTGTTCCGGTCTTCGGCCCCGATGGCACGGTCGTGGCGGCGCTCGGCATCACGGCGTCGGTCATGCGGTTCACGGTCGCGCGCATCCCGGAGATGTTCGAGAAGGTGCACGCGGCCGCGACCGAACTCTCCGGCCTGCTCGGGCACTCCGCCGCCACCCCGATCTGAGCGGCCGTTCAACGTTCTCCGGCGCAGGGCTCCCTCCGCCGCCATCTCTCCACTACAACCCGCCTCTTCTTCCCAGAAACCTCCATGAACAACGGTCTCACCATCCCCGCCAACGGCGCCCTTGATTTCCTCTCGCTCGGCGCCCTCGTCCATCGCCTCGACCCCGGCGTGATCCCCTTCCGCAAGGCCAACCACTGCGACATCCACGTCAGCGGCGGCGAGTTCAACGTCTCGGCTAACCTCTCCGACTGCTTCCGCCTGAAGACCGGCGTCGCCTCCGCGATGGTCGATTACCCGATCGGCGACCTCATCGCCGAGCGCGTGCGCGCCATGGGCGTCCAGCCCTTCTACAAGAAGTTCAAGCACGACGGCGTGCGCGGCCCCAATATGGCCACTGTGTACTCCGACCGCGGCCAGGGCGTGCGCGCCCCGGTGGTGTTCTACAACCGCTCCAACGAGGCCGCCGGCCAGCTCAAGAAGGGCGACTTCGACTGGAACCAGATCTTCGGCCAGGGCGTGCGCTGGTTCCATAGCGGCGGCATCTTCGCCGCGCTCTCCGAGACCACCGGCGAGCTCATCGTCGAGGCCATGCAGGCCGCGAAGAAGGCCGGCGCCGTCACCTCCTTCGACCTCAATTACCGTCAGAAGCTCTGGGACATCTGGGGCGGCCAGTCCAAGGCGCTCGATGTGCTCGGCCGCATTGTCCAGCACGTCGACGTGCTCGTCGGCAACGAGGAGGATCTCCAGAAGGGTCTCGGGATCGAAGGCCAGGATGTCGAGGCGAAGTCGAAGCTCGATCCCACCGCCTTCTACGCCGTGATCGACAAGGCCGTGAAGAAGTTCCCGAACGTGAAGGCCGTCGCGACCACGTTGCGCGAAGTGCACTCCACCAACCGCCACACCTGGGGCGCCGTCGCCTGGATCAACGGCAAGACCTTCCAGTCGCCGATGTGCGAGCTCGACGTCATCGACCGCGTCGGCGGCGGCGACGGCTACGCGGCCGGCTTCATCTACGGTCTGCTCAGCGGCTGCTCCGAGCAGGAAGCCGTCAACCTCGGCTGGGCCCACGGCGCGCTGCTGACGACCTTCCCCGGCGACACCACCATGGCGACCGTCGAGCAGGTCAAGGCCTTCGCCAAGGGCGGCAGCGCGCGCATCCAGCGCTGAGCCCTTCGATTCTCGCGCGGCGCCGCCCCACGTAGGCCCCGCCGCGGTTCTGTAAGTTGG
>JAEXPQ010000173.1 GCA_023446735.1 Verrucomicrobiota bacterium
AGCGCAACCTGCTCTACACCGCGATCACGCGCGGCAAGAAGCGGGTCTTCATCGTCGGCGAGCCCGCCGCCTGGGGCATGGCCGTGCGCAACAACGAGTCCCGCGACCGCCGCACCCACCTGCGCGAGAAGTTGGCGGCGCTGGCGCCGCAGTAGCGAGGATCGAGTAGCGAGCATCCGGAGGCAGGGCGAACCGTCCCCGGTGAGCCGCACCGCCGCCCCGACCCGTCACGGTTTGATTCCGTGCACTCCGTGCAATCTGTGGTCGGAATTCCGGAGAGCTGGGCCACGGAACGCACAGAATGCACGGATTCCGGAGGCCCGAGGGCCCTCAACCCATCAACCGTCCGATCACGCCACAAGGGCCACCGAGCCGGAGGAGACCACAGAGATCGGATCGACCGAGGTAGGAGCTTGTTTGCAGGAGACTCCGCCGTGCCGGGACGGCGCAGCCATTCAGCAATCCAGATTGTCGAATCGCAGGCCCCGCCCGGTGGCGCCGCTGACAAGAGCGGCGATCAGCCTCCGAATGTGGTGCGGTGGTTCAGCCCGCACCGCCCGACCCACGCCCAACCCAACAGGCAGACGAGATTACCGAGGCCGCGAGAACTGGCTCACGGGCACGCGCTTGACATTATCTGACCGTCCGGTCTGTTTTTCGGCCATGCGGTCTACCGACCTCCCAAAGCCGAAGAAAATGAGCTTCATTGAGCAACATCGGCGCGACCAAATCATTGACGCTCTGATCACGAACGTCGCCCAGCAGGGCTATGACGGCGCCTCCTTTGCGAATGTCGCCCTTGGGGCGGGGATCAACAAGGGAGTCGTATTATATCATTTTAAGGACAAATCTCAGATGGTTGAGGCCGCCGTTGCTTGCATCCTTCGCCGGCTCGCTTCCTCCGTGGAGCCGCTCATCTCCTGCGAGCCCACTGCCACGGGAAAGCTCAAGGCCTACATCCGAGGAGAGCTCTCGTATATTGAGCGCAATCGGGACGACATCCTTGCTCTGTCGAGTCTCCTGAATGGCCATCGTAACCCCCACGGCGCCTTGTACCTGCGGTCACGGACCGAGGAATCCTATATCGCCTCAGTCGAGGCGATTCTCGAACAGGGCCAGCAATCCGGCGAATTTCGTGCATTCGACCGGAGATCCATGGCCATCGTGCTCATGAACGCCGTGAACGGCGCCATCGCTCAATGGACACTGGCGAGCCATTTCCCTCTCGCCGCCTACGCGACGGAAGTCGCCACAATCTTCGACCTCGCGACTCGTTCGGCCGGGACAAACGGAGACGCCTCCGCCTCCCCCATCCCATTCTCGGTTGAGTCGCCCACGTAAAGCCGGCCGCGGCAGTTGGGACCGACAAGACCGCGCGCAAGAAACCACCACGGGAATACCTGAAACCATGAACACCTCCAAGACACTGCGAACCACGCTTCTCTGCGCCTTGATCGTCTGGACACTTGCCACCCCGAAAGCGGCCGTGGCGGAGCCAGACTCCGCGGCCAGTCCGGCCACCGCCCCGGAGAAGGCCCAACTCCCGCATCATGATCTCCAGTCACGGGGAGTGGTCTACGATGTCGGTCTTCACTTCACGCCCGAGACCCTTTCCATCGAGAAGTACAACCCCGAGCTTGTGGAATTCGACATGCGGGCGATCGCGGGCGAACTCCACGCCAACACGGTTCGGATCGAAGGAGAGGAGATCCGACGGCTAGTGGACGCCAGTACCGCCGCCCACCGAGCCGGCCTGAAGGTGTTCTTCAATCCGTGGAAGATGGGGGCGGACGGCGAGGAAACCGTGTCCTATATGGCGGAGGCCGCGGCCGCGGCGGAGCGATTGCGTTTGCAGGGGGTGGATATCGTTTTCGTCGCGGGCTGCGAATACACGATATTCTGCAAAGGCGCGCTGCCGGGAGACGCCTTCAATGACCGATTGAGCGCGCTGATGAAAGCAATCCAAACCTCGATGGAGACAAAGGCGGTCTCCCGTGAACTCGAATCCGCCAGCGCTCGCCTCAACGAGATTCTGGCCCGCGCTGTCGCTGGCATCCGACAGCGATTCAAGGGCCCCGTCACCTATGCGTCCGGGCCTTGGGAGTCGATCGACTGGAGCATTTTCGACATTGTCGGGGTGGACCACTATCGAAACGGTGAGACGGAGGAGACCTATATTGCGGGATTGGAGAGGTACCGTTTGGGGAAACCCCTGTTCGTCATGGAAGTCGGCAGTTGCACGTACGAAGGGGCGGGAGCGCGCGGCGCGGGCGGTTTCATGATTCTGCAGGGCACCAATCCCGATGGAACGCCCAAATACGCAGGGGGAACACCGCCGACACGCAGTGAGCGAGAACAGGCGGACTACGTGGAGACGCAGGTCCGGGTGTTGAACAAAGCCGGCGTGGACGGCGTCTTCATCTACGTCTTCGCCTTTCCCCTCTACCCCTATGACGAGAAGGGAATCGACCTGGACATGACCTCTTTCGCGATCGTCAGGTCTTTCCCAAAACACGATCCCCGTTCCAACCAAATACCCTCTTGGGAGAAGAAGGAATCGTACCGGCGCCTCGCCGCCGTGTACGGGGAACTTGCAAGGAAACTCTAGAAACGCGGTTCCCAAACAGATCACCATCCCGGAAGTTGTGCGCGACGATGACCGTGGTGGCTGAATCGGAATCGCGCGGGTCGCTCGTTCTGCTCCAGCGCAACCTGCTCTACACCGCGATCACGCGCGGCAAGAAGCGGGTGTTCATCGTCGGCGAGCCCGCCGCGTGGGGCATGGCCGTGCGCAACAACGAGTCCCGCGACCGCCGCACGCATCTGAGGGAGAAGCTGGCGGCGTCGACGCCGCAGTAGCGAGAAGCGAGGAGCAAGCATCCGGCGGTAGGGCGAACCACCCTGGTGAGCCGCCTCACCTGTAGCCGGGCGCGTCGACCTCGGGCGTAGCTGGACGGCGCAGCCGCTCAGCCCACCAGTCCTACGCACCTCACGCCACCTTGCGATCCGACCGATAGCGCGCCGAAAGCTTGCCCTTCTTCGTCAGAATACCGGCGCGTTTCATCATCTCGGAGCGCTCTTCTGGAGTGCTCTTGTCCAACCACGTCGCCACATGATCGCGCAGCGCAAACTGCTCCTTATGCAGTTTGTCCATCAGTATTCTGGTCTTCGCGGTCATGGCGGAGAAATCGCTCAGAGTGTTGGCCGGTCAATTTCTTTCGGCCGGAAGTAGCCCAGCACACAGTCGGGATTCCGCACTGCGATTTGAGTGTGCGACTGCTTGGCGATCTCAGCTCCGGGGAATGCCGGGCCGCCTTCCCAGAAAGCGCCACGCACAGTGTCGAACTGCCGTTCGCTCGCGGACAACTGGATCGCATACTCGATCACCGCGCGATCGAGATCGTGGAACAACCGCGTACCATCCAGGCGCTCGCGGGAATTGACGGGGATCGCCTCACGCCGGGCGCGAAGATCCGCCACCATCCGGGTATGGACGGCCTCCAGCAACGCCGTGTACCGCACATCGAGCAGATCGAGGCACCCCCCAGAAAGAGGTATGCGCCGAGCACTGCCGGCTCCTTGACCTTGGCCGGCTTGCGGCGCGCTTCCTCGACCGCAAACGCGAAAGCCCGGGCCGGACCGTGTTCCCAGAAGTAGATGCCACGACCCAGCCAATCATAGTCGTTGTCGCTCGGCGTCAGCTCCGCCTGACCGAGCAGAACGCGCCGTGCCAGCGCCGCATCACAACCATGGTAGCCCACTACAAACCTGCTGTAGTCCAATCGCACGCCGGCAGCCTGCCACGCCCATTGTTCGTCTCAACTCCATTTCTCCAGCACGTCATCGCGCGACTTCCGGGCGGCTTCG
This sequence comes from Verrucomicrobiota bacterium, assembly GCA_023446735.1. GTDB lineage: Bacteria > Verrucomicrobiota > Verrucomicrobiia > Opitutales > Opitutaceae > CAJCBL01. The sequence goes on from JAEXPQ010000173.1 coordinate 3,868, forward strand.
AGCTTCTCGACCAGGGCCAGCGCCTCGTCGTGCTGACGCCAACGTTCGGCGACCGACAACGACAGGTTGAGGTCGAGCAGATCGAGGTCGATGCCCGCCTTCCGGGCCTCGTCCAACGCGTGCTGCTGTTGCTCCTTGGTCATCACCTCACCTTCGCTTGAACACCGCCACGACGCAAAGCGGATTCTCCCGCCGCGAAATACCTGCTGCGCTCACGTCTTGAGATTGGGAATTTGGAAAGCGGGAACGCAGGATGCCAGAACACCGACGACGGGAACTGGCACGTCACAGAGTCCACCGAGGCGGAGGAGAACACAGAGCAGCGATCCGCGGAGCCCGAATTGGAAACCGCCGCTGGGCGCAGTCGCCACTCCGTCGTCTGTCGTCCGTTCACCTTGCCACGTCGTCACTTGAGACTTCGAACCTCCGCCAGTCACCGCCTGTCAGGTACATCACTCCGGAGCGCCGTTCAGCGACACCACCCGTTTGCGCAGCGCCACGCGCAAGTCCTCCATGACCCATATGTTCTCGGCCACCTTGGCGAAGGCCGGCATGGCCATGCCCATGAAGCGCACGCCCAGCGCATTCTTGATCGCCCAACGCTGCTCGGCCTCCTCGCTCTCGCGCTTCAACGTCTCCAGCTCCCGGGCCGCAGCCAAGCTCACGACCCGCGACATCGCCGCCAGATACTCGTGCTGCCAGCGGCTTTTCTGGACCAGCCATGAGTAGCCAAACAAGCGGCTCTGGAAAACGAGCACGGGGGTGTCCAAACCAACTGTCTCCAGAAGAATCCTCGACTCCTCCTTCGTCAGATTGCGATCTAGTGCTCCCGAGAAACTGCGCGAGTAGCCGTAGTCGCCCAAGAAGCCCAAGCGGAAGACTTCGCCCAACGGACAAGCCTCATCGAGCACGCGTTGTATTTCCTGGAGCGTCGCCCGCTCCACCGCGCCGAGATCCAAGATCCCTTCGATGGTCTTCATCGCCTCCTTGAAGACCACCACCGCGATCATCTGGTGCACCAGCATCGCCTCACAGCGCTGAAGGTTCTGCCAGGCGATCAACTCCGACAGGACCAACCGGATCGCCTCGTCGCGCTCGCCCTCGGTGGCCCGCAGGTACGCGTAGGCCATCCGCACGTGGAGGCTCGCCCGCACGGGCTGGAAGGACAGCACCGGATCCTCCTGGCGGTAGAGATGTACGCCCTGCGGGGGACGCCGGCAGAGTTCGTCGATCCATTCGCGCCCGAGCGTATCCGTCCTCCAGGCATCGCCAATCTCCTGACGATGCGCGCCGACATGCTCCGCCCACGCCGCTCGCTCCGCCGGCAGCCGGAGTGCCAGCGCGACGTCCGACTTCAGCCGCGCCTCGCTCGTTCGGCTCTTGGGGTGTTTGTCCATCATCCACGCCACCGTGTCCCAGCGTGGATCCGCCTCGTCGCGCAACGGCCCGAGGTCCGGCAACGGACACGGCGTCACCACATCCCACCGCAGGTACACCAGCGCCGCACCATTGATCGCCAGCGCCCCCAGCACGACCGACCAGCGTAGCCGTCTCCATACGGCCAAGCCGCCCAGCGCGGCCAAGACCAGCCACACCGCGACCACCGGCCAACTGGGGAAACCCGCCCCGCCGCCGAACCATAGCCCCGCCCCTGCGCTGGCGCGCAGCGCGAGCACGCACGGCGCCACATAGCCGAGCAACAGGCCGGTCGTAAGGAACCAGGCCAGCACCCCGTCCCCGTGCAACAGTCGCCCCAGTCGTTTGCGGTCCATTGGAATGGAAAACTGAACACTCCCTCCCCCGCGCCAAGCGAATTTGCCGTCTCCGGTGAACCGCGAAGACAGATCGTGACTGTGGAAAGCTGGAAGTCAGGACATCGACAGCGAAACTCGGCACGCCACAGGGGTCACCGAGGTAGCGGAGGCCACAGAGACCGGATCGAGCGAGGCAGGAGCCTGCTTGCAGGCGATTCCGCCGCAGCTGGACAGCGCAGCCGTTCAACGCCCCGGATTGGCGAACCGCAAAGAACCCAAAGACCCCAACGACCGGGCACGAACCCACGCCTGCGGTAGGGTCGCCGCTCGCCGGCGGACCGCTCCCTGAGTTCCTCCGTCTCTGCGCTCTCCGCGCCTCCGCGTGCAACCATTCCGAAACCGACTGACCGATCCCGCCTCACTCCGAGCCGCAGAGGTCCAACAGCCCGACCTAGAACTCACGAACTCCGGAACGGAGCCATCCACGTCGTGGCGCTGCTCGCGAGAGCAGCGATCCCCCGGCCCCGGAGCTGGGAACCGCTGATGCACGCGGATTCACGCTGATCCGAACAGGGCCGCCGCGTCAGCGGCGCTTTAGGGTTTCGGGTTCCGCCCACTGGCCACCGCCCACCGTCCACTGGCTACCGCGCACCGAACGCCGCTCCGATTGACGCCTCCGCTCGCACCTCTACGCTGCCTGGCATGACGCTCTCGAGCTATCCCGAGTTGTTGAAGTTGCCGGACCGCCAGAAGCTCGAGCTGGCCGATGCCCTCTGGCAGGCCGGGATCAGCGACACCACTCCGGTCACCACTCAGCAGAAGCGCCTCCTCGATTCCCGCTGGGCCGCCTACCGCGCCGGCAAGACCAAGCGGATCACGCTCGACGAACTCGATCGCCGACTGGCCAAGCCGTGAGAAGCCAACCCGTCGAGGTTCTCGAAGACGTCGTTGCCGACCTGCGGGCAGCGCAGGCCTACTACGACTCTTGGCGCCACAACGGTAGCACGTTCTTCCTGCAACAATTCCGGGACACCGTCGCGTGGATCGCGTGGAATCCCGAGCTCTTCCCACGCCGCTATCGCATCTTCCGGCGCGCGATCATTCGGCAAACCTACTTCGGTATCTTTTTCGCCATTGAGCCAACCGTCACGACCATCGTCGCGGTGGCCGACCTCCGCCAACGCCCCGGCGCGCTTCGTCGGCTCGTGAAGACCCGCCGCTGAGTCCCGCGACCGCCGCCCCCACCTCCGCGAGAAGCTGGCGATGCTCGCGTCTTGAGATCGGGAATGTGGAAAGCGGGAACGCAGGAAGGCAGAACACCAACGACGGAAACCGGCACGTCACAGAGTCCGCCGAGACGGAGGAGAACACAAAGCTGTGTTCCGCAGAGCCCGAATTTGAGAACCGCTGATGCACGCGGATTCACGCTGTTCCGATCGTAGCAAAGCTCGCCCGGAGTTTCGCCTCCGGAAAGGTTGCCCGCAAAGGACGCAAAGCCGGCAGAGGACCAAAACCTCGGCAATCGATCCCGACCCCGCCTTCCGCCCTCCGTGCACTCCTCCCGCTCCGTGCCCTCTGTGACCTGCTTCCGTCGTCCGCCCGCCGCCCTCCGTCATCCGATTGCCCTGTCACGTTGTCACTTCGTGACCAGCTACCTCCGTCATCTGTCGTCGCTCCGCAACACTCCACCTGCCACCTGTCACCGCGGTCGCGTCATTCGAGGTTGTTGTCCCCCCATTAGCCCGCCGCCGAACCATCCTGTCCATTGTCGCAACAGGACCCCGTGATCCCGCCGCCGGCTCATTCCCCGACCTTGCCCGAGCCGGCTCCTTGTGCTCACGTGGCCGCCCCTCCCACATGCGCGCTCGTCTCGCCCGTCTCTGCGCCGCCGTCGTCCTCGGCGCGGCCTGCTCCCTCCTCCCGGCCCGGGATTTCACCGTCACCGTCTACAACGTCGAGAATCTATTCGATATCGACGGCGTCGCCGCCTACGACCAATACGCCCCCGCCCACTACGGGGCCGCCCAGCTCCGCACCAAGGTGAACAACATCGCCGCCGTCCTGCAGCGGATCGGCGACGGCACCGGCCCCGACATCGTCCTGCTCAACGAGCTCGAGATCGACCAGACGCCGCCGGCACGGCCTGTCGAAGCCGCCGAACTGCTCCGACGCTTCGACGACAAGTCGTTGGCGGAGCTGCTCGCCAATCCCTCGCCGGAGAGCGCCGATCTCCCGGCGGAGTTCTATCTGCTCAGAGCCCTCGGCGAGCACGGTCTCAAGGGCTACGCGGTGGTCAGCGGCGGCGACCGGCCTTCACCCGCCGATACAGCCCACCCCAACGTCCAGCAGAGCGCCGTGCTCACGCGCTTCCCGGTGAAGGCCGTGCGGCGGCATCCCACCGCCGGGGCCCGCCAGATCCTGGAGGTGCTCGTCGAGGTCGAGGGCTCGCCCTTGTACCTGTTCTGCAACCACTGGAAGTCCGGCGCCTCCGACCCGGCCACCGAACCGCTCCGGATCGGCAACGCCCAGGTGCTCCGGAAACGCCTCGACGAGATCCTCGCCGCCGAGCCGCACGCCGACATCCTCATCGGCGGCGACTTCAACTCGCAGTACAACCAGCGCCAACGCTACGGCGCTCTGATGCCGCGCACCGCGATCAACGACGTGCTCCGTTCGCAGGGCGACGAGCTGGCGGTCCGCGGCTCGGAGCACGACCTCTACAACCTCTGGTACGAGCTTCCGGCCGACCGGCGCGGCAGCGACGTGTATCGCAACGAGTGGGGCACGCTCATCCAGCTCATCGTCACGCGTGGACTCTACGACTGCCGCGGCGTGCAATACATCGACAACTCCTTCGCGGTCGCCCGGTTCCCCGGCCTCAACGTCGACGCCGCGGGCGGCCCGGTGCGTTGGGACAACGCGGGCCAGGGGTCCGGCTTCTCCGACCACCTCCCCGTCTCCGCCCGCTTCCGCACCGTGGCCGACAACGCACCGGACCGGTGGATGCCGCTCACGCAGGCCGCCGGCACCGAGGAGGCCGCCGCAGTCGTCACGCGGGTCGCCAACGACGCGATCGACCTCGCCGGGACCGCCGTCGCCGAGAGCCAGATTCCGGCGGGCGCCAACTTGCAGGACGGTTCCTGGAACCGGAAGCTCTTCCGCGTCGAGGGCAAGGTGGTCGGCGAGCATCCGTTCCGCATCGAGTTCCACGGTCTGGTCTGGGAGGTCTACGCCCCCGATGCCACCCTGCGCACCGAGATCTGGAACGCCCACCACGTGGGCGACTCGATCCGGTTCTACGGCGAGCTCGGCAGCTACAAAGGACGCTGGCAGTTCGTGGTGCAGGACCGCAGCTGGGTGAAGTAAACGAGACGTCGCGGCGGCGCGATGCGCCGAAGACTCCCGCAGGTTGGAACGCCCTCCGCCCCTTTGCGACTTGGCGACCTGTCGCGTGGCATTCCAGCAATCGATCCCGCCACAGAGGCCACCGAGGCGGAGGAGAACACAGAGCAGGCATCCGATCCGGGAGGCAGTAACCACAAAGAACGCATAGCCGGAACAAGACTCGCCCTCCCCGCCGTGGCGCTGCTCGCGCGCGCAGCGGTTCGCAGAGCACGGATTGGGAACCGCGAATCCACGATGATCGGCGCTGATCCGAACAGGGCCGCCGCGCCAGCGCAGTTACGGGTTCCCGTTTTCCGGTTCCGAGCTCCGCCCAATCGCAAATCGGCAATCCAAAATCGAAAACCCAACGCCCACCGTCGTCCGGCCACCGCCCACAGTCCACCGGCAACCGGCTACCGTCCACCGCCACTCCGTCCTCCGTGCACTCCTCCCTCTCCGTGCCCTCTGTGACCTGCTTCCGTCGTCCGTCCTCCGTCCTCCGTCATCCGTTTCTCCGTCGTCCGGTCCTCCGTCGTCCGCCCTCTGTCGTCTGCCATCGGTCTTCCGCCCCATCGCGTGGGACGCAGTCCTTTACGCGATCCGCCGCTCCGCGACGCTGCCCCCCTGTCACCTGTTACTCCGTAGCACGTCCTAGCAATTCCCTTCATCATCACGGGAACTCTCTTGCCACCCGAAAAGCCGGGTGCTGCGATTTCCCTGACGATTCGTTACTCGTCCTCTGTTACCACCGGTCACAGCCCCCCCACCGTCCACCGATCCCCCACCGCCATGCGATCCGGACACAGAACGTGCCGCGCACCCCTCGCCCAGCCACGTACCTACCGGAACGCGGCGAGGGAGGCCGCAGGCCGACCCACCACCCTCCGTCGTCTGCCGCCAGTCATCTGTCGTCGCTCCGCAACACTCCACCGGCCACCTGTCACAGTAGTCGCCCCGCCACGGCCGTCAGCCTCATCCACGCCGACCACGAGGCGAAGATCCTGCCCGAAGACCAGCAGATGCTAGCGTCATTCAAAGTAGTGCAGGCACCTGCCCAGTGAACGAGGTTTTCGCAAACGCCCTATGCCAGCCGGCAACTACTGAACTACCCTAGATCAAATGACCGCCAACCCACAGTCGAGTACTCCATCGGTTCGCACTATCGACGACGTCATCGTTTTGGCCTCCGAGGGAAAGCTGCAAGAGCATCGCTACTCCAATATCGAGCTGAAAGAAGATTGGGCCGAAAAACACGGCGCGAAATTAAGCGCACTGGCAAACAAGATCAGCGAGCTAAACTGCTTCTTGGTGATTGGCATAGCAGACAATGGGAATCTGGGAGGGAAGAGCGAGGCTTGGGCAAAAAAGACAGAAGAGAACATATCCCAGCATATCAACACCCACCTCGACCCTCCCCAAAGCTGCGGATCCTTCACCTGCAAACAGATCGGAGCTTCGTGGATCATAATCATTCCCGTACGGAATGTCGGTGAGGTCGCATACTGGGATGGATCTGCATACATGGCAGCGGGCACCACAACCGCTGAAATGGAGCCAGAGAAGATCCTGAAGTTAAGAATGCAACTCCCAGGCCTCCTCGACTTCAGCAATCAAGAGTCGAAGAGCTCATACAATGGGGAACTCGTAGCCGGATTTGCAGCGTGCGTCCGCACCGCAGGGCATCCACTTGAGGTCGAAATAACCGGCACAAAAGAATACTCCGTACTCAACCAACTCAATATGGTTGGGCGCCAAGCAGCGCGGATCCTATTCGGACGGTGCAGTTTTCGCATAGTTCGTTATGACAGCTCCGGTGAAATACTCGAGAATAACACCCAACACGGGCTTTTCAGGCTCTTGCAGAAGACATTCATCGACTCGTTATGCGGCAATGGAGCAATTCACTACTCACCAAAGGCACTTAAAGAGGCGTTCGCGAACGCCGTCGCCCACGCTGCGTATTTTGAGAATGATGGCGAGGTTCTCTTGGAAATATACCCCGATCGCCTCGTAATATCGAACCTATGCCTTCGCGAATCTCAGCTGTTTGCGAATCGCTGGTTTTCGAGGAGTCACAAGACCGTTAACGGCCTATTGATGGAGTCATTGCGTGTTGCGCGCTTAGTCGATGAGTTGGGCCGAGGGAAACATATTATCTTCTCGGAGTCCATCCGACTCGGACACATGGCACCTGAAGTCCTAATCGAGACTGCAGGCAAATACAGGCGCTGGAAACTTGTTATTCATGGCGGGCAGGTTAACGGGAATCTCCTGCGCCTTCTCGAGAGATCCCGGGAATTGTACATGGATGAGGCAAAAGCGCTAATTGCACAGGCGCTCGTTCTCTGGAGAGAGAAGCCGGCAGCCGAAATCCGCCAATTCGTCGATGATGAGTTTGGGCGCATGTTCGCGGACGTGATCGCAAGATTCGACGGCCCGATATTCTACTCAGCCAATGAAGACAGAATCGTCCTAACGCGTTGGGCGCGCGTGCTCTTGGAAGAAGGTCAATACTCTCAGGTTCTTTCCCCAGGAGAAGAAGAACGGCTATTTGAGCGCCTTAAACAATTTTGCACACAGCACGAAAACGGTATTATTTCATCGAAGCTATTCAGAGATTTTGCCGGCATGTCGGACACTCGATCGGAACAGGCCCAGTGTTCCGCGATATTGAAACGCTGGGTGGCGGCTGGCCGCGTCCAGCGCTTGGGCCGTGGGCGCTATCAGATCTGCAAGAAAGCGCCAATAGTTACTCCAAAAGTCGATGAGTTCTTGCGCCTATTCCTGAATCCCAAGGCAGATAGTATAGCTTCGACAGATGGCGGAAATGGAGCGCTTAGTATTGGGGATCTATTCTCGACGGCCACACATTCAACTCCGGGCTCAAACCGATCCGAAGACCTCATGCCTTGACTCTTGACTGCAGCGCCCGCCAACAGCGGCAGAAACAATCAATCATCGCCATCGATCCATAAACGGACTGACAGGATCGTGTCGCGACTCTCCATAAGCTTTGAAATTCATGTCCGACACCGGCCTTTACATCGCCCTCGGCTACTTCGCCCTGTTCATCTTCGGCTCCCTCGGCTTCGCAATCTGGCGGATCAAACGCCGCAATACCCGGCCACCGCTGGAGACCAAGCTCCTGCGCGGACCGGGCGAGACGCTCCGGAAGCGAATGGCGGAATATGACGAGAATCTGCTCTTTCGGCTGCTGGTCGCTTCCTTGATCCCCTTGGCGGCGCTGGCCCTCTCGGGAAAGCTGATCGTCCTGGGTGCTCCACATGTCGGCGGCCCCGTGTGGATCTGGTACGGTGTCTGGGCCATCGGGTTCCTCGCGGCACTGGTTCCCACGGTTCGTTGGGTGCTGCGCGACCTGGATCGCTACCGGGCCTACCGCCTCGGCTATTTCGGGGAACGCGTCGTGGGGGAGAAGCTCAACGAGTTGCTCGGCCAAGGCTATGCGGTCTTCCATGATGTGCCCGGCAAGGGGCAGAAGAAGCCGTTCAATCTCGACCATGTGGCCGTCGGTCCCTCCGGAGTGGCTGTGATTGAAACCAAGACCCGCCGCAAAGGGCGCGCGCGGCCGGGTTTCAAGGATCACGAGGTCACCTACGATGGCCAGAAGCTCATCTGGCCTTGGGGCGAAGACCGGCACGGTCTCGAACAAGCCCTTTGGGAAGCCGATTGGCTCCGCCACTGGATCTTCGAGCGCACCGGGATCGATACGCCCGTGAAACCCATTCTCGCCCTACCCGGCTGGTACGTCCACATGGGGCCCCGCAAGCCGGTCGATGTCGTGAACCACGAATGGGTCTGCGGCGCCGTCCGCGGCCAGAACGGCCGCACGCTCTCCGACAGCCAGATCGCCCTCATCGCCCGCCAGCTCGATTCCCTCTGCCGGGATGTGGAGGATTAGCGCTGCGCAGCGGCGCTGGTGACAAGGTGACAGGTGACAAGGTAGCGGGACCACGGAGGACAGATGACAGAGGACGGAGCCGCTTCAGCGACATCGACTACAGGTCCATTCCTGACTCCCTGAGTTCCACATTCATCAGTTTCGCACCCCATGAAATTCCTCCGCACGCTGTTTGCCACGCTATTCACCACTGCAGCGGTCGCGAAAGGCGAGACCAAGCCTTCGGCCCCACTGAATGCCGACGCCATGCGCGAGATGCGGCTGCAGTGGTTGAACACCAAGCCGGCCGCTCCTGGAGCGGCGGAACCGGATCGGGTTTTCGCCGCGTTGATGGACTGGCCCCTGACACAAGCGACCGCCACCGTGCTGGCGTCGGCGGGTGGCGATGCGAGCCTCTACACCACGGGGACGTTCGGGGTAATCGGGGGAATCGGCCACGAAAGCGCTCGGAACGCTGCAACAGCCTTTACAACCTGCGCCCAGCGGTATGTGAAACTCGCCACACCCACGACGGACTTCTCCTACCCGACGGCGGACCAAATTCGGTTCTTCTTCGTCACCCCGGCCGGCGTGCAATGCCTCACCGTCTCCATTGCGGACGTTCAAAAGTCGGGTACGCCGGCCGCCGATCTCTTCGCCCGCGCCCAGGAAGTCGTCACCGCCCTGCGACTGATCACCCAGAGCCGGCAGTGATGGACAACCCAGGATTGGTCGCACAACAACAGAGGACCTCCATTGGCTCCGGTCGAATCACATTCCCCAAAACAACATCGCTACACCCTCGTAAGTCGACGCGGGTTGGTCACTGGATGGATAGCTGGAGGGCTGCTCATTAGCGGTTTCATCGCGTATGGAATGTATTACCGCGACCCATGGATTCTCGGCTGGTCGGTCCTATTCGGTTTGACTGCGATCGCTGGGGCAAGATGGGGTGAACGCAGTTGGCGGCGGATGCAGCAAGCCTCGATTGAGATCGATCATGCTCGGACCCGCATCGTCTTCCGGTATTTCGAATTTCTTCCTCCACCGAGGGAAGGAACGATGGAGACCGGCTATGTCGTCCCATTCGACCAGATCATTTCCACCAGCTATATCGTCACTCGCTACGGAGCAGGTTCCTTAACGGTGAAGACGACAATCGGAGCGGTCGTGATCACGAACCGACTGGAGGAGTTCCCTGCTGTTCTTGCGCTGTTCCAACGCATCTCCCGCGAGAATCAGAGCCGCATCAAGCAGGCCGGATCCAAGTCCCCCAAAGCTCCGCAGATCCCAACGCCGCTATCTGGGTTGCTCATCCTCGCCGGGGCGGTCGCGCTTATCGTAGCAATCGCTTGGTATACCCTTTTCCATGGGAAATAGGGCAACCGAAGGGGTCATGTCGCGACCCTCAACAAGCCCCGCTCGCCCTCATCGCCCGCCGGCTCAGTCCTTCGTCCCGTGCGGCCGGGTGGAACGCGGAGAGCGGACCGGCTTGCCAATGTCGCTGAATAATGGGGATCGCATCCTCGCCGGCTTTCTCCCACGGTTCGCGGCACGCTTTCCGGCATCCCCGTTCAATTGCTTCCCACCATGAAGGGACTCTTCACCCAAGGCATCGCCATCCTCGCCGAGCGCCCCATCGGGCTCGACGAGATTCAACCGCTCCTCAAGAACCACCCGTTCCTGCGCACGATCGAGGCACGCGAGGAGTGGGTTTTCGGCGGGCCGACGGCCGTCATCGCCTACCGGCCGGAGGTCAATGGCATGCTCGTCATCGATACCGTCGACCACCCGTGGCCCGACAGTATGGGCGACCCCAAGACCGATCCGATGGTGTTCGGCGCTTGGACCATGGGGCAGTTCGGGCCCTTCACCTACCCGAACGGGCTTCAGCGGGCGACGCAGCAGGCCTGGGCCTGGCCGGAAGCAAAGAACCAGATCCCGAACCATCGTGCGTTCCTGCGGCTGCGCATCAGCTATGTCCTTGGCACCGGCCCGGACGCCAAGGTGCTTCCGCCCACCTACGATCCCCGCCACGAGCTGGAGTTCCTGATTCCCATCGCGCAGCAACTCCTCTCGCACCCGGCAGTGATCGCCTATTTCAATCCCAACGGCGAGGTGGTCGCAACCGGCCAGACCGTGACCGAATCGTTGGACTACCACAGCGAGCACAACCTGCCACCGCTCGACCTCTGGTCGAATGTCCGCCTCTTCAACCTCACGCCGGAATGGTTAGCCATGGATACCGTCGGCGTCGCCCAGCTCGACCTGCCCGACCACGAAGCCGTGTTCGCCAAGGGCAGCCACGCACCCAACGACGTGGCGAACTTCCTGCGCAACACGACGCTCTATGTTCTGACGAACGGCCCCAAGATCCGCCACAACGACACCATCGACGGCCCGGGTGGCAGCCGTTGGCAGGCCAAGCTTCTCTCCGAACCGCTCTCGGATCCTCCGCGCGATGTGATTTGTTGGGTGCCGGTGGACGCCGAGGATCTTCCTGGCCGGGTCACCCAGCGGAAGCCCGCCGAGCCGCCGCGACCAAGCCAAGGCGAAGACAAGGCCCCGAAGAAACGTTGGTGGCAGGTGTGGCGGAAGTGACCGTCGGCCGATTCACCGACGCCCGGCCTCGACTCGTGAGTGCCTCGCCGCCGCCGTGGTGCGGCTCCAGCGCGGGTTGGCGGGAGCCGGGAGTCCGGCTGGATCCAGACTCTGAATGCCTTCACTGCGCGGGTGGATTCTCAGGCCCATGGGAGGATTCACCGAACTCCTCTCCGGGCTCTTCGTCCCTCGCTCCCCTGCCGGTGGGTCCTGCCCGTGCCGCCCTTTCCGGGCCGGTTCGCCCACTCCGTGACGCCGTCTAGGGGAGAATCGCACGCTGCAAACAGGGCATTGCGGTGGCGCGAACCGTGGATCCGACGATAGAGCGAACGCCCGGCCCGGAGTACCTTCCGGTCGGCCCCCCGCCCCCCACGAAGGAGATCCACGAAGATGAAGACACGATGGCTGATCCAGTTCCTCGCCTTGGCGGCAGCCCTGCAATCCCCATTGGCTGCCCGCGCGGAGCTGATCCTGCGGGCGTCCGCGTTCGACAACATGTCGCTCTCCGACCGCTCATCACCTTTCCACCTGACCGCCAACTACGCCAACGGGGAAAAGAACGTGGGGTTGGTCCGTTTCGATCTGCCCGAGATCGGCACGCCGATCCGTTCCGCCACGCTCAGCATCTACCATCTCTACAACCCGGGGCCGGAGTCCACCTTCGGACTGTTCCGAAACACCGCGGCCTGGACCCCCGCAACGGTCACAACCTGGAGCACACTCCCGTCCCACGATCCTATACCCTTCGCGACATTGCACCTCGAGGACTCGCTCTGGGGACAGTGGCGCACCGTGGATATCACGGAAATGGTTTCACTGTGGGCGACCGAGGCCGTGCCCAACCACGGGTTCCGCCTCGAACGGCTCGATCAACCCAATCCGGCCCTCTTTCTCGAGGGGAAGGACTATTTTGCGCCGATGCTCGCCATCAATGGTGGCGTCCCCGAACCTGCGGCGTTCGGCCTTCTCGGGGCGTTGGTGATGATCTTTCTGGTGGCGGCGCGTCACCTCCTCCGCCGGCCGGTGTGCGCACCGTCGCCGAAAGCCGCCTGCGGTGGGCCCCATTGATCCTCGCGGATTGAACTGGCGCCCGATGGTGGAACAGAGCCGCTTGGCTGGTGGCTGGGGGAGGGCCTGAAGGGGTCATGTCGCGACTCTCAACAAGCCCCGCTCGCCCTCATCGCCCGCCCGCTTGATGCCCTCTGCCGGGATGTGGAGGACTGAGCGCCGCACAGCGGCGCGTGACAGGTGGCTGAGGACAGACGGATTTTGCATGCATCAGTAGGTGCCCCATTCCGTCCTCGGCGCACTCCGCGCCCCCGCGTGAGCACCGCTTCGGCGGAGCGCCTTCGTCGCCCCGCTGTAGGATCGGATCGGTGAGCCTCGTGCAATACCCTGACCGAGGTGGGCCGCGTTGCCCCAACGCGGTCGTGGGTGCGAGCCGCCGGGAGCAGCGCCGTTTCACGAGTGATCGTGGTTCCGCTGTGGGCGACGTCCTCGACCCGCTTGAGGGCAAGCGGGTCCACCCGCAGCCGTCAGGCAAGGCCCGATGGTGCCCGCCTGAATTCGCGGTTCCACCTTCCGAGCCACGACCCGCCGTCGTCTGTCCTCCGCTGTCCACCGGCCACCGCCCACGGTCCACCGGCAACCGGCCACCGGCTACCGTCCTCCGTCGTCCGTCCCTCCGTTGACACCACCGGCCGCGCCCGGAAGCTCCCGCCATGCTCGCGACCGAACACACCTTCGAGGGCTGGCAGGCGCGCGTACGACCCGAAGGCCGCAGCCGCTACTTCGGCGCCGCCTTCCTCGCGTTCTGGCTCTGCGGCTGGGCGGTGGGCGAAGTCATGGTACTGGGCATCCTCGCCGGCGGCTTGTGGACGCTCATCACCGGCACGCCGCCCCACCCGCATTTCGACACCGTGCACGGCACCGCCATCTGGCCCGTCGGCGCCTTCCTCCTGCTCTGGCTCACGCTCTGGACCATCGGCGGGATCACCGCGGGCTGGACGTTGCTGCGCCTGCTCTGGGGCGAGGACCGCATCACGCTGCGCGCCGATGTCCTGCGCGTCGAACGCCGCGCCGCCCCGCTGCGCCGCGTCCGCGAGGTGCGCCGCGACGAGGTCCTGCGTTTCTACCGCGTGCGGGCGAAGGGCACGCAGTATCAGATCGTCGCCGACACGCGCCGCGGGCCGGTCGTCGTCACCGACCTCGCCTCGCCGGCCGACCTGGACGCGCTCGAACCGGCGCTCGCGCGCGAGCTGCGCCTCACGCCGGAGCGGTCGCTCGAGTTGCCCGCCGGCTGGGAGCAGGTGCCGATCCCCGAGGGCGGCACCGCCTTCGTCGAGGCGCCCGCCCGCCGGCGTCGGCTCGGATGGGTCGTTAGTCTGCTTGCCGGCACCCTCGCGCTGATCGCGCTCTGGAGCGCCGCCACCCACCAGCCGATCGCGACGGTGGTCTGCGCGCTCGGCGCCGGTCTGATCGGTTGGGGCGCGGCGCGGCTGCTCCTCGGGCGGTACGAATGGCAATTGGCCGGCACACGCCTGCGCCTGGTGTGGCGCTACCGCGACCGGACCCGCACGCTCTGCGAGGGCGACCGGTTGCGGTTGCGCGTCACAACCGACAGCGACAACGACGAGTCGTTTCACCTGGAGTTGATCCCGATCGCCGGCCCCGCCACAGCCAAACCGCGGCCCCGCACCATCGCCCGCGCGCTGCATTCGCCCGCGGCGCCGCTCGCGTTGGGCGAGTGGCTCGCCCAGCGGACGGGGCTTCCACTGGAGAACAGCGTGCCAACGGCGGCCGACAAGGCGGAGCAGATCGAGGCGATGCGCCGCAAACTCGAGGCCTCGGGCCGCTTCGGCCGCTGGATGGCCAGGCTCCTGCCGCCCGCCCGCTCGGGACGCTGAGGAACCGGCAACGCCGCTCAGGTGGCGCTCGAGATCGTGCTCGTTCGCGCGGTGTCCGCGCGCTGCGCGGCCACGAGGGGCGGCGGAGCGCTCGGTTGCCCTTCGACCGCGAGGCTGGCGATCCCGTAGCCGAGGCCGGTGAGGCCGTTCTTCCAGAGGATCGCGCCGGTCTGCGGATCGAGGCAGAAGAGCTCGCCGCCGGTGTGGGCGTAGAGCCGGTCCGGTTGCACGAGGAGGCTCACGAAGTCGTCGCTGGTGAGCGCGCCCTTGAGCTTGGTTCGCCAGAGCTCGGCGCCGGTGGCGCGATCGAGGGCGGCGACATGGGAATGGGTGCCGAGGAACAGGGTATTGGAGGCCATCGGTAACGCCGTCGATGCTGGAGCGTCACGGCGCCAGACGCCAGTACTTCGCCGGCGGGCGCACGGTTCCTGGTTTCCACCCAGCCCGGTCGCTGTCACGGTGAGCCCAAGCATGCACCACCTTCTTCGCTGTGCGGTCGCGCTCCTCGGTCTCGTGGCGCTGGCACGCGCCGAGCCCACACCCACCTTCGATCCCGCGCTCGCCGCACCGTTTGCCGCGCGGCAGGTGAGCGGAGTCTTCGCCGCGCTGGATGCCCGCACCGGCACGATCGTGACGAACGACCCGGTGCGCGCCGCCACGCGTTTCCTGCCCTGCTCCACCTTCAAGATCCCCAACTCGCTCATCGCCCTCGAGTGCGGCGCCGTCGAGAACGTCGACACCGTCATCCCGTGGGACCACGTGGAGCGCTGGAACAAGGCCTGGAATCGGGACTACACGATGCGCGAGGCGCTACCGCGCTCGACCGTGTGGTTCTACCAGGAGCTCGCGCGGCGCGTCGGGCCAGAGCGGATGCGGGAGTGGCTGCGCCGGATCGGCTACGGCAACGCCGACATCGGCGGCGGCATCGACCGTTTCTGGCTCGATGGCGCGCTGCGGATCTCG
The DNA here is from genome assembly GCA_023446735.1 of Verrucomicrobiota bacterium. GTDB lineage: Bacteria > Verrucomicrobiota > Verrucomicrobiia > Opitutales > Opitutaceae > CAJCBL01. The sequence goes on from JAEXPQ010000173.1 coordinate 19,374, forward strand.
GCCCTCGAGCAGCTCGACTTCCTCCGGCGGTTCCGCGACCGCCAATTGCCCTTCCGGCCCGAGGTGCAGGCGGCTGTGTTGGAAATCCTGATCGCCGACCAGCGCGACGGCTGGGTCCTGCGCGGCAAGACCGGCACCGCCCTGGAGGGCGAGCGCGGCCTCGGCTGGTATGTCGGCTGGGTGGAGACACCGCGGGGCCCCGTGTACTTCGCGCTCAACCTCGACACCGACCGCGCCGGCGCGCTCGATCCCCGCCCCCGCAAACAGATCGCCTACGAGGCGCTAGTCCACCTCGGCGCCCTGCCGGCCGGCACGACTCCGCCTTGATTTGCGACGCGACTTCGCCGGCACTGCCCCAACTCGGCATCGCGTTCCGGAAATGGGACGGACGAGTCTCGCCGCGGCGAAATCCGCCGAGGGGCGCCTTCCGGCGCGATAAACGCTTCTGCCTGCCGTCCAGCTTGTTAGGCACCGCAGAAACACTTGGCACGCCCGGTGCAATGGAGAGGGCACAACCAACACGTACCATGAAGAACCTCCTTTGCTCCCTTCCCCTCCTGCTCACCGCCACCGCGATCGCGCTGTTCCTCGGCGCCTGTGCTTTCGGCCTGCGCCTCTCGCCCGACGGACTCGCGCTCGGAGCCGGCCTCCTCACCTGCCTCGGCCTGACCGCCATGTCCGCCTGCGACAGCCGCCGCACCAACTACTGCTGATCTCGCCGCCCGCGCCGCGAGAGAAGGTCCCCCGAGGTCCTCTCGCGACTCTCAACAAGCCCAGACCGCCCGCCAGCTCGATGCCCTCTGCCGCGAAGCGGACGACTGACGTCAACGTGACAGGCGACAAGGGTGACTGGTGACAAGGTCACATGTAATTGAAGTTCGTTGACTGACGACAGGGGGCAGACGGCGGATGCCTGAGTAGAAGGCGAAATAGAGACAGGTTGCAGGTGAGCGGAGGGCTGATCGGGCTGAAGGACAGTTGAAGACCGGGCATCACTATCCATCCGCGGCCATCCGTCGGTGCCCCACTCCGTCCTCCGCGCACTCCGCGCCTCCGCGGGCACACCTTTCCGAAACCGGAACCAATCCGACCTCACGCGGAGCCGCAGAGACCGCAGAGGGAAAGGACGAACGGGGGTCGGGGCGCAAGTCTCGCAATCGTCGAATCGGACCCACCGTCGACCGCCGGCGATCCGATCCGTTCGTCCCCGCGGACTCGTCGGTCACGAGGGTGTTCCGGCGACGCCCTTCGGGAGAAGGGCCGGCCCGCCGAAACCGTTTTCTGGCGCTTCGCCGCCCGACATCCCAGTCCGCGGGCGCGGGCGGCATCACTCCGCCAACGCCGACAGCGGCACGCGGGTGAGCTCCACGTCCTCCTTGTTCGTCGCGTAGACGACGTACAGGAAACCGTCCGCGACCAGGCTCTTCGGATAATGGTAGCCGGGGCGCTTGTACTTTCCCGGATACCGCAGCGGCGGCAGGTCGCCGGTCCCGCGGAGCAGGAGACTCCGGTCGAACACGTGGCCGTCGCGGCCGAGCGTGACCGCCAACGGGACGCGTTCGCGGGTCCCGCTCGGGCAGTTCACCAGGAAGGCCGTGCCGTCGGGCAGGTTGCCCGCGCTCTGTTTGGCGCGCGCATCGGGCATGGCGGTCGGGACCGGTGTCGACCACGTCGCACCCCGATCGGTGCTCACCGCCGCCAGTTGGCGGTACGTGGAGGCCTGGTCGCGGAACACCATCACGAGCGCACCGTCGTGCGCGCGCCGGAAGAGGCTCGGTTCCAGCTCGCGGCTCGTGGGCGGCTTGAACTCGAGGTTGCGCAGCGCGCCCTCCGTCCACCCGCCCGTCCCGAGCGGATCGTCGGAGTGGAACGGTTTCGCCACCAGGCCGGGCGGCACATGGAACGCAGTGTGCAGGCGCCCGTCGTAGGCGTGGATGTCCTGCTCGATCACGCCCTCGAACGGGCGGCCGTCGCGGCCGCCGAGCCGCCGCGGCTCGCTCCAACGCTCGCCGTCGCCGCTGGTCCGATACTCGGTGTGCCCGCCCGCGCCGCCGCCGAAGCCCCGCGGCCAGACGTTCACGAAGGCGACCAGCGTCGCGCCGTCGGTCCACCACCCGCCGCTCGTGCGCATGACGCCGCCCTCCGCCGCGGCGGACAGCGCCCGGGGCGGGCTCCACGTCTCGCCGTCGGCGCTCGTGCTGTACGCGACCCAGGTGTCGGGCGAGTCCTCGTCCTGCGCCGAGCTCTGCCATTGGACGAACCACCGGCCGCGGAACACCGCCACCGCCGCGCCGTTGGCGTAGTGGTCAGTGCCGGCAGCCGGCCGGAAGACCGTCGCGGTGCGCACCCCGGCGGGACGCGCGAGCCCGAGGTCCTCGCGCCCCGCCGCGAACAAGCCGGGCGCGATCCCGTACGGAGGCGGCTCCGGTTCCGCCGCGGCCGTCGCGGACACGGCGCCCCACAGGAACAGTCCAGCGAGAAGGCGGTGGCGCATCGCCCCGTGCTACGCCGGCGCCGCGCGGGCGCAAGCCACGACGCCAAACCGGCCCGCGCCGCCACCGCGGAGCGCGGCAAACCGCCGCCCGCAGTTGCAACGCCGGGACCGCTCGTATGCTCGCGTCCTTCGTCGAAACCTTCTCCGCCATGCGCCGTCTGCTTCGCCCTTCCCTCGCCCTGTTGCTCTGCCCGATCGCGGCGGCATCCGCTGCCGACGGCGCCGCCACGGACCCCGGCCGGGCGCTCTTCCAGACCTCGTGCGTCGCCTGCCATCGCGCCGACGGCACGGGCGCGGGCCGCATGGGCCCCGCGCTGGTGGGCAGCCCCGCGGTCTCCGGCCCGCCCGCGCCGCTGATCGACATCGTGCTGCGCGGCTCGCGCGCCGAGCTGCCCAAGGACCGGCCGCGGTATGGCATCGCGATGCCCGGCTTCGCGAAACTCGACGACCGGCAGGTCGCCGACCTCGTCTCCTTCCTGCGTTCGGCCTTTGGTGACGGCGCGGCGCCGGTCACCCCGGAGCAGGTGGCCGCGGTGCGCGGGCGCCGGTAACGTCGGTGCCCGCAGACGCGTTCGAAGCGGACAAGAGCGGCGCACAACCCGCGTCGACGAGCGCGCGACGCCACTAGCCCAGCCCGCATCGCCCGGTTACGGGACCGATCGCACTTCTTGGCACGCAACCATCGTCGAGTGTGCCGATTGAAGCGGGCCGCCCACGCCGCCGACACGCATCGAATTCTTCGACACGGGCGCCAGCGCGGGGAATTCGCGTTGTCATGCCGGATCCGTTTCAGATAACCATTGGTCGGACCCGCAAACCGTCCCCATGAGAACTATCCCGCCCGCCCCTCCGGCCGCGACGCGTCGCGCCGCCGCGCTCTTGTCCGCCACCCTGCTCGTCTCCGCCGCGACGCGAGCCGCCGACTACTACTGGGACGCCGATGGAGAGGCCACCGCCGGCACCGGCAACAGCAGCAACACCTTGTTGAACAATTGGCAGGCGGGCGCCGCCTACCTCGCCTGGCGCGACGGCGGCGCGACCGGCGCGCTCCGTTCCTGGGGCACGCTCGATGCCGCCACCCTCGGCACCGCCACCGCGGTCTTCGGCGGAGATCTGGCGGGCGCGGTGAATGTCTATGGGTTCTACGGCCTCTCGGTGAACGGCCTGCGTTTCGAGCGCACGGGCTACACGATCACCTCCTCCCCCCTCACGTTGGTGGGGACCACGCCCACCATCACGACCAACGCCGGCATCTCCGCCACGATCGCCTCGGCTCTCCAGGGCACCGCCGGCCTCGTCAAAGCCGGAGCCGGCTATCTGACCCTCGAAGACGCCAACACCTACACCGGCGCCACCACGATCGCCGGCGGCACCCTTTATCTCTCCAATGTGGGCGGCACCCTGGACAACACCTCGGCCGTCACCGTCAACAGCGGCGCCACGCTGTATTTCCGGGCCGCCGAGCGGATCAACAACGCCGCCGCGCTCACCATCGCCGGCGGCACGCTCCAACTCTCCAGCAACGCCACCGAGACCGTCGGCGCCGTCACGTTGAGCGACAGCGGTACGATCACGGGCAGCTCGAGTTCACGGCTGGCCTCAAGCACGTCCTTCGAGCTGCAGAGCGGCACCGTGAACGCGATGCTGGTGGGGGCGAGCCCAGCGGTCGGCCTGAACAAGTCCACCAGCGGTACAGTCACCCTCACCGAGCAGAACACGTTCACGGGCAAGACCACGGTGAGCGCCGGCACGCTCGTGCTCGCCTACACCGGCTACAACGTCCGTTCCAACTACGCACTGCGTAACACCTCCGAGGTCGAGATCCGCACCGGCGGCACCGTCCGGCTCGGTCCGCTCGGCAACCAGATCAACGACAGCGCCACGGTGAACGTTGCCGGCGGCACCTTCGACCTCGGCTCGTATGGAGAGACTGTCGGCGGCGTCACGCTCGACGGCGGCGGCCTCATCAAGACCGGCACGCTCACCTCCGCCACCACCTTCGACCTGCGCAACGGCACGGTCGTCGCCGGGCTCGCCGGCGCGGCCGGCCTGAACAAGACGACCGGCGGCACGGTGACCCTCAATCTGCAACCGAACAATCCTTACAGCTACACCGGCGCGACCCATGTCACCGGCGGCACGCTGGTCGTCAACGGCACCTTCTCCACCAGCGCGGCGGAAACCGAGCGCGTCACCGTCGGCACCGGCGCGCGGCTGACCGGCGCCGGCACGATCGTGCGGCCGTTCACCGTCGAGGCCGGCGGCACCCTCGCCCCGGGCGACCCGACCGCGAGCTTCGGCGTGCTCCGCACCGGCAGCCAGACGTGGGCGGACGGCAGTTTCGCGGAGTTCCGGCTGGGCAACACCAGCGCGGACCGGCTGACCATCACCGGCACGCTCGCGGCCGGCAACGCCACCATCGCGCTCACCTCGTTCGGCTTCGTGGCCGCCTCGCTGTCCGACGCTTCCTGGACTCTCGCCAGCACCACCGGCGGCATCACCGGACTATCGAATCTCGCACTCGACACCTCCGCGCTGGGCGCCTTCGACGGCAGCTTCGCGTTGGGCTTGGCGAACAGCGACACCGCGCTCGTCCTGAGCTACACCGCCGTGCCCGAGCCGGCCACCTGCGGCCTGCTCGGCGGAGGAGCGGCGCTGGGCGTGGCGGGGCTCGTGCGCCGCCGGAAGACGGCGGCGACGGACCGTTCCTGAGCGCGCAACGGGTCGCCGCGGCTCGGCGTCACCTTTTCCTGGCGACCGTCTTGCCCCCGACCTCGGCGAAGAAGTCGGCGTGCGGATCGGAACCGGGGGCGCGGGCGACGACCGAGTGCCGGGCCGACGGGGTGGACCCGCCGTGCCGGGCGGGCACCGCGTGCGCCGCCGGGGCGAAGTGGCGTTCGCGCGCCGGCGCGACAGAAGCCGGGGCCGGCCGCCGTTCCGCGCCACCGACGAGCTGGCGCAGTTCCGCGACGGACTCGCGCAAGGAAAGCGCCTGGGCGTTGAGTTCCTCGGCCGCGCTGGCGGTTTCCTCGGCGCTGGCGGAGTTGGACTGCGTGACCTTGTCCATCTGTCCCACGGCGGTATTGAGCTGACCGATGCCCTGGGCCTGCTCGTGCGAGGCGGTCGAGATCTCGCCCACGAGCTCGTCGACCTTGCGGGCCTTCTCCACGATCACGCGGAGGGCCTCGGCGACCTTCTCGGAAATTTGGACACCGCGATCGCCGTTGCGGATCGCGACCTCGATCTGCGAGGCGGTCTCCTTGGCGGACTGGGCGGAGCGTTGCGCGAGATTGCGCACCTCCTCGGCCACGACGGCGAACCCGGCGCCGGCCTCGCCGGCGCGGGCGGCTTCGACGGCGGCGTTGAGGGCGAGGATGTTGGTCTGGAACGCGATCTCGTCGATGGTCTTGATGATCTTCGAAATGTCGGTGGAGGAGGCCTTGATGGCGTCCATCGCGGTGCGCATCTCGGCCATGTCGGCGTTGCCGGTGTCGGCCGCCTGGCGGGTCTGCGTCGAGAGGTCCTTGGCGGTGGCGGCGCTCTCGGCGTTGCGCTTGGTCATCGACGCCATCTCCTCGAGCGAGGAGCTGGTCTCCTCGAGGCTCGCGGCCTGCTCGCTGGAACCCTCGGCCAAAGTCTGGCTGGCCGCCGAGACCTGGCCGGCGGCGGCGGTGACCTGTTCGGATCCTTCGTCGAGCTGGGCGGCGGTGCGGTTGAGCACGCGGTTCGTGCCGCGGATACTGACGAAGGCGATGGCGCCGGCGAGCGCGATGGCGGAGAGCAGGGTGATGACGATGATGGCGATCGAGGTCGCGACGGAGCGGTCGATCGTGGCTCCGGTTCTGATGGCGTTCTCGCGGTTGAAGGCCAGGTGGTCGTTGAGGGCCCGGGTGTATTCGTCGTAGACCGGGTCCACCTCCTTCAGCAGGAGGGCGAACGCCTCGGTGTTCTTGTTGGCGCGGCTGAGCTCGGTGACCTTGGCGGTCGCATCCCGATATCGGGCACGCACGCGCAGGTCGGCCTCGAGCAGTTCGCGGTCCCGCGCCGTGGCGATGGTGGCCTCGTAGTCCTTGTAGGCCTTGTTGGTCTCCTCGGTGATCTCGCGCCGGCGCTTCTCGATCGCCGCGATGCCGGCCTCGTCCGAAGTGAGGATATGCTTCTCCAGCAGCGAGAAGTTCTCCCGCCGCAAGGCGTCGATCTGGCCGAGGGCGATGACTCCGGGCATGCTGTCGGTGAGGAGCGAATTCGCGAGGCGCTGGAGCGAGGAGAACCTGACCCAGGCCAGTAGCCCGAGCGTGACAGTGATGGCGAGCACCACGGCATAGCCGACGACAATACGCCTACCAATGGTCCAATTGTTCATGGGAATGAAGGAACGAGCCGATACCTCCGGAGACGGAAGAGCGGCTTCGTGATCGTACCCGGTACAGCCGGCTTGAGGAGATTCGGCTGCTGAACGTCCTTCGAAGGACACTGCGCGCGGTGGCGCCCGCCGGGCTGAGTGTTCGGCGCGGGAACCAGCCCGCATCCCACAAACGGGACGGGAGCGTCTCGCTCCAGCTCTTGTTCCGAATCAACAACCGCCCCCAGGCTCCACCTCAAAAGCCTCACCGTCAGCAGCTTACCAAGTCCTAAGCCACCTGGCACGGGCCTTGCGATCCAGCGGGCATCACCACACCTCCCATGAAGCACCTCCTCTCCGCTCTCCCGCTCCTCCTCGCCGCCTCCGCCATCGTGCTCTTCCTCGCCGCCTGCGTGTTCGGGCTCCGCATCATCAGCCCCGAGGCGCTCGGGCTTGGCGCCGGTATCATCACCTGCCTCGGGCTCGGCGCCATGTCGGCCGCCGACGGCCGCAGCCTCCGCTACGGTTGATCCCGCCGACCGACCTCGCCGCGGCGGGACGGCCCGTCGCGGCGGCGGCCTGTCCGCGACCGCGCGTCACCAGGTCTATCGCACACCGCCGCCGGTCCCCGTTTCCCCGGGGCCGGCGACGATCCGATCAGTTGATCTCGAGCTCGACGGGCAGGCGCAGGTACACGCCCCGCGGGTCGTTGAACTGCCCGAGCGCGCGGACCTCCGTCTCGACCTGCCGCACGATCCGGCCCGACACGCCGCCGCGGGCCATCTGCTCGCCGGCGTCCTCAAAAAGTTCCTTCAACACCTCGCCGAACTCGCGTTGCCCCGGGTACTCCAGCAGGCGGTAGTCGGTGCCGAGATTCGCCTCCTTCGCGGCGTACGCGATCGCGTCGGTGAGGCCGCCGAACTCGTCGACCAGCCCCAGACGTTTGGCATCGACCCCGGACCACACCCGGCCCTGGGCAATCTCCTTCACCACGGCCCGATCGAGCTTCCGCCCCTCGGCCACGCGATCCAGGAACGAGTCGTAGATCCAATCCACCACCGACTGGATCGAGCGCATCTCCTCCTCGGTTTTCGGGCGGGAAATCGTCTCCGTGTCGGCGAACTTGCCGGTCTTCACGACGTCGAACGACATCCCGATCTTCTGGGAAAGTTCCTTCACGTTGAACAGCATGCCGATCACCCCGATCGAGCCGGTGATGGTCGTCGGCTCGGCGAAGATCCGCTCGCCGTAGGTCGAGATCCAGTAGCCGCCCGAGGCCGCGACGCTGCCCATCGAGACGATCACCGGCTTCTCCTCCTGGAGCAGACGCAGCTCGCGCTGCATGATCTCGCTGGCGGTGGCGCTTCCGCCGGGACTGTTCACCCGCAGCACGACCGCCTTCACATCGTCGTCGTCGCGGAGCTGGCGCAGCTCGCGGGCGAACCGATCGCCGCCCACTTCGCCCTCCTCCTCGCCCTCGCCATCGACGATCACGCCCTCGGCGTAGACCACGGCGATCCGCTTGCCGCCCAGCCCGCGCACCGACCCGTCGAGCTTCGCATAGGCCCGCACCCCGATCTGCTTGAACGTGTGGCGATCCTCCGCGCCCGTGCGCTGCTTGAGATCCTCGAGCAGCTCGTCCCAATACGCCGTGCGATCGACCAGCCCGCTCTTCACCGCCACGGCGCCCACCTGCGCCTCAGGATTCTCCACGATCGCCTGCAGCTGGGCGGGCGTGAGTTTGCGCGCCTCGGCGGCCTTCTCCCGCAGGTCGCCCCACACGTCGTCGAGCAGCTTCTGCGTGGCCTCGCGGCTCTCCGGGCTGAAATCGCGCCGCACGAACGTCTCCGCGTAGCTCTTGTACTTGCCCGAGCGCGTGACCTGCACGCCGACTCCGAGCTTCTCCAGCGTGCCCGCCCAGAAGACGGGCTCAGTGGCCAGGCCCGGCATCCAGACCATGCCGAAGGGATGCAGCACCACCTCGTCCGCCGCCGACATCAGGAAATAGTCCCGCGTATCCATGTTTTCCGCGTAGGCAACCACCCGTTTGCCGGCAGCGCGGAACTCCTGCACCGCCCGGCGCAGTTCCGCGAGGGCCGCATAACCGCTGCCGTAGTCGTCCGACAGCAGGTTGCCGGTCAGCAACAGCCCCTGGATCCGGTCGTCCTTGCCCGCCCGGCGCAGCGCCTCGAGGACCAGCCGCAACTGGAGCCGGTTGCCGTCCGCGCCGAGCAGGCTGGCCAGCCGGCCGCCACCCTCGAACGGCGAGGGGGCGTCGGTGATGTTCGTGTTCAGATCGACCACGAGAAAAGAGCCCTTTTCCAGGGAGGTCTTCGGTTGCGACCCGCCGATCGCCGCCATCATGGCGATACCGACGAAGAGCAGAAACAGTCCGCCGAAAACGGCCACGACCATGGCCAACAAGGACCCGAAGAAACTCGCGAAGAACGACTTCATGGCCCGCACCCTACCCCGCGCCCTCGGTCGGGCAACAGCCGAAAACGTCGCGCCGCGCACCGCGATCCCGGCGCGCACAACTCGCGGGTTCGATGGACACGCGTCTTGAACTCCCGGCGATTCTCCACTGTGGTGGTGGCGCAAACTCTCCCGCGCAGCCCATGCGTCTCGCTCCACTCTATTTGACCCTCGCCATCGTGCTTCTTTGGCTCCCGTTGGCCGCGGTCCTCGGCCGGCGGCGGCGCCAAGACCTTCGCGGCTCCAGCCGCAGCGACCAGGTGACGCTGCCGTCGCTCCTGGCCTGCGTGTGGTCTTGGGTGGATCTCGCCCGCGCCGCCGGCGGCACTTGGCTGCTGCTCAACAAGACGGTGCTTCCGGCGACCGCCCCGCTGCGCCCGCTCGACGTCGCCCTCGGGATGGCGGTCCAACTCCTGCCGCTTATCCTCGCGGTCTGGATCCAGGTCATGCTCACCGGCTCCCGCCGCCTGCGTATCGCACCGCTGTTCTTTCTCCTCGGCATCGCCGGCGTCCTGCTGCCCTGGGAGGTGAGCGTCTTCGGTATCGCCCTGGCGTTCACACTCACCGGCATGCTCCAACGTTGGCCTGCCATCTTCTGGATCATGCCGGCCTGCTTGGCCGGCATCGCGGCCCTGTTCCGCACGATCAACCTCGCCACGTTGCTGACTCCGATCCTCTTCGTCCTGCCCGGCCTGCTCGGCGTGCGCCCCGAGCGCCCGCTCTCCTGGGTCATCGCCCGCTCGTGGGCCTGGGACCCGCAACGCCGCGGCTCCCGCGACCACCGCCGGCGCCGCCGCTCGGACCGCTCCGCTTCGCCGTCAGCCGGTAGCCCGGCGCCCGCGCCGGCCGCCCTGCCCCACGCCAAACCGACCGGACGCGCCTGAGCCAACGATTCGGTCGAGGACCAAGAGACCAGCGACGAGCGGCTCGGTCCTGGAGGAGAACCAGCGAACCATTCGCGCTCGAAGTTCGCCACCGACGGTTTGGCACTCGTCCCTCGCCGCTCGCCTCTCGGATGATCGCAGCTGCGCCGCGGAGCCCGGCGCCGCCGCAGTCCCCGCGTTTCGTCGGCTTGGTCCCGCCCTTTGCCCGGCCCGCGGCGGCACGAATCTTCGGACTTCAGTTTTCCCCGCGGGACAGCCACGATCGCCCCCAACCCAAGGGCCGCATGCTCGTCCGCTTCGAATACCGCGCCCTGCGCGCCCCGTTCCGCCACCCGGTGCTCACCGCCCATGGCACCTGGACCGAGCGCGAGTCCCTCTTCGTCCGCCTGACCGACGACACCGGGCACGCCGCGCTGGGCGAGATCGCGCCACTGCCCGCCTGGGGAAGCGAACGCCTCGAACAGGCGCAAGCCTTCTGCGCGAGCCTCCCGCCCCAGTTCGACGAAGATGTCGTGCGCCAGATCCCCGCCGAACTGCCCTGCTGTCGCTTCGCCTTCGAAACCGCGTGGGACGCCCTCCGCAAACCGACCGCTCCGGTACCGGTGCGCGCGCTGCCGGTGGCCGCCTTGCTCCCGGCCGGTCCCGCGGCGGTCGAGGCCGCGCGGCAAGCCGCAGTTCGCGGATTCGGCACCATGAAGTGGAAGGTCGGCGTCGGCGCCCCCGAGGCCGAACTCGCCCTCTTGCCGCAGGTGCTCGCCGTCCTGCCACCCTCGGGACGACTGCGGCTCGACGCGAACGGCGCCTGGGACCTCGCCACCGCCCGCCGCTGGCTCGAGGCCTGTGCCGGCCAGCCGGTCGAATTCATCGAGCAGCCGTTTCCCGTCGGTCAGGAAGCCCCCGTGCTCGAGCTCGCCGCCGCGTTTCCCACCCGCATCGCGCTCGACGAATCCGTCGCCCAACCCGCCGATCTCCACCGCTGGCTCGAGTTCGGCTGGCCTGGGATCTACGTCGTGAAACCGGCGTTGGCCGGATCGCCCCACCAACTGCTCCGGCTCCTCGAGAGCTACGAGGCCGAGGCGGTCTTCTCCAGCGCCTTCGAGACCGCGGTCGGGGCGCGCGCCGCGCTGCTCGTCGCCGCCCGGGCCGACCTTCGCGGCCACGCGGTCGGTTTCGGCACGATCGGCTGCTTCGCCGACGCGCGCTTGAATCTCCCGGAGCCCGGTCCCACGCTCTCGACCAAGTGGCTCGCCCGCCTGCCGACGAGTCCGTTATGGGACCTTTCCTCGCCAGTGCCGCCCGCCGCCTAGGCGAACCTGCCGTCCGCTCCGCGGATACAGGCGCCGATTGGCGTGCCGCGGCCGGGCGTTTCGCCTGCGACCTCGCGGCCGCGCCGGGCACCGCCGTCCCGGTCGCGATCGACGCGCCGGAGCCGCTCGCCTACGCGGCGCACGCCGTCGCCGCCCTCGTCGCCGGCCGCAGCATTCTCCTCTGCAACCCGCACTGGACCGCCCCCGAGCGCGCCGCCGCCGAGGCTCTGCGCCACGCGCCGCCCTCCCGCTCGGACCTCCCGCCCGACTCGGCGCCCGCCATCCTGGTGGCCACCGGGGGCAGCGGCGGCACGCTGCGTTTCGCCACCCACACGCCGGCCACGCTGGCCGCCGCCGCCGCCGCCCTTCAGGCCTTCCGCTCCGGCGCCCCGCTCCACAGCCTCTGCCTTCTGCCGCTCCACCACATCAGCGGCTTCCAACAGCTCGTCCGCGCGCTCGCCACCGGCGGCGACCTCCTGCTCGCGGACTGGCACAGCGTCGCGGAGGGCCGCCGCCCCGCCCTGCCCGCCGCCGCCGGCGGGTGGACGCTCTCGCTTGTCCCCACCCAACTCCAGCGCCTCCTCGCCGACCCGGCCGCCACCTCCTGGCTGCGGGAATTCGGCGCCATCCTCCTGGGCGGAGCCCCGGCGGGAGCAGCGCTGCTCGAGCGCGCCCGCGCCGAGCAGTTGCCCGTCGCGATCGCCTACGGGGCGAGCGAGTTCGGGGCCGCGATCGCGGTCCAGCCGCCCGCGGAGTTTCTCGCCGGCGAAACCGGACTGCGCCCCCTGCCCCACGCCCGGCTGAGTATTCTTGATTCCGACACAGCGGTTCCCCTGCCCGGCGAGGCCGTCGGTCGCATCTCGGTCGCCGCGCCCTCGCTCTTCCTCGGCTACTGGCCCGCCCGCCGCCCGCCCGGCCCCTGGCACACCGACGACCTCGGCCGCCTCGACACCGCCGGGCGGCTCCACGTGATCGGGCGGGCGGACGAGGCGATCAACACCGGCGGGGAGAAGGTCCAGCCCGCCGAGGTCGAGGCCGCCCTACGGGCGACCGGCGCGTTCTCCGACGTTGTCGTCTGCGGGACGCCGGATCCGCGCTGGGGCGAGTGCGTCACCGCGTTGTTCCCGGCGGGCGACGCCCCCGAGCTCGCCCGGGTCGAGCGCCTGCTCCGGGCCGAGCTCGGCGCGCACAAACTGCCGCGGCGCTGGGTCCCCGTCGCCGCCTGGCCGCGCACCGCCCAGGGCAAGACCGACCGCGCCGCCCTGCGCCGGACCGCCGCCGGAGCGTGACGCACCGTCGCTGCGGATTTGCCCTTGGCGCTCGGCCGGACGGTCTCGACACTCCCGCCCCATGTCCCGCGGATTCGCCAGCCTCGTGCTCATCGGCACCCTCGCCTTGCTCGGCATGTTCCTCATCTGGCCCGTCGTCCAGGTCGTGCAGGGCGGCTTCGTCGACTCGGATGGGCATTTCACGCTCGCCCATCTCGCGGCCGTGCTCGCGCACCCGCTCTACCGCGAAGGGCTGATGAACTCGTTCCTGCTGGCCGCCGCCACGACCACGCTGGCGTTCGCGCTCGGCCTGCCGCTTGCGTATTGCGCCGACCGTTACCAATTCCCCGGCAAGACCGCGCTCGGCGCCCTCATCCTCATCCCGCTCATCCTGCCGCCGTTCGTGGGCGCCATCGGCATCCGGCAGGTCTTCGGCCAATACGGCGCCCTCAACGCCCTGCTCGGGCACCTCGGCCTGCTCGCGGCGGGCGAGACGATCGACTGGCTCGCCTACGGCCGCTTCTGGGGCATCGCGCTGGTCGAGGCGCTCAACCTCTACCCGATCATCTTCCTCAACGCCGTCGCCGCCCTCGCCAATGTCGACCCCGCGATGGAGGAGGCCGCGGGCAACCTCGGCTGCACCGGCTGGCGCCGGTTCCGCCGCATCACCCTGCCGCTCATCCGGCCGGGCCTCTTCGCCGGCGGCACCATCGTCTTCATCTGGGCCTTCACCGAGCTCGGCGTGCCGTTGGTCTTCGACTACGACCGCACCACCGCCGTGCAGGTCTTCGCCCTGCTCAAGGAGATGACCGGCAACCCCGCCCCCTACGCGCTCGTGGCCCTGCTGCTGGTCTCCAGCGTCCTGCTCTACACCCTCGGCCGCGGCCTCTTCGGC
>JAEXPQ010000184.1 GCA_023446735.1 Verrucomicrobiota bacterium
CGTCACGCTCTTCGACTCGCTCACCCGCAGCCCGAAACAACTCCGCCCGTCGCAACCCGACGGCGTCTACCGTTTCTACAACTGCGGCCCCACCGTCTACGCGCCGGCGCACATCGGCAATTTCCGCCCCTTCGTCGTCAACGCCCTCCTCCGCCGCGTCCTCGAGCTCGAGTTCGGCCCGGACAAGGTGAAGCACGTCCGCAACATCACCGACGTCGACGACAAGACCATCCGCCGCTCCCGCGAGGAGTCGCGCCCGCTCGCCGAGGTCACGCAGAAGTGGACCGACAAGTTCCACGCCGACTGCGACGCCCTGAACTGCCTGCGCCCCCACGTCGAGCCCACCGCCACCGGCCACATCCCCGAGCAAGTCGGCATGATCGCCGAACTCATGCAGAAGGGCCACGCCTACGCCACCGGCGACGGCTCCGTCTATTTCAAGGTCGGTTCCTTCCCCGGCTACGGCGCCCTCTCCCGCGTGAAGGAACGCGAACTCCAGATCGGCACCGCCCTCTCGCACAAGCCCCAGACCGCCGACGCCGACGAAAAGGAGGACGGCTCCGACTTCGCCCTCTGGAAGGCCTGGAAACCGGAAGATGGCGACGTGAAGTGGCCCGGCCCCGCCGGCGCCGCCGCCGGCCGCCCCGGCTGGCACATCGAATGCAGCGCCATGAGTCGCAAACACCTCGGCGAGACCATCGACCTGCACACCGGCGGCGAGGATCTGCTCTTCCCGCACCACGAGAACGAGATCGCCCAGACCGAGTGCTGCACCGGCCACGCGTTCGCGCTCCACTGGTACCACAGCAAGCACCTGATGGTCGACGGCGCTAAGATGTCCAAGAGCCTCGGCAACCTCTACACGCTCGACGACCTCAAGGCCAAAGGCTTCAGCCCGATGGCCCTGCGCTACGCCCTGCTCTCCGGCCACCCCCGCAAGCAGCTCAACTTCACCCTCGAGTCGCTTCACGCCGCAGAAAAGGTGCTCGCGACCCTGCGCGCCTTCCGCGCCGCCTTGTCGCCGACCGGCGGTGACGCCGCCGCGCTCGAGCCCGTCTTCACCGCTTTGCGCGACGACCTGAACACCCCCGCCGCCCTCGGCGCGCTGTTCACAGTCATCAACGGCGGCCCCGCCGGTGTCTCGCTCGCCGCCTTCGACCGCGTCCTCTTCGCCCTCGGCCTCAAGCTCGACACGCCCGCCGCTCCCGTCGCCGAAGCCCCCGCCGAAGTGAAGGAACTCGCCGCCCAGCGCTGGGCGGCGAAGCAGGCCAAAAACTGGGCCGAAGCGGACCGCCTCCGCGGCGCCATCGCCGCCCTCGGCTGGGCGATGCTCGACAGCAAGACCGACTACAAGCTCGAGCCCGCGAAGAAGTAGGCCCGATCCGGATCTGATCCCCCCTCGCGCGTTGCACCAAACCACCGTCGCACTCCGCCGCGGTTGCCGGTCTGACCGCGTTCGCGGTTGAGCACCCGCTTGTCTCCGCGAGACTGGGCGGCACCCCGATGCGCCCGCCTCTCGCTTTCGCCCTGCTCGCTCTCACCGTCCTGCCGCTGACCGCCGCCGAATCCGTCCCGCCGTCCGACTGGCGCGTCGACTACTCCCGCTGGACCGACGGCCACCGCTACGCCTCGGCCGAGGCCCGCGCCGATTGGCCCACCCTCGTCTGGTTCGAGGAGCCCGGCGACGCCGTCATCCGCGAGTTTCCCGCCGGCTCCGGCCGGAAATGGCTCGAACCGCACTTCAAGGCCGGCACGCACACCAAAGGCGCCCACGGCTGCAAGTTCGCCGCCACGCTCGCGCCGAGCGACACCTACACCGTCGAGTACGCCGTGCATTTCCCCGCCAACTGGGAATTCAGCCGCAACAACACCGGCCCGCACGGCGGCGGCAAACTCCCTGGGATCAGCGGCGGCTCGCACCCCTCCGGCGGTCTCGGCAAGCCCGATGGCATGAGCGCCCGCCCCATGTGGCGCCGCGACACACGATTCTCCCCCGAGCCGCAGAACTACCTCGAGCTTTACCTCTACTGGCCCACCCAGTCCGAGAAATACGGCGACCGCTTCTTCGTCCAAGGCGTCGAGGCCGGAAACACGTACACGATCAAACTCCAGGTCGAGCTCGGCACGCCCGAGGCCGACGGCGCAGTCCGTATCTGGATCGACGGCACACTCCGGCTCGAGAAGAGCTTTCGCTTCCTCCAGCCTGGACAGGACTGGAAGCTCACGCAGTACATGCACAACGTCTTCTACGGCGGCAACGACCCCACCTGGGCGCCCGCCCGCGATCAGCACCTCCTGCTCGGCCCGGTCCACGTGAGCGCCACGCCGTTCTGAGCGGCGCAGCGCCTTGAAGCGCGTTGGCCGCAGTCCGTTCTCCTCGCCGCCCACACACACAGCGGCGCGCGATCTTCTTCTCGCTCCCGGTCGCAGACTATCCCCAAGGCGGGGGATTTCCGCGCGCTCTGCGCATGGCCCACCGCCGCGCTCAATCAAAGCCGCACCAATAGGTGCGGATGTAACGCTCGAGCTTGTCGCGATGCTCCGCCCGGTAGGCGGCATAGTCCTTCGCGAGCTCCGCGTCAGGGCGCTCAAGCAGGGCGTAGGCTTCGAGCAGACCGTCGCGTTGCAGCGCTGCGAGGCGATCGACAATCGGCTGCCACGTCTCGAGACCGAGCTCCTTGGCGGCGTTATCCTTGGCGCCCGCTTCCTTCGCGACGGTTAACATGACGGTAATCGCCTCGATCTCCTCGGGCAACGATCGGCGAAGCGCCTTCTCCTTGGGAAAACGGGCAAGGAACGACTCCTGCCGCCACTTCATCGCCCCGAGGTTGTAGGCGAGAAACAGCGCTCCGGTGTCGGGTCCCACGGCGATCTTCACCTCCTTGCCCTCGATCTTCGACTGCATCGCCGGGAAATGCGGGATCACGCGCTTCTTCGCCTCGGCGACCGCGCGCAACTGTGGCGTGAAATGCTGCCGCGTCACTCGCTGGTACGGCTCGCAGATCACCGCCGCGATCCACTCGTTGAGCGCCTCCTCCCTGCGCCCGAGCTTGGCCAGCACATCGCCGAGGTAGCGGTGCGCCGTCTCCGCGTCGGGCGAGATCGCGATGGCCTTCCGGAACCACTCGCCGGCCGGTCCGAACTCGCGCGCCGAGAAATACGCGTCGCCCGTCCAAAGTGCCGCCGTGTAGTTCATCGGTTCCAGCTCGGCGGCCTTCTGGTAGCATTCTCGCGCCTTGGCAAAGTCGTGCGCGCCAAACGCCGCCTCGCCCTCGTGGATCAGGCGGTCGACCTCCTGCCGCTTGGAGAACGCCCCCTCCGACACCGGCGTCGTGCTTCCGTCCGCCTTGGTGCCGGAGATAATCAACGGCGTGAGCGGATTGGTGGTGCCGAGCTTCTCCGCCCGAAGCGCGAGCTCCAGTGCGCGCCGGCGCAGGACCTTGCGCTTCGCCTGATCCGTCTCCGCCCGAGCCTGATCCGCTACCACGTTCGCCAGCTCCGCCACGAGCCAGGCGTTCTCGGGCTGGATCTGCATCATCTCCTCGTAAATCGCCGCCGCCTCGCGGTAGCGGCGCTCGCCCTGGAGCATTGCCGCCTCGCGCAGTCTCGCCTCGTCGA
>JAEXPQ010000210.1 GCA_023446735.1 Verrucomicrobiota bacterium
GTCGCCGCCGCAACATTGTTCATCGCCAGGGAATTGCGTCACGCGATTCCAATTTCGACCCTGTCTCCGGCCGCCTCAGCACCGTCCGGCAAAAGACCTACTCAGTGCTGGTGAATCCCACTGTTGGGCATGAAAACCTGTGTAATACTACTGATGCTTCTTGGATCGGGCTGCATATCGGCGCTCGACTCGGCGGAG
This sequence comes from Verrucomicrobiota bacterium, assembly GCA_023446735.1. Classification (GTDB taxonomy): domain Bacteria; phylum Verrucomicrobiota; class Verrucomicrobiia; order Opitutales; family Opitutaceae; genus CAJCBL01. The sequence continues at coordinate 199 of JAEXPQ010000210.1, forward strand.
CCAGTCCCGAAAGAGCCGTTATACATATCCAGCGATGCGTTTCTTGGCCCTGTCGCTGGCCAATCGGAAACGGAGATTCTCCGTGCGATGGTTTTCGCGCGCGGCAGTTGGTCACTCCCTTGGAATGGTCGCACGCTTTTTGTTGTTGCGAGCTCTCCCCCGGCTGGGAGCTCGACGGTCACTGATGTGGTAGTGTTTATGAAGAGCAGCGGTAGCAGTGGCTATTCACGTCGGTGCTTTATCGAGCTTATGGGTGTCCAGGTCGGCAAGGTTCACCTCTCCAAAGACGGGCACCTGGAGGTGTTCTCCGGCGAAAATCGCTTGCTGTTTCAGTGCGATGCTCGCGCGTTATGACTCCAGCTACCAAGGATAGAGAGCCCAACAAGCCACCACTGCCAACTCCGGGAAAGTGTCCGCCTTCCAATCACGATCAGCTGCCCGGAGCGGCAGGCCTGTAACGTTCGGCGAAAGATGAAGACCATCACCAAAGTGTGGATCATTCGAATCGGGAGCCTTCCGGTTCTATTCTATCTGCCGATCTTTTGCTCGATGCCCGGTCCGGTCATCCTGAGAGAAAATGACGGGGATTCTATGCCGTGGCTTACGGCAGGCGGCTTCCTCTTGGGCTTTGCCGCTGCAGCTGTGCTCTCGCGCTGGACCCTGTTCATGCCGAGAAGTTTTTCAGTCGCGCGCAGTCTCAAGGTTCTGGTTTCGATCATTCTCTTCGAGTGCGCGATTGTCTTTGGCCTTTGGCTTTGGGTTCGCGCAGCCGAGAAGAAGGAGGCAGCCGAACCCGGAGAGTTATGTGACGCGAAGCCGTCACATGACTCTTGTTGAACAAGCCCGGGGCGGACCGGGGACGAAGCCTCCGGCGAAGCGGGATTGAGGCACAATCCAAAGACGTCATGCCTTGACTCCTGACAATGTCGCCGTTTTCCGGAGTCTACCGGCGCGGTTCTCGGCGACTCGCACGCAAGACGGCGTTGGGAGCAACACCATCCACCCAAGACACCGACGTCCGGTGGCCGCCGGCCGATTCGGCGAGGGGGCTCCGGAAGGCATGAGCGGCCCACCCCGGATGGACCGGCCAGGGGTTCGGCGCCCTCAGGGCAACCGAATGACTCCATCCTTTCGCTATAGGGCCGGCGGATCGAAGGTCTGGTCGGCCTTCGCTGCCCGGAACGGTCCGCCGGAGAACGGCGACCCGACCGCGGCGGATTCCTTGCAGCGCGCAACTCGCAGTGATGGCGGCCGAGATACGGGCATGCCAGAAATGCAGCCACCCTTGGCTCCAGTGTGAGCGATTGGCGCGCGACGACGGGCCGCGCCAGTTGCCAAATCCCCCGCGCGCGAAGCGCAGGCCGCGGCGTTCCCGGGCCAGCGGGGCCTGAGCGATATTGAACGGCAGCGGCCATGGAGCGATGCGTGGGGCCGTGTTCTATTTTTCGAGTCGCCAACTCGCCGTGGATGGCCGGAGATCGTTCGGAAAATGAGATACTCACTCGCCTGGTGGGTTGGCAGCGAAACGCGGGCTTTCGCCGGTTCCGTGAGTGTCCTGCTGTTCTACGCGCTGACGGCCCGATTGGACGCTCGTGAGGCCCAGCCGCGGTTGCCCCCCGTCGGATGCTGGCTTCCCAGGGGACGCCCCCGAGCACCAGGCCCAAATCGATTCGTCACCGTTCCCTGCGCATGAGCCCAGCACCGATCATCCGCCGTCTCGCGCTCGCCGCCGGCCTCTTCGCGGCCGGATGGTGGGCGGGCCGAGCGTTCTGGCCGGCACCCGCGCCCGTCTCGCCGACCGCTCCGCCCTCCCCGCCCGCCGGTGCCGCGGCCACCGCTCCTCGAGCCCCGACCGCCGCCGAGGCCCTTGCACGCCTCGCCCGCGGCGACCGCACCCTCTCCCGCCGCGAACTCGCGGCGCTGCTTCGCGATGCTCCCCCTGCGGAAATCCCCGGACTCCTCGACCTCGTCGCCAACCTTCCGATCCGCTTCGACCGCGAACGTTTCCGCACCGCCCTCCTCGCCCGCTGGGTCCCGCTCGATCCGGCGGCCGCCCGCCGCTGGGCCGAGGCGCGCCCCGCCGTCTCCGACCGGCGCGAGGCGTCGCGCGATGTGCTCATCGCCTGGGCAGAAACAGCGCCAGCCACCGTCGCCGGTCTGCTCAAATCCGTGGAGGGGCGGGAGGACGCCGAGACACTCGACGCGGTGCTTTCCAGTTGGGTCGCCAGCGATCCCGCGCGCGCGAAGGCCTGGGTCGCAGGGATCGAGAACCCCCTGCTGCGCGAAGCGGCGCTCCGTTCGCTCGTCACAACGCTGGCCGAGCACGATCCAGCGGCCGCCTTCGATACAGCCCTGGCACGCGTGCCCGATCACGGCGCGCGGTACGCCGTCGGGATCGCCGCCCGCGCGATGGTCCTCCGCGATCCGAGCGCAGCCGCGGCGATCCTGCAGCGCATTCCGGCCGGCGAGGCGAAGGAGGCAGCCGCGGTCGAGATCGTCACCGCTCTGTCCGCGAGCGACCCCAGGCTCGCCGCCGAGTTCGCATTGACGCTGCCCGCCGGCAAGAGCCGTCAGAGAGCGCTGCACGCGGCGATCGGCGCGTTGGCCTCAGCTCCAGATGCCGCGTTCGGCTGGATCGAGGCCGCCATCCCCGCCAGCTCCGAACGCACCCAAGCCACCGAGAGCGCCCTCCGCTTGATCGCTGAACACTCGCCCGCCGAAGCCGCACGACACCTCGATCGGCTTCCGCCTGATTCCCGTGCCGCCATGGCCGAGTGGCTGGTCCGGAGTTGGGCGGAAAACGACTCCGCGAGTGCCACCGACTGGATCAACCAGCTCCCGGCCGGCCCCGAACGCGATGCAGCCTTCGGAAGCCTGCTCGGCGTGCGCTTCCAGCGCGACCCCGTGGGCGCGCTCAGGGACTTCCAGCACGAGTTCGCCGCGCTCTCCCCCGCGCAGCTTGAGAAGGTAGTGACCCAGGGATCGATCTTCGTTTCCGAGTTTGGCCCCTCCAGCGGTACGATCTCCTCCGCACAACTCGTGGCGCTGCTCCCGCTTCTGCCTTCGGACGAAACGCGAAAGCAGTTACTCGACTCCGTCTTCAGGCATTTCTCTCTGGCCTCGCCGGAAACTGCCGCGGCGCTGATCACGACGCTGCCCGCCGCCCAACTCCCGGACCACGCCTTCTACAACGCCGCTGACCAGTGGGCCGATGCATCGCCCACGGCGGCCGCCGCCTGGGCGGCGGCGCTTCCCGACCCGACCGCGCGCCACACCGCCTGCAACGCCGTAATCAATAGCTGGGGGCAAACGGATCCGGACGCGGCCGCTCGCTGGGCCTGCGGTTTGCCGGATGAACAGCTCCGACTCAACGCCGCCGAACGCACCGCCGGCATCTGGGCCTCGGACGATCCCGTCGCCGCCGCCCAATGGGTGGCGCGGCTCGACGACACCAAGTTCCGCTCCGCGGCGACCGAAGCCGTCGCGCGCATCTGGCTCGACAACGATTTCGAGACCGCTGCGGCTTGGCTCGCCACGACCGAGCTGCCACCCGAGCGCAGGGCGGCGCTGCTGCAGGAGGCCCGCCGATGAAATCCTCCACCGTCCTCCTGCTCGCCCTCGGCGGCATCGGATCCTTCGTCACCGGCTTCTGCCTCGCGCGGCGCCCCGACTCGGGGACCAACCACACGCCCGTGTTGCCCCCCGCGCAGCACGGCCTCGCCGCACCCACAGCAACCGCGCAGCCGGTCCGCCGCGAGGTCCTCGTGCCGTCGCATCCGCGCGCCTGGCGCCACCTCCTCACGACGATCGATCCGGAGGAGGTTCCGGGGGTGATCGACGCCGCGCTCGCGATCCGCGACCCCGACCTGCGCGCGAGGGTGTTGCCCCGTTTGCTCGAGATCTGGGCCACCGAGTCCCCGGGCGAAGCTTTCAGCTGGATCACTCGGCAGAAACGCCTGCCTTGGTTCGACGCCTACCGATTCTTCCGGGTCTGGGCGGAACGCGATCCCACCGCCGCCGTCGCGCATCTCGCCGCGATACCTGATAGCTTCACGCGTTGGAGCGCCGCAAACGGCCTGACGGCCGAATGGGCGGCCACCGACCCGGTCGCCGCGCTCGCGTGGTTCAGGCAACTCCCCGACTCCGAGACCCGCGATGGAGCGATCGACGGGCTCTGCCGCCAACTCGCAGAGACCGATCCGCCGCAAGCGATCCACTTCGCCCTCTCCTTGGGCGATCCGGCCAAACTCGCGAGCCGGTTGAACGGCATCATCAGGATTCAGGCCGCCTCCGATCCGCAGGGCGCCCTCGCGACACTCAACCGCCTGCCTCCCGACATCGCTCGCGGGCCGCTGTGTCAGGGAATCGTCAAGTCGTTGCTCGCCGATGAACCCCTGCTGGCCGGCGAGTTCGCGCTGACCATCCCGCCGAGCGAAGCCCGGAGCCGAGCCTTGCAGAACGTGGCCACGCGGCTCTCTCGCGACTCCCTCCAGACCGCCCTCGACTGGATCAACTCGTCGGTTCCCGCCGGCCCGATCCGCAACACCGTCTTCCGCAACACGCTCATCACTGCCGCCCAGGCCGATCCCCGCGCGGTCGCTCCACTCGTCGCAAACCTCCGCGGCAACCTCCGCACCAATGTCGCGATGAATCTCGTCCTCAACTGGGTGCGCTCCGATCCGCAGGCCGCGAGCGCCTGGGTGGCGCAGCTCCCGGAAGATCGGAACCGCGGCAGTATCCAGTGGTCACTCGTCCGCGCCTGGGCGCGCAACGACCCTGCCGCGGCTCTCACCTTTGCTCTTCAGCAGTCCAACCAGCAGGAGCAGGCAGGGATGCTTCAGGCTGTCGGAAGAGAGTGGGCCAGCTGCGCGTCCACCGAAGCACGGGCCGCGCTCAACCAACTCCCCTCAGACGACGCCCGGAAGAGTTTCCTCGGCGGCATGATCTCCGGACTCGGCCACAACCAACCGCAGGCCGCCGCGGAACTCGTCGCCAGTCTTCCCGCCGGCAACCTACATGACTCCGCCGCCCGCACCTACATTGCGAATGCCGCCTATCAGGACCTCCCGCTCGCCTCGCGCGTGGCGCACAGCATCGCCGACAACACCGTCCGCCAAGACGCCCTCACCTCCATCGCCCGGATCTGGCTGATGAAGGATCGTGCCGCCACCACCACCTGGCTCGCCACCACCGACCTGCCCGAGGCGACGAAACAACAACTGCTCGCCCCGACGCCCTGAGGCCGCCGGCACGGAAGCCGGCGCCACGCGTCGTGCCGCAACCAGTTTCGAGTTCCGGGTTCATGGTTTCGCGACGGGACTGTCGGAGCCGAGCGAATTCTCCAGATCGGCTCTCCTCCGTGCGATCCTCCCCCTCTGTGACCTACCCCGATCCGCGTCGACGCTGATTCCCTGAGTTCCACATTCACGCATCCGTCCCCGCCCGACCGGGCTCCGCCCCCGGCGATCTCAGCAGTTACTACGTCCTGACACCTCCGCGCTCCGTGATCTCCTCCGCCTCTGTGCGCTCTGTGACCTGCCCGCACTCCTCCAGGTCTGCTCTCTGCGCTCTTTGCGTTCTCTGCGGTTAACCTTCCGACTTCTACCGTCGCCTCAGCTCAGGCTCATCGGATCGACATCGAGCGTCTGGCTCACGCCTTCGGGCCAGGGGAAATCGCGCTGCTCCTTGGCGAGCACACCCACGACCTTCACCACCGAGCCGGTGAAGTACCAGAGCTGGAAACGGTATTCGTTCTGCACGCGTTCGATCGGCGAGGGCGACGGACCGCGCAGCTCCGCCGCACCGGTCAGCAGCGGCTCCACGCGCTTCTTCCACTGCTCGGCCACCCAGAGGACCTTCTCGGCGTTGTCGCCGCGGAAGACGTGGTGCACCAGATGCCGGAACGGCGGATACCGGAACTGCTCGCGCAGCTTGATCTCGCCCTCGATGAAGCCGTCGAAGTCGCTCTGCTTGGCGAACTGGATCGCATCGGCCTGCGGCGTGAACGTCTGTACCACCACCTCGCCCGCCCGGTCGCCGCGGCCGGCACGGCCGGCCACCTGCACGAGGAGCTGGAAGGTGCGCTCGTTGGCGCGGAAATCCGGCACGTGCATCGAGATGTCGGCGTCGACCAGGCCGACGAGCGTCACGTTCGGGAAGTCGAGCCCCTTGGCGATCATCTGCGTGCCCACGAGGATATCGATCTTGCCGGTGCGGAACTCGCCGAGGATCTCCCGGAAGCGGTTTTTCTTCCCCATCGTGTCGGTGTCGATCCGCACGACCTTCGCGCGCGAGAGGATGCGCGCCACGTGCTCCTCGACCTTCTGCGTGCCCAGCCCGCGCATGCGGATCTTCGGCGAACGGCACTGCGGGCACACTAGCGGCGCCGCCTTCACCTCACCGCAGAGGTGGCACTTCAGCGTTTCGTCGGCCCGGTGGTACGTGAGCGACACGCTGCAATGCGGGCACTCCGCCACGTAGCCGCACTCCTGGCACAACAGGCTGCTCGAGTAGCCGCGCCGGTTGATGAAGAGGATCGACTGCTCCTTCTTCTCGAAGCGGTCTTGCAGCTTGTCGATCAGCAGGCGCGAGAGCACGGAGGTCGCGCGCTTGGCCACGATCTCGTGGCGCATGTCCACGATGTGCACGAGCGGCATCTTCCGGTCGTCGATGCGCGTCGGCAGCACGTCGTGCCGGTAACGGCCGCGGCGGACGTTGTTGACCGACTCGACCGACGGCGTGGCCGAGCCAAGCACGCACACCGCGCCGGCGAGCTTCGCGCGGTACACGGCCACGTCGCGCCCGTGGTAACGCGGGGTCTCGTCCTGCTTGTAGGCGGGCTCGTGCTCCTCGTCGACGATCACCAGCCGCAGGTCGCGCACCGGGGCGAACACCGCCGAGCGCGCGCCCACCACGATCCGCGCCTCGCCCGAGGCGAGCGCCAGCCAGCCGTCGAGCCGCTCGCCCTCGCTGAGCGAGCTGTGCCACACGACCACGCGCTGCCCGAGCTGTTGTTCGAGCCGGCCGCGCAACCGCGCCACGGTCTGAGGCGTGAGCGCGACTTCGGGAACCAGGTACACCGCGCCGCCGCCGCCCTGGAGCATGTCGGCGATCGCGTGGAGATAGACCTCGGTCTTGCCCGAGCCGGTCACGCCCTGGAGCAGGTGCACCGCGAAACCGCCCTTCGCGCCGCTCGCGCGGATCGCGTCGACGGCGGCCTTCTGCGCGAGGTTGAGCTCGGGCGGGATCACCGCCACCGGCTCCACGCCGCCGATCTCGTCGCGGTAGGCCACGCGCTCGATGCGGTGGTCGATCTCGCGCAGCACGCCGTGCTGCACCAGCGCCGCCGCGCTCGACGGGCCGACCTTGAGCCGCTCCAGCACGAGCGACTTCGCGACCGGGTGGAGTTGCCCCTTCAGGAACGCGTAGAGCTTCGCCTGCTGCGGCGCGCGGCGGTTGAGCGTCTCGAGTTCGTCGACCGGCAGCTCGCGCGCGATGGCGAGGCGTTTCTCGATCTTGAGCGCGAGACCCTTGCGCACCGAAACCGGGATCATCGCCTCGATCACGGTGTCCAGCGGTGCGGCATAGTAGCCCGCGATCCAGCGCGCCAGCGAGAGCAGCTCCGGCGTAAGCGCGGGGAACGGATACACCAGTTGGGCCACGTTTTTGAGTTTCTCGACCGGGCAGTCCGGCTCCGGGTTCAGCCGGGAGACGACCGCCAACGCGAAGCGGTTGACCACCGGTACGCGCACGAGCGAGCCGACCGCGATCCCCGCGCAGAGCTTCTCCGGTGCGCGGTAGTGCAGCACCTTGTCGAACCCGGCGAGCGGATGGACGGCGACGATCATCGGCGCCGAGTCGACACCGTTAACGCGCTCGCGGAAAGAACGGAGTGCGCGCGGCGGGCGTGGCGTGCGCCGAACCCGCCTCGGCCACCACTCTCGCACCGCCATTCGCTTCGCCGTCCGTCCTCGCGGCCTGAAGGCGCACGCCACGGCAATGCACGGGCGACGGCGCCTGCGCCCCGCCAACCCTACGTTTGACAGGCCCCCGGGCCGGCCGAAGAGTCGTGGCCGTGACCGTACCCGAGGCCAACCGCGACAAGTTCCGCACCTTTCTCGCCGCCCGAGGGCTGCGCCTGACCAACCAGCGCATCGCCATCCTCGACGCCGCCGCGGCCCAGCCCGAGCATTTCACCGCGGAGGGCCTACTCACCGCCGCGCGCGCCATCGACGACTCCGTCTCCCGCGCCACCGTCTACCGCTCGCTGCCCATCCTCACCGAGTGCGGCATCCTGCGCGAAGTCGACGTGGGCACCGGCAACAAGTTCTACGTCGCCAACCGCGACACCGCCCCCACCCAGCACGCGCAGGTCCTCTGCCTCGACTGCGACAAGATCTTCGAGATCAGCGCGCCCTTCATGGAGTGGTACGGCACGTCCGTCTGCTCCAAGCTCGGCCTCGAGCCCGTCAGCCAGCGCCTCCAGGTCCACGCGCGCTGCACCGAGTTCCAGAAGACAGGCACGTGCAAACGGCGCGTCTCCTGACCGTGGAAATCTCAACGGCCAAGTGCCATACGCCCGAGCACGGATAAAGTCCCTCGGCATGGCGGCGCTCACCCGGCCCACCGCAACGGGCCTGCCAACCCGAAACCCGAAACACAAAACCCGAAACCCTTTCCCGGCCATGCCCGCCCTCAACTACGAACCCGTCGTCCTCAAGCCGCTGACCGGCCCACTGCCGCCGCTCTCCGCCATCCAGGAGGAGATCCTCGCCCTCAAGCGCGAGCGCAACGCCGTCATCCTCGCCCACAACTACCAGGTCGAGGAGATCCAGCGCGTGGCCGATTACGTGGGCGACTCCCTCGGCCTCTCCTATCAGGCCGCGCAGTCGAAGGCCGACGTCATCGTCTTCTGCGGCGTGCACTTCATGGCCGAGACGGCCAAGATCCTCAACCCGTCCAAGCCCGTCATCCTCCCCGACCTCGAGGCCGGCTGCTCGCTCTCCGACTCCTGCCCCGCCGAACAGCTCGCCGCGTACAAGAAAGCCAACCCCGGCCTCTACGTCGTCGCCTACATCAACTGCTCGGCCGGCGTGAAGGAACTCAGCGACGTCATCTGCACCAGCGGCAACGCCGTGAAGATCGTCGGCCGAGTGCCCGCCGACCGCGAGATCCTCTTCGTGCCCGACAAGAACCTCGGCGCCTGGGTCTCCCAAAAGACCGGCCGCAAGATGCGCCTCTGGGACGGCTGCTGCTACGCCCACGTGCTCTTCACCGTCGAGGCGTTGGAGAAACTGAAAATCCAGTTCCCCGATGCGCCCATCGTCGCCCACCCCGAGTGCG
>JAEXPQ010000229.1 GCA_023446735.1 Verrucomicrobiota bacterium
GCGCGGGACCGCGGGAGGAGCCGCGGCGCCACGAGGGATCCGCCCACAGCGACTCGCCCCGCGGCGGGCGCGGCGGACGCTCTGGTGGCGGCCACGGCGGCGGACCGGGGGGCGGGCGTTCGCGCGACCGCGGTCCGGCTCCGCGTCGCGACTACGCGGAGGAGCATGCGGCGCCGCTGGTGGATCTGCCGCCGTTGCCGGAGATCGATGCCGAGCACGCATTTTTCAAGCTGGGGCTGCGCAAGGAGGTCGTCGCCGCGGTGGCCGAGAAGGGCTACACCGAACCGACTCCGATCCAGTCGCGCGCGATTCCGCTGATTCTGAGCGGCCGCGATCTGATCGGCACCGCGCAGACGGGCACCGGCAAGACCGCCGCGTTCGCGCTCCCGATCCTGCACAAGCTCGGCGGCCATGGTCGCTGCCGCTGCCTCATCCTCGAGCCCACGCGCGAGCTCGCGCTGCAGGTCGAGGAGGCGTTTCGCAATTACGGCAAATTCACCGGCCTGCGCGTGGCGGTCATCTACGGTGGCGTGGGTTACGGCAAGCAGCGTGAGGAGGTCCAGCGCGGGGTCGATGTGATCGTCGCCACGCCCGGTCGCCTGCTCGACCTGCTGGGCGACGGCACGGTGCAGTTGCAGAACCTCGAGGTGCTCGTACTCGACGAGGTGGACCGCATGCTCGACATGGGCTTCCTGCCCGATGTGCGCCGCATCATCCGCCACGTGCCGGCGCAGCGGCAGACCCTGCTCTTCAGCGCCACCCTCCCGCCCGAGATCCAGGGGCTGGCGCAATCGGTGCTCACCAATCCGGAGACGATCGAGATCGGCATCCGCAGCTCGCCGGCCGAGACGGTCGACCACGCCTTCTATCCGGTCGTGGCGTCGCAGAAGTTTGAACTCCTCTCGACGCTGCTCGAGCGCACCGAATACAAGAGCGTGATCGTCTTCACGCGCACGAAGATCGGCGCCGACAAGATCGCACATCGCCTCCACGCCCTCGGGCTGAAGAGCGGCGTCATGCACTCCGACCGTTCGCAGCGGGAGCGCACCGAAGCGCTGGACGGCTTCAAGAGCGGCAAGTTCCAGATGCTCGTCGCCACCGACCTCGCCGCCCGCGGCCTGGATATCCGCGGCGTCTCGCATGTCATCAACTACGACATGCCCGAGAATCCCGAGGACTATGTACACCGCATCGGGCGCACGGGCCGCGCGAACAACGAGGGCGACGCCTACACGCTCATGACCGAGGAGGACATCCGCAATGCCCGCGCGATCGAGCGGATGATCGGCCGTCCCGTTCCGCGCCGGAAGATCGAGAATTTCAACTACATGTACTCCGCGCTCTTCGAGGAGCGCGAGAAGGCCGAGGCGGCGCCGAAGGTGGTCAGCCGCCTCTCGCGCGGCCGCCGCTGATCGGTTGCCGCGGGGCGCACGGCCCGCGCGATCTCCGGAAATAGCTCGGGCGCCGCGACAAGCACGGCGCCCGAGGTTTTGACCCAAATACGACCCGGCGTGGGACTGCGGTTGCCCGCGCCGGTTCCGGGGAAAGTGCGCCCTCCCGCGCCATCATGGCGCCTCGGGCGGGGGCGGCGGGGCGCCGTCGGGACCGCCGCGGCGGCCCGGCCCCTGGGGGCGGAGTTCGGCGAACTTCTTCTGCTGCTCCGGCGTGAGCACGGCGAGGATCTCCGCGCGGTCGGCCTCACGGGCCGCCCGCATCGCCTCGCGGCGCTCGTCGCCGGTCAGGCCGGACTCGGAGATCTTTTTCATCGCTTCGGCCTGTGCGGCGAAGAGGGTGCGCAGCTGGGTCTGTTGTTCGGCGGAGAGCCCGAGCGCCTCGGTGAGGTGCGCGAGGCGACGCTCCGGATCGAAGCGCCCACCGGGACCGCCGGGGCCGCCATGCGGGGGCGGAGGGGGCGGGGCGGAGTCGTCGGCGTGGGCGGGGAGGCCGAGGGCGAGCGCGCACCCGGCGGCGAGCGCGAGAAGGGAGAGACGGCGAGGGAGTTTCTTCATGGTGGAGAGAGGGAGTGATGCGAACGGGCTAACTGACGCCCGGTGTGGGACGCGGTTACGGCTCGCCGCCGCGCGGACGGGCGCTTTCCTCCCGCAATTATGCCCCTTCGCATCGCCATGATCGGGGCCGGCTCCATCGGGTTCACCCGCCGGCTCCTGCAGGACATTCTCGCCGTGCCGGAACTTGCCGACACGACGTTCGCGCTGACGGATATCTCCAAGCGCAACCTCGACATGGTCGCGAAGCTCTGCGCGCGCGACATCGCCGCCAACAAGCTGCCGGCGAAAATCGAGGCGACGACCGACCGGCGTCGCGCCATCGCGGATGCCGATTTCATCATCTGCATGATCCGGCAGGGCGGGTTGGAGGCGTTCCGCACGGACGTCGAGATTCCGCTCAAATACGGCGTCGACCAGTGCGTGGGTGACACGATCTGCGCCGGCGGCCTGATGTACGCGCAGCGCACGATCCCGGCGCTGCTGGATTTCTGCCGCGACATCCGCGAGGTCGCCAAGCCCGGCGCGCTGTTCCTCAACTACTCGAACCCGATGGCGATGAACACGCTCGCCTGCGAGAAGTACGGCCAGGTGCCGACGCTCGGGCTCTGCCACGGCGTGCAGGGTGCGCATTGCCAGATCGCGTGGGCGGTCGAGCGCTGGGCGAAGCGCGAGGGGATCCTGCCGAAGGATTACGTTTCGCCGAACTTCACGCCGTTCACGCTCTGGGGCGCCGAGGGCGCGGAGAAGATCGGCCTGAGTCGCCACGAAGTGGATGCGACCGCCGCCGGCCTCAACCACCAGACGTGGTTCGTGAAGGTCGCCTTTCGCGGGCACGACATGGTGCCGCTCCTGCCGAAGATCATGCGCGAGATCCCGCATCTGGCGAAGGCGGAGAAGGTGCGTCTCGATGTGCTCGACCGCTTCGGCTACTACTCGACCGAGTCGAACGGCCATCTCAGCGAGTACCTTCCCTGGTACCGCAAGCGCACCGAGGAGATTGCGCAGTGGATCGACCCGTCGTTCTGGATCCACGGCGAGACCGGCGGCTACCTGCGCGTGTGCACCGAGGCGCGCGACTGGTTCCGCACCGACTACCCGAACTGGATGCGCGAGGAGCCGCCGAAGATCGGACCGCAGAACCGCTCCGAGGAGCACGGCTCGTGGATCATCGAGTCGCTTGTCACCGGGCGGCCGTACCGTGGCCACTTCAACGTGATCAACCGCGGCCACATCCCGAATCTCCCCGACGGCTGCTGCATCGAGATTCCCGGCTACGTCGACCGCAACGGCGTGCAGATGCCCGTGGTCGGCCCGTTGCCGGCCGCCTGCGCGGCGACGTGCTCTGTATCCGCCAATGTGCAGCTCATGGGCATGGAGGCCGCGGTGCACGGCGACGTGACGCTGCTCAAGCAGGCGATGCTGCACGACCCGCTCGTCGGTGCCGTCTGCAATCCCGAGGAAGTCTGGCAGATGACCGACGAGATGCTCGTCGCCGGCGCGAAGTGGTTGCCTCAGTACAAGGCGGCCATCCCGGCGGCGAAGAAGCGTCTCGCCGACCACGTGAAGCGCGGCACCCGCGTGAAGCTGCGCGACACGCAGGGCGCGGTGCGGCTGCACACGAAAACCGTGGCCGAGATGGCGCAGAATGTCGCCGCCGCCCGCGCGAACGCCGGCGCCGCCGACAAGGGCGGCCTGACCAAGCCGACGGAGTAGGGCCTGCCCATCAGTCCGCGCCCGATGCGGCTCTCCCCTTGACAATCTAGGGGAGGGATGCTCTTTCCTAGATAAACTAGGAGAGACCACCATGGGCAAAGACGAGAAGACCGATTTGCTGCAGGGCACGCTGGACATGCTGATCCTGCGCGCGCTGCAGCTCGAACCGATGCACGGCTTCGGCATCTCCGGGCGCATCCGGCAGATGTCCGACGAGGTGCTGCAGGTGGAGCAGGGTTCGCTCTACCCGGCGCTCTACCGGCTGGAGGACCAGGGCTGGATCAAGTCGGAGTGGGGCGTTTCCGAGAACAACCGGAAAGCGAAGTTCTACTCGCTCACCGCCTCGGGCCGGAAGCAGCTCGCAGCCGAGACCGAGAACTGGGCGAGGCTCTCCGCGGCGATCAACCTGGTGCTGAAGGCGACCTGAGGAACTGCGGATTTCGGAATGCGGATTGCGGAATGAGAATGCTGCGACAGATCCTGTTTCGGTTCGGCTCGCTCTTCGGGCGCGGCCGGCGGGAACGCGAGATGCAGGAGGAGATGGCGGCGCATCTGGAGATGCAGGAGCAGGCCAACCGTGCCCGCGGCATGGATGCCGAGGAGGCGCGCTACGCGGCGCTGCGGCAGTTCGGCGGCGTGGCGCAGGTGCAGGAACGCTGCCGCGAGCAGCGCGGGTGGGCGTGGCTGGAGTCGTTGGGCCGCGACTTGCGGGTGGCGTTGCGCTCGCTCGGGCGTGCCCCTGGTTTTGCTGCCGTCGTGGTGCTGACGCTCGCGCTCGGGATCGGGGCCAACACCGCGGTGTTCTGCGTGCTGAATGCGGTGTTGTCGCGCCGGGCTGGTTGCGTGGATCCCGAGCGGGTCGTGGTCGTGCATGGTTCGACACCGAACTTCCCTGGCGGAAACCTCTCGGTGCCGGACTACCTCGATTATCGCGCGCAGATGCGTTCCGTGGCGGAGCTGGCCGCCCATCGCAGCGATGAGTCGAATCTCACGGGCCGGGGCGAACCGCGATCGATCGGTTTTACGCGGGCGACCGCCAACTACTTCGCGGTGTACGGGGTCCGGCCCGTCCTCGGACGGGTATTTGGCGAGGACGAGGACCGAAGCGGGGCCGAGGGCGTCGCGGTGTTGAGCCATGGGCTGTGGCAGCAGGTCTTCGGCGGGCGGGACGAGGCGCTGGGCCAGCATCTGATGATCGGCGGCGCGGCGTATACGGTGATCGGCGTGATGCCTGCGGAGTTTACGGAGGTGGCGACCGAGCAGGTCTGGGTGCCGATGGCGTTCACGGATGAGGAGCGGAGCGCCAATGCGCGTGGATCGCGGGGGTATTCGGTCATCGGCCGACTCGCGCCGGGGGCGACGGTGGCGACGGCCGGGGCGGAGTTTGGCGCGTTGGCAAGCCGCCTCCAGACGCAGTATCCCGACTTCAATGGCACATGGGGCGTGCGGGTGGTGGGCTTGCTGGACGATTCGTTCCGGGAGTTGCGGCCGTTGCTGTGGATCCTCCTGGGCGCGGTGGCGTGCGTCCTGGCGATCGTCTGCGCGAACATCGCCAATCTCGTGCTGGCGCGGTCGAGTGCTCGGATGGCCGAGATGGCGGTGCGGGCCTCGTTGGGGGCGAGCCGCGGGCGGATCGCGCAGCAGTTCCTGGTGGAAGGGTTGGTGCTGGCCGTGGCGGGCGGTGTGCTCGGATTTGTGTTCTTGCATTGGGGCGTGGCAGGGCTGCTTCGACTGCTTCCGGGGGGCTGGAACGCCGATGTGCGAATCGATGGCTGGGTGCTGGCGTTTGCCGGCGGGGTCTCCGTGATGACCGGGCTGGTGTTCGGTCTCGTCCCATTGAGCGTGGGTGTCCGGAGCGACCTCTACGCGGAGTTCAAACGCTGCACGCGTGGCGCGAGCGGCGGAGGCCGCCTTCGGCTGGGGCGGTGGCTGGTTGCCGCCGAGATCGCGTTGGCGTTTGTGTTGTTGTACGGGGCCGGTTTGTTGGCCAGCACCCTGCGCACGCTGGCGGCGGTCGATCTCGGGTTTGATCCGGCGAACTCGAGCCGGATCGTCCTCAACCTTCCGGAGGTCCGTTACGGAGAGCATGAGCAGCGCGTTGTATTCGTCCGTCAACTGGTCGAGCATCTCGCGGCGCTGCCGGGTGTGACCGCGGCGGGCGCGACGCAGTGTGTGCCCATCTCGGGCAACTGGTCGGTCAGTTTCTCGGTCGCCGGTCGGCCCAACCCGCCCGGTGCGAAGCCGTCGACTTGTTTCTACGCGGGCACGCCCGGGTTTTTCCCGGCGCTGGGGGTCACCCTTCAGCGAGGGCGGGCGTTCTCGGAGCACGACGACGAGCGCGGCGCTCCGGTGGCGATCGTGAACGAGAGTTTTGCCCGTCGGGTTTTCCCGGGGGAGGATCCGCTCGGCCGCCGGATCTGGCTCCAGAACGGGCCCGAGAAATTCGCCGAGATTGTCGGGGTTGTCTCCGATGTGCGGCAGGGCGGACCGGCGCAACCCAGCCTGCCGCAAACCTACCAGCCGCTGGCACAGTGGTCGTGCCCGATGGTGAACGTGATCGTGCGGACGGCGCCGGGCGTCGAGCTGTCGGAGGCGCTGCTGCGGGCGCAGGTGTACGCGGTGGACCCGGACCAGCCGGTCGCGTTCGTCGAACCGATGACGCAACTCGTCGGCTCCACGGTGGCGCGGCAGCGTGCTGCGGTGCAACTCGTCGGCGTCTTCTCCGCGGTGGCGTTGGGGATCGCGGTGCTCGGGATCTACGGAGTCACGGCCTACACGGTGGCGCGGCGGACCCGGGAGTTCGGGGTGCGCTTGGCGCTGGGGGCGAGCCCTGGCGGGTTGGTGCGTGGTGTCTTGGCCGGGCATGGCCGTTGGATCCTGCTGGGTCTTGGCGCTGGGCTGCTGGTGGCGCTTGGCGCGGCTCACGCCCTGCGCTCGCTCCTCCACGGAACGACGGTCTTCGACGGCCCGGTGCTCGCGGCGATCATTGCGTGCTTCGGGAGTGTCGCGCTGGTGGCCTGTTGGTTGCCGGCACGCCGGGCGGCGCGCGTCGACCCGACGGAGACGCTGCGGGCGGAATAGCGGGCGGCGGGCTGCCGAGGGCTGGTTGCCGGTCGGGGCGAAAGGGGTGGCGTGCCACGACCCGCTTAAGGAAAACGCCCCAGGGCCGATACCCCCTGCGCCCTCTGTCCCACACCGGCGGGCGACTCCCCCCTACTATGAGTGCAATGACGTTCAACCGGCGACTGACGCTGGGCTTTGGTGTGGTTCTATCTCTGCTGGCAGTCGCCGGCGCGGTCACGATCTGGTGCATGCGCGCGGGTTCGAGCCGGGCCGGCTCCGTGCGCGAGGCGTACATCCGGCAATCGACCCTGGCCAACGCCCTCGCCGACACGAGCATCGAGGTTCGGCTCCAGTTCACCTACCACATCTACGCCTTCCGGGCGGGCGCCTGGGAGAAGGGGCGGGCGGCGCTCGGCCGGCTCGAGAAACAGGCGGCGGAGCTGGGGCAGTTGGTCGCCGCGCGGCCGGAATTGCGGGACAACGCCGAGACGGTACGCAAACTGGAGGAGGTGCTGCGGCGTTACGCGGCGCAGGCGGATGCGGGCCGGACGACACGGCAACAATTCAACACGGCGCGGTCGCGAATGGAGGCTGGTTGTGACGACTTTCTGCTGCACATGGAGGAGTTTGCCGCGGGCCAGCGCGAGGCGCTCGACGCGGACATCGCGCGCGGGGCGGGAGCCGAGGTCATGAAGGAACGTTTCGCCAAGATCCTTGCCGTGGCCGAGGTCGAACTGCTGGCGCGCGATGCGCACCGCAGCGCTTGCGTGGCGCTGTTCGATCGCGATCTCGCGATGATCGGGGAGGCCGTACCGATGGTCGAGGAGATGATCGGGAAGCTCGATGCGATCGCGGCCCTGGTGCATCAGCCGAAGAACCAGGCCCTGCTCAAGGAGGCGCGCGCGGCGGCCGTGATTTTTCAGACTGCCGCGGAAGGGCTTAGGGTGGCGATGGTGCAGGAGTCCGATCAGGGGCGCGAGTGGGCCCAGACCGGTCAGGCGCTAATGGCGACGATTCGGGAGGTCTCCGACCTCGGGACGCATGAGACCGAGGTCGCGGCGGCCGGGGTGGTCTCCACCTTGCAGCGAGGAGTGTTCGCCGTGGTCATTGGTGTGCTGGCGTGCATCGTGGTTGGTATTGGCGTCGCAACGGTGCTCGGCGCGCGGTTGACCCGTGTGCTGCGCGAGATCGCGAAATCGCTCACGGTCGGGGCCGAAGCCTCGGCCTCGGCGGCGCATCAGGTTTCGGAGTCGAGCAAGTCGCTCGCCGATGGCGCCAGCGCGCAGGCTGCCTCGATCGAGGAGACGACGGCATCGCTTGAACAGATGGCCGCCACCGCGCGGCGCAACGCGGAGCACGCCGGCTCCACCCGCGATCTCGCCGCCGAGGCCCGGACGGCCGCCGACGAGGGCGCGGCGCAGGCGCGGGAGCTGGTCGAGGCGATGGATGCGATCCGCAAATCCAGCGACGAGATCACCCGCATCATCAAGACCATCGACGAGATCGCGTTCCAGACCAACATCCTCGCGCTCAACGCCGCCGTCGAGGCCGCCCGCGCGGGCGAGGCCGGTGCCGGTTTCGCAGTGGTGGCCGAGGAGGTGCGCAACCTCGCACAGCGCAGCGCGACGGCCGCCCGGGATACCGCCGAGAAGATCGAGGCCTCGCACGCGGTGAGCGCCCGCGGCGCCAACGTTTCCACCAAAGTCGGCGAGACGCTCCAGACCATCCACGAGAAGGCGACGAAGGTGAGCGACCTGGTGGCCCAAATGGCCGCGGCCAACGCCGAACAAAACGACAGTCTGCGGCAACTTGGCGACGCGATGGCGCAGATGGACAAGATCACGCAGGCCGGAGCGGCCAACTCCGAGGAGACGGCCGCCGCCGCCCAGCAGATGAACGCGCAGGCGCGCGACCTCCTCGATGCTGTCGCCGCGCTCGATGTGCTCGTCGGCCATGGCGCGGGCGGTGTGGCGTCGGCCTCGATCCGCGCCGCGGCGCCCGGGACGGAGACGTCTCCGCGGGAAGAGCGCCCGCTACGGGTGGTCTCTTGACATCAAGACGAGTGGGCGCATCGCTTCCGCATGCCCTCGCGTGCGCCCATCGCCTCGGAGCGTCTCTACCTGATCCTTTGGAAGGCGTTCTATGCGGTCGAGGCGCATGACCGGCGGAGTATCCGTGAGTTGGGGTTTTCTTCGGACAGCGATTTCGCCGTGCTGGAGGCGCTCTACTCGAAAGGGGCGCTGCCGGTGAACGAGCTTGGCCGGAAGCTCTTCCTGACGAGCGGCTCGATCACGACCGCCGTGGACCGGGTGGCGGCGCAGGGCTGGGCGCGCCGCCGGGCGGATGCGGCGGACAAACGCGTGGCTTTGGTCGAACTCACGGAGTCCGGTCGTGAGCGCATGCGGCAAGCTCTGACGGTCCACTTCGCGAACCTTGAGCGAGCGCTCGCGGGTCTGGATCCGGCCGAGCAGGCGCAACTGGCGGCGCTGCTGCGCAAGCTGGGGCGCCACGCGGCGGCCACCGGCGACGAGCGGACGCGAGCCGCTGACGGCGCGACGAGCTGAAGGTGGGAGTTGTCGTCGATGGGCGCGCACGACGGCGGTGGCGCGGGTTCGCCCCGCGGCGGCAGGGATGAAGTTGGCGACCGGCGTCGCCTCCGGGAGCGCGCTCCTCGCGGCCTGAAGGTGCGCGCCACGGTCGGAGGGTTTCGACTAGGCACCCGGCCGTAGTGGTACGGTCGTGGCGCGAGGCTTACCTCGTGGCGGCTGGTGCGGGGTCGACCTGGATCGTGGGCGGGGGTTCGTCGGGCAGCGGCGGCGGCGCGGCCGGCTTCGGCGCGGCTCCGGCGGGGCCGTTAGCGGGTCGCTCGGCCGCGGCCTCCTCCTCGGCGACCGGCAGATGCTCGAGCCGGTGTGGCGGCGGGGTGCGGGTCTGGACCCAGGCGACGAGCGCGTCGATCGCATCGAGCCGTGTCGCGATCGCGGAGGCGTTGGGCTCTTCGTTCGGAGTGGGTTGATACCAAAGGGCGGGGACGACGCTCTCGGCGTTGGCGGCGGCGCGGGCTTTCTCGCCGTAGTCGACCGCGCCCGGGATGGTCGCCGCGCCGAACAGGACCAACAACGGCGCGCGGGGCTGGTGGTCGCAACGCAGGCGCAAGGCGCGCGGGTCGCGCAACTCGTACGAGGGATCGCAGGCGAGGAGGCCGTGGAATTCGTCGGCATGCCGCTCGGCGAGGAAGGTGGCGATCAGGCCGCCCATGCCGGTGCCCTGGACGATGACGAGGCGCGGCGGGCCGACCCGCCGCGCGAACTCGTTGCGCAGGGCGAGGAGGTCGTCGATGGCGTCGATGATGATCGGGCCGGTGCGGCGGTAGCTCGTGGTGGCGAGCGCCCAGCCCGAAGCGAGCAGGGCGGCGTGTTCGGGGGTGGAGGCGTCGAGCTCGGCCACGAGCGGCGCGGGCGCGCGGCGTCGGTCGGGGGCGGCGAGCAGCAGGCGTCCGTTCCATTCGACGGGTACGAGCATCGTCCAGCGGGCGCCGCCGATCTCGCCTTCGAGGCGACGCGGCGCGGAGGGCTGTTCGGCGCGGGCGGCCGGAAGGGCGAGCAGCGCCAGCCAGAGGCAGAGGGCGAGGGGACGGAAGGTCATCGTGGCGGTGTGGGGCCCCGTGGGACACGAATGGCCGAGGCCGGTGCCGTTTCCAAGCACGGAGCGGAGGGAGCCCGGCCCGGGCAGGACGCCGGCGCCGCGGTGCGTGACGTGGCGGGCGGCGCAGGTTTCGTTCGCGAAATTTCGGCTCCAGACCATGGTGGTTGTGTCCGATGTGCAGCAGGGGCCGAGCGACTCGGCCCGCGTCTGAAGACGGTGTTCCTTGGTCCGATGTTCGGCCGGCTGTGCCGGGGGAGACAGTGGATTGCGCGAGGCGCAGCCGCCGTTTGCGAGTATCCGACAGGTTCTGTTTCAGCTGACTGCCTGGCTTCGACGAGGCGGCGATCCGGCGTGTGCGTTGGCAGAGCGTGTGCTGGATCGGCGCCGTGCGGCCCGGCCCTTCGCCGGGGGTAACCAACGATGGCCAATGTCCGGAATTCAGGAGCCCAATCCCATGAAACTCTCCACGTTGCTCTCGATCCACCAACGGCTGCTCCAACACGCGCGGCTGGCCAACATGGCCTGCGCGTACGCCACGCTGCGGCACCTCGCCCTGCGGGTCCGGCATGTCCGGCTGCGGGGCCTGGTGGAGCTGAGCCAACCCGATGCCACCAACGAGCGCAATTGGGCGGAGCTGAC
The DNA here is from genome assembly GCA_023446735.1 of Verrucomicrobiota bacterium. Classification (GTDB taxonomy): domain Bacteria; phylum Verrucomicrobiota; class Verrucomicrobiia; order Opitutales; family Opitutaceae; genus CAJCBL01. Next base: position 11,070 of record JAEXPQ010000229.1, read on the forward strand.
CGCGCTGGAGGGCTCGCAGGCGCAGTTGGAGGAGATGTTCACGGACGAGGACTTGATGGATTTCGCGGATGCGGTGGCGTTCGCGCGCGGCATCGCGGGCCTGCGGATCCGCTTCCGCATCGAGGAAATGGAGATCGAGTTCGTGGGGCCGCTGGAGGCCGCGCTGCGGCGGGCGGGCGTGGCCCTCGACCTGCCCGCCGAGGCCTACGACGACTGGGCGGGCGACTACGCCGGCTCGGGCGGCGAGGGTTCGCCGGGGGCGCAGCGGGAGTAAGCCCCGGGCGGCGTGGAGTGGCGGAGCGGGTGCGCCTCCGCAGCTCCGCACTCGTTCTGTCGGCGGAGTGAGCTCGGCCGTTCGCCCGGTGCGACCGACTTTGGCCTCAGGTCTCGCGGCGCGCCCCGCCGCGGGGCTTCTGCAGAAGGTAGTGGCTCACGATCCACTCGGAGCCATCGCGGTAGCCCCACATTTCCGCGCAGGTCAGGAAGACGAGGCGCCAGCGGGCGAGCTGGCGCCGGGCCTCGGCTCGGCTGGAGGTGCGGGCGAGGCAATCGAGCACGGCGGCGCGATTGAGGTCGAGGTTCTCCCGCCAGAGCTCGGCGGTGCGCTGATAGTGGCGGCCGTCGATGCGCCAGTGCTGGAGCAAGTGCAGATCGTCCTGAAATTGGAGCAGGAGATCGTCGCTCGGCATCATCCCGCCCGGGAAACAGCGGCGGGCCAACCACGGCCCCGACCGGCGGTCGCCGAAGTGGTAGGCGTGGCGCTGGTGCGTGAAGATCTGGAGGAAGCAGAGCCCCTCGGGCTTCATCCAGGCGGCGATCCGCTGGAGCAGCAGCGGCCAGTTCTTGAGCTGTTCGAAGAGTTCGAGGCTGAGCACGCGGTCGTAGCGGCCGGTGTCGGCCTCGAAGCGGTTGAGTTCGGCGACGAGCACCGTGAGGTTGGTCAGACCGAGGCGGGTCGCCTCAGTCTCGATATGGGCCTGCTCGGCCGGAGTGCGGCACACGGCGGTCACCGTGCCGTGGGGGTAGCGGGCGGCGAGCCATAGCGAGAGCGACCCCCAGCCGGCGCCGAGATCGAGGATGGAGAGTCCGTCGTCGAGGTGGGCGCGAATGGCGTTGATGCGCAGCATCGCCTCCTCGGCGGTCGCGAGGGTCTCGTGGCCGCGCTCGAACCAGCAGCAGGAAAACTTCAGACGCGGGCCGAAGCAGCAACGGGCCAGCTCGAGCGACGCCTCCGGCCGTGCGCCTTCGCGGTAGGTTGGCCCAGGGTCGATCGGCAGCCTCCGCAACTCCGCGGCGAAGCGGGCCAGCTTGGCGCGTTGCTCCGCCTCGCTGGGGATCGCCTCCGCGTGCATGCGCAGGGCGATCCGGTGGCGGATGTAGCGGCGCAACAAGCCGTCGGGCAGGAGGCGGTGGGCGAGAAGGAAGTCGAGCATGGCCGAGCGGGCCGGAGGAGACTCCAGCGATCCGCGGGGATGGCTCTATCGGTCTGTTCGCCCCGGGATTGAGCCGCGCCATGGCCGGGAAACGGGCCGGGCCCCGACACCCGTTGACGGCGTGCAAGCGGACCGTTTCCCTCCCGCCCGTGAACGCCCGTGGAATCGAAAGCCTGCAACGTCTCGTGCTGCCCGATGGCTGGCAGGCGCAGGGGATCATGGCGCTCAAGGCCGGGCGGGACGTGATCCTCGATGCGCCCACCGGGGCCGGCAAGACGTTCGTCTTCGAGAAGTTCGCCGAGACCACCGGCTTCGCGAAACCCGCGATCTACACGGTGCCGACCCGTGCTTTGGCCAACGACAAATATGCCGAATGGAAGGCCCGCGGGTGGAAGGTCGGCATCATCACCGGCGATCTCACGGTCGCGCCGGAATCGCCGGTGGTCGTGGCGACGCTCGAGGCCGTGCAAACCCAGTTGGGCGCGGGCGGGCGCTGGGAGTTTCTCGCAGTCGACGAGTACCAATGGTTGAGCGATCCCCATCGCGGCAACCATTACGAGGGCGTGCTCGCGGCGTTGCCCAAGAGCGTCCAGTTGCTGTTGCTCAGCGGCTCGGTGGCCAACCCGAACGACGTCGCCACCTGGCTGCGCCGGCTCGGGCGCACCGTCGAGCTGATCCGCCACCGCGAAAGGCCGGTGCCGCTGGAAGAGGTGGAGGTCGACGATCTCACGCGCGGCCTGCCGGCGGAGATCCAGAGTTTTTGGACGCGGCGGCTCGCCGGCGCGCTGCGGGAGGGGCTCGGTCCGGTGCTGGTGTTCGCCCCGCAGCGGCACGAGGCGGAGCGGTTGGCGCGGCAGTTTGCGCGCGAACTGCCGCCGCCCGATCCCCTCACGCTCACCCCGGAGCAGGAGCAGGCGCTCGGGCCGCTGTTGACGAAGCTGGTGCGCGTGCGCGTGGCCTACCACCACAGCGGGCTGACCTATGCGCAACGCGCGGGCGTGATCGAGCCGCTGGCCAAGGCCGGACAGCTGCGCGCGGTCGTGGCCACGCTCGGGCTGAGCGCCGGCATCAACTTCTCGCTGCGCTCGGTGATGGTCACCGCCACGCATTACCGGCACGACAACCTCGAGCACGAGATCGAACCGAGCGAGTTGCTGCAGATGATCGGTCGCGCCGGCCGCCGCGGGCTCGACGACACCGGCTATGTGCTCACCAGCAAGAACTCGCCGCGCATGAGCCGCGCCCACGCCGAGAAGCTCAAGCGCGCCGCGCCGCTGCCGTGGGCGGTGCTGTTGCGCGAGTTCCGCGCCGGCCGCGCGGCGGCCGAGATCGCGGCCGCTGCGACCGGTCGTTTCTTCACCGAGGAGCCGGTGGTGTTCGGGGTCGAGGAGACCGCGGAGTTCCCGGCGGGCACCTTTCCGTGTGGTCAAAGAACGGACACAGGGCGGGCGCGGCTCGTGCGCCGCGAGCGCAACCCCTCGGAGCTGTGTCCGCGCTGCCGGTGGCGGGAGACCTGCCTCGGGCTGGCGCCCACGGCGACGTTGTTCTGGCAATGGCAACGGCTCGGCGTGCTGGACCGCGAGCTGCGGCTCACGGCGCGCGGCGAGATCGTGGGGGCGTTCGCCGGCCCGGAGGGCCTGGCGGTCGCGGCCGCGTTGGAGGATTCCCGTTACCCGCTCGACGATCTGGTGTTCGACTTGGCCAACCTCTTCGCCACGGACCGGTTCTCCGGGACCAACCCGCGCTGGCTGGGCCGGCTGGCCTCGGTGTGCGAGCGCACGTACCGGCGCAGCGAGGCCGAGGGCTTCCTCGTGCGCGGTGTGCCGCCGAACTACGGCAGCGGCGCGGCCGAGATCGTGCGCGGTCTCGTGGCGCACGGAGCGACGGCCCGCGAGGCGATGGCGGAGGCGGAGCAGGCCGGCCGCGGGGACCTCGATCGTTTGCTGATCGAATGGCGCAGTCTGCTCAAGCAGCTCGCGGCGGCGGAGGAGCTCGGGAACGCGGATTGCGGAATGCGGAATGCGGATTTTGCGGAGACAGGTGGGGCGTTGGCGGGAGCGGGGCCGGAGTCGGCGGGTTGCGCGGGTGGATCGGTCCGAAGTGCGGAGCGCGGCTCGCGCAACCCACGGCTCGTGCTCGCGGCCCGTTGGGACGCATTGCGGCGGCGGGCGCGGGAGATGTTGGTGCGTCTGCCGCGGGCGGTGCTGCCGGAATTGCCTCCCCTCACAGTCGAACAGCGCCGGCCGGTGAGCCACCGGCTGGGTCAGAGCGGATGGCGCTCGTCGACCGCGGGCCCGGCGGCGGGGTAACCGAGAGTGGAGACGGGGTCCGTGGAGGGACCCGCGCGGTGTGGTCTGGGGGACCTGTCCCGTTGCGAGCCGACGCTGTCGTGCGGGTCACTGGCAACAGGGGCGGCGGAATTCCAGACGCAAAAGTGGCCCGTCCGGGTC
>JAEXPQ010000253.1 GCA_023446735.1 Verrucomicrobiota bacterium
CGCCGCCCTCGATGTTGCGGGCCGAGCCGAAGAAGCGCTTCGGCTTCTGCAGCGCCGTGGTCTCGAGACCGCCGGTGCCGATCTTGCCGCTGTTGCCGGTGAGGTTGTTGTAGGCGCGGGCCAGGCGCGTGATCGAGTCGAGCAGGATGACGATGTGCTCGCCCTGCTCGACCATGCGACGCGCGCGCTCGACGACCATCTCCGCGCAGTGCACGTGGCTCTCGGGGGCCTCGTCGAACGTGGAGCTCACGACCTCGCCCTTGGTGTGGCGGCGGAAGTCGGTCACCTCCTCGGGACGTTCGTCGACGAGCAGGATGATCAGCTTCACCTCGGGGAAATTGTCCGAGACGGAGTTGGCGATGTTCTGCATCAGCACCGTCTTGCCGGTGCGCGGCGGCGCGACGATCAGACCGCGCTGGCCGAAGCCGATCGGGGTGACGATGTCGACCAGGCGCATCGAGATGTCCTTCGACTCGGCCCCAGGGACCTCGAGCAGGATGCGTTTGAGCGGATAATACGGTTCGAGCTCCTCGAACGGCGTGACGGTCGCCAGCAACTCGGGCGCACGGCCCATCGCGGAGACGATCTTCACGGCGGCCGGGCAACGCTCGTTCTCCTGGGGCGCCTGCACCTGCACCTCGAGCTGCACGCCGCGCTTGAGGCCGTACTTCTTCACGAGGCTCTCGGGCACGAACGTGTCGTCGGGATAGAGCCGGTAGTTGTCGTGCGCGTGCACGATGAAGCCGTAGCCGCGGTCGGTGAGGTCGAGCCAGCCGCGGTCGATGATCGGGCGCTTCTGCTCGGCGGCATGCTGGAGAATCCCCTTCAGGATCTGGAAACGGTTCGGCACGCCGTCGAAGGTCACGCCCTGCTGGCGGGCGAAGTTGCCGAGGTCGGCGAGCGAGAGCGGCGCGAGCTCGTTGATGGCGATCGGATCGCCGCCGGCGCTGCCAATGTCGGCCGCAAGCGTGTCCAACGCGGCAAGATCGACAAAGCGCTCGGTTTGCGGCAGGTCGCCGGTGACCTGCACAAAGTTGGGCGGAGGCGGCTGCTGCGGGCCGCGCTCGCGTTCAAACCGGTTGCCACGCTCGTGCCGGCCACCGCGCTCGCCGCGGCCGGGACGATCGCCACGATGGTGCGGCGCGCCGCCACCCTGCTCGAACTGGCCGCCGGGCGCCCCACCCTGCTCGGGCTGGCCTCCGGGGGCCGGCTGGCCACCCTGCGCCTGCTGGCGCAGCAGCTTGGCCTTCTTCTTCTCAAGCTTGAGCTGTTTCCAATAGTCGCGGCCGAAGCGTTTGCCTCCGGGCGGGAAACCGCCGCCACCCTGGCCTTGGCCGGGCTCCGGCATCTGCGGAGGCTGGCCGGCGGCGGGTTGTGCGGTGGCTTCCCCCAGCATGGCCGACTCGACTGGAGCGACCGGCTCGCCCGCGGGCGCGGAGAAACGCTCCGCGGCAGCAGGCGGTTCTTCGTCAGGCGAGAAGGACAACACCTCCTGGCGCGCCGGCGGGCGGGATTCCGGCTCCGGGGCCCGTTCCCGTGTCACCTCGGGCGCGGCAGCCCGCGGCACCTCGGGCTGCGGCTGCGACTCGGTCCCCGGCCCGGGGGCGGCGGCGGACTTGCCGCGCGAGAGCCGCGTGGTGCGCTTCTTCGGGGCCGGGCTCTCGGAATCGGGAGCGGACGAGCTGCTGTCGGAGTCTTTCGACGAACGAGGAGTTTCCATTGCGGAACGGGAAAAGGGACGGCGACGCGGTGCGCGCGGCCAAGGTGTGGTCAATCGGTGGTTTCGCTTAGTGCCAACGACCGGCGAGCGATGCGACCTGTTCCCTGAGGAAATCGATGGACCCGTCGTTGAGCAGGACGAAGTCGGCGGCGGCGATTTTCCGGGGGAGCGGAAGCTGCTTGGCGATCCGTGCGGCGGCGAGGTCGGGAGGGACTCCGCGCGCCTGCAGCCGTGACAGTTGCAGGGCGGACGATGTGGCGACGCAGACGGTGGAATCAAACCAATTCTCCAACCCCTTCTCGAACAACAACGGGACCTCCACCACCCACCGAGCCGCAAGGTCGCCGGCCAAGGCCTGTCGCCACGACTCGCGCACCAACGGATGCAGCAACGCCTCCAGCCACCGCCGGTCGCCGTCGTCGCCGAACACCCGAGCCGCCACCGCCGCACGGTCCAGCCGTCCCTCGGCACCGACCACCTGCGGGCCGAGCCGCGCTGCGATCGCCGCCACGACGTCGGCGCGGGGGAGCAGCTCGTCGCGCACGATCCGGTCGCAATCAACGGTGCGAAAGCCGAGCTCCGCGAAGAGCCGGGTCGCCGTGGATTTGCCGCAGCCCATGCCGCCGCTCAGACCAAGCGCCAGCCGCGGCCGCGGCCAGTCGGCCGGCGGCGTCTCGCGGGTCGCCGACGAATCGCGGTCAACGCCGGTGGTGGAATCGAGATGGCCCATGCGGCCGCCCACGATGGAGCCCCCTGGAGCCCCCGCAACCCCCTTCCTCCTCCCCCCTTCCTCCTCCCCCCTCGTACTCCTACTCGTTCTCCTACTCGTTCTCCTACTCGTTCTCCTACTCCTGCTCCTACTCCTACTCCATCCCCGCCCTCCGCCATCCACTCAGGGCACACGCGCGAGTGTTCAAGAACCGGAACGAGTACGAGTACGAGAACGATTCGGAACCCCGCGCCGCCCCCCTTGATTCACACGAGCTGCGCGCGGTCCAGCGTGCGATACTGGATCGCCTCGAGCAGGTGCGGGGCCTCGATCTGCTCCGCCCCGGCCAGATCCGCGATGGTGCGCGAGACCTTGAGGATACGGTCGTACGCCCGGGCGGAAAGCGAGAGCTGGTGCATCGCCTGCTCGAGCAGGTCCCCCAGCATCGTGTTGTGCGCGCAGTGCCGACGGATCTGCGCCTGGGTCATCCGCGCATTGCTCGGGGTGCGCGTCCCAGCGAAACGCCGCTGCTGGACGCCGCGCGCCGTCTGCACCCGACGACGGATGTCTCCGGAGGACTCGCCCAGGCGGTCCGTCCGCAACTCGGCCACGGAGAGCGAGGGCGCCTCGACATGGAGGTCGATGCGGTCGAGCAACGGGCCGCTCACCCGCGCCCGGTAACGTTGCACCTGCGTGGGCGAGCACCGGCATTCGCGCTTCGGGTCTCCAAGATAGCCGCACGGACAGGGGTTCATCGCCGCCACGAGCATGAAGTTCGCCGGCAGCGTGACCTTGCCCGCGCTGCGCGAAATCGAGACCTGGTGGTCCTCCAGCGGTTGCCGCAGCACCTCGAGCGCGGAGCGTTTGAACTCCGGCAGTTCGTCGAGGAATAGCACGCCATGGTGCGCGAGGGAGATCTCGCCCGGACCGGGGATGGTGCCGCCGCCGATCAGGCCCACGTCCGAAATCGTGTGGTGCGGCGCGCGGAACGGCCGCGCGAACGAACGCATCTCGCCGTGCAACGTGTGCCCCGCGGCGCTGTGGATCGAGAGCATCTCGAGAAATTCGTCGAGCTGCGGCTCCGGCATGATCGTGGGGATGCGTTTCGCGATCATCGACTTGCCCGAGCCCGGCGGCCCCACGAGCAGCAGGTTGTGGTTGCCCGCCACCGCGATCTCGACCGCGCGGCGCACCGCAGCCTGGCCCTTGATCTCGGCGAAATCGGGCGCGCCCTCCGGGACCGCCACCGGCGCGGGCGGCGCCGCCGGCAGCGGCTTGAGGTCGAGGTCCCCGGCGAGGAAGCGCACCGCCTGGTCGAGTGTCTGAATCCGGTAAACGGGCACACCCTCCACCAACGCCGCCTCCTCCGCCGACACCGCCGGCAGCAGCAGGCCGCGCTTGCCCTGGCGCCGCGCGAGCAGCCCCATGGCGAGCGCGCCGCGCACCGGGCGCGTGGCGCCCGAGAGACCGAGCTCGCCGGCGATCAGGTAGTCGCCGAGCCGCTCCTCGGGCAGTTGGCCGGTGGCGACGAGCATCCCGAGCGCGATCGGCAGATCGTAGCACGGTCCCTCCTTGCGGATGTCGCCGGGCGCGAGGTTGATCGTGGTGCGCGACCGCGGCGGGCGCAGGCCGCTGTTGGCCAGCGCCGAGAAGACCCGGTCGTTGGACTCCTTCACGGCGGCGTCGGGCAGTCCGACGAGGATGAGGCGGAGGTCGCCGGATTCCCCGGTGTTGACCTCGACCTGCACGGGGACGGCTTCGATGCCCTGAAGGGCGGCGGAGAATACGGTGGCGAACATACGGCGAGAAGATCGCCGGGGGGCTGGCGAGTAGTGACATGGCGGAGCCGCCGGTCGCCGGCAAGCCGGGAAGCGAGCCGTGCCGACCTTTCCGTCGCTGTACGTCGCCAACGCCCGTCGCCGCACCGCCATCGTGTCCGCGGTGCAGCGACTCGCCTTCCAGCGCACCCCGGAATGGGGCAGCCTTTTCGCTGGAGGTGACTACCGCTTCACGGTGCACGCTGCCGCCATGCACACCGGTATCCGCCTGCACCTCGATCTCCGCCGATCCCCCGCCGGCACGTCCCGCCCATGAGGATGCACCTTTCAGTCTTCGTGCTCGGACCGTTCCTCTTCGGCACGCTCTTCTGCTTGCGGGCCGCCCCGGCCGAAGCGCCGGCGGAGCGTGCCGCTGCGGCTCCGGTCGCGCAACGCGCCACCGCCGACCAGTCGCGGCTCGTCAAAGCCTCCGGCGTGATCAAGCCGCAGGTCGGCGCCGAGGTCCGGGTCGGCTCGCAACTCTCCGGCGTGGTGCGCCACCTCCATGTCCAGGTCGGCGACGCCGTGGCGGCCGGCCAACGGCTCGCCGACCTCGACGACCGCGAGTTGCGCGCCCTGCACGCCAAGGCCGTGGCCGACCACCGGCTCGCCCTCGCCGAGCTGCACTACGCCGCCGCCAACCTGGAACGCCAGCGCGCCATCGCCGCCGCCCGGGCGATCTCCGCCGGAGACCTCGACATGGCCGAGCGGGCACACGCCGTCGCTGAGCAACAGGTCGCAGCGGCACAGACGTCCGTCGACTACGCCCAGATCCAACTCGACCGCGCCATCATCACCGCCCCGATCGGCGGCGTCGTCGCCTCCGTCGCCACGCAGGAAGGCGAGACGGTCTCCGCCAGTTTCTCCGCCCCGACGTTCGTGACCCTGATCGATCTGCGCCGCCTCGAGGTCTGGGCCTATGTCGACGAAACCGACATCGGCCGGATCGAGCCGGGCCAACGCGCGACCTTCACGGTCGACACCTACGGGGCGGAAGAATTCTCCGGCGTCGTCACCGCCATCTACCCGAAGGCGGAGATTCGCGACAACGTCGTCAACTACATCGTCGTGCTGCGCTTCGAGCCACGCGCGGGCCGAACCCTCCGACCCGAGATGACCGCCATCGTCCGCATCGCTCCGTCGCCGTCTCTCGGCGACATCCCCGCCGCACTCCCCGATCGCCGCTCCGTTTCACCATGATCGAACTCGAAGACATCGAAAAACACTACACCCGCCCCGGCGCCGCGCCGGTGCACGCCCTCGCCGGCGTGTCGCTGCGCATCGCCAGCGGCGAATTCGTCGCCATCGTCGGCACCTCCGGCTCCGGCAAATCGACGCTGATGAACATCATCGGCACCCTCGACCAGCCCACCACCGGCCGCTACCGCTTCGAGCGGACCGACGTCGCCCAACTCGACGCCGCCGGCCAGGCGCGTTTCCGCAACCGGCATCTCGGCTTCGTCTTCCAGGCGTTCCACCTGCTGCCGCGGGCGAGCGCGCTGGAGAACGTCGAGCTGCCCCTGCTCTACTCAAGCAACGAACCGCCCACCGGCGCCGGCCGCCGGGCCCTGGAGGCCGTCGGCCTGGCCGACCGCCTGCACCACAAACCGACCGAGCTCTCCGGCGGACAACAACAGCGCGTCGCCATCGCCCGAGCACTGGTGAACGAACCCACGCTCCTCCTCGCCGACGAGCCCACGGGCAACCTCGACCCGCAGTCCACCGACGGCATCCTTGACCTGTTCGAGGCCCTCAACCGCAACGGCCGGACCATCGTCCTCGTCACCCACGACCAACGCGTGGCCGCCCGTGCCCGGCGCGTCATCCGCATCGCCGCCGGCCGCGTCGCCTCCGACGAGGTCCGCGACCTCGCACGTACCGCCCAGGAGGAGACCCGATGAACACCCCGCGCCTTCTCCGCGACAGCCTCCGCTCGCTGCGCCGGCACCGCCTGCGCAGCGCCTCCATCATGATCGGCAGCCTCGTCGGCGTGGCCGCACTGACCTTCGTCCTCGACGTCGGCCAGGGCATCCGTCGCAAAATGCTCACCACCGTGCAGCAAATCTTCGGCGACTCATCGGTCGTCGTCGTCGCCGGCGGCATGCAGCTGGTCGACGGCCCCCGGCCCGACGCCGCCCGCCTCACCATCGACGACATCGCCGCCGCCGCGGCCGCCGTCCCAGCCGTGGTCGACTGGGACCCGCAGCAGGTGCAGATCGCCTCCGTGCGCCGTGCCGGCAGCACGGCGACAGCCCGCGTGCTCGGGCAATCGGAGCGCGCCGAGAAAGTCTGGGCCCGCACGGTGTCGCGCGGCCGTTTCTTCGACGCCGACGACGTCCAACGCCGCGAACGCGTCGCCCTCGTCGGCGAGACGCTCGTGCGCGATCTGTTCGGCGGCGCGGACCCGCTGGGCGCGGAGATCATGGTCGACGCCGTGCCCTTCACGGTCGTCGGCGTGCTCGAGCGCTTCGGCACCGACCTGCACGGCATGGACCGGGACAACGAGATCGTCGTGCCCGTCTCCACGCTCATGCGCCGGCTCGCCAACGTCGACACGATCAGCGTCGCCAAACTCCTGATCGGCGACCCGGCGCAAAACGCGACCGCCGCCGCGCAGATCCGGGAGGCGTTGCGCGCACGCCACGCCCTGTTCCAGGGGCAACCCGACGACTTCACCCTCCTCACGCCCTCCGAAGTCCGCCAACTCCTCGGCAAGATGCAGCGCATCGTCACGGTGTACCTGCCGCTCGCCTCGGTCGTGGTGCTGCTCGTCGCCGGGCTCATCGCCGCCACGCTCATGGCGGGCGCGGTGAACGCCCGCGTGGCCGAGATCGGGGTGCGTCGCGCGATCGGCGCGCGCCCGGCCGACATCGCCCGGCAGTTCGTCGCGGAAAGCGCGTTCACGATGCTCGGCGGCGGCCTCCTCGGAATCCTCCTCGGAAGCGCGGCGGCCCAACTGGTGGCCCGGCGCCTAGACCTGGGCGCGGTGCTGTCGCTGCGCGTCGCGCTCCTCGGCCTGGCGCTGGCGCTGGTCACCGGCCTGCTCGCGGGCGTGGTGCCGGCGCTGCGCGCGGCGCGACTCCGCCCAGTGGATGCGTTGCGATGAAGCTCCGCCGCCACCTCCGCTCCACGCTCCATCCGCTCCTGGCATATCCGCTGCGCACCGCTCTGGCGCTCTCGGGGATCGCCGTGGGCGTCGCCGCCTTCCTCGTCGCCCGCGCGATCGGCGACGGCGCCGAGCGGGAGATGGCGCGCGCCGTCGAGGCGCTCGGCACCGACCTGATCCTCGTCAAGCCGCTGCCGCTCAAGCCGCAGGTGGCCCGTCGGCAGTTCGCCGGCTGGGCCACCACGCTCCAGCCCGAGGATGTCGCGGCAATCGCCGCGCTGCCCCGAATCCGCGCCGTCGCCCCCGCCATCGAGGACTCCGTCCGCGTGAAGGCCGGGCGGGCTTCGGTGAAGACGAAGGTCCGCGGCACCACTGCCGACTACCGATCCCTGCGCCGCTTCGGGCTGACCGCCGGCCGTTTCCTCTCGGCGGACGACGAGCGCGCCGTCCGCCGGGTGGCCGTGATCGGCGCGTCGGTGGCGCGCGAGCTTTTTCCCGCCGACGATGCCGTTGGCCGCGAGCTGCGCATCCGCGGGGTGCCGTTCGAGATCGTCGGCACGCTCGCCCCGAAGGGCGCCACGACCGACAGCGCCGACCAGGACAACCAGGTGCTCGTGCCGCTCTCGACCGCGCTGCGCCGGGTATTCAACGCCCGGTGGCTCACGTCCGCCTACGTGGGGGTCGTGGAGCCGGCGGCGGTCGAGGATGCGGAGGCCGCCGTCACCGCGCTGCTGCGCACCCGGCACCGGCGCGGCGCGGGCGGGGGCGCGGACGATTTCGCCGTTCAGAGCACCGCCAAGACCCGCGCCATCCAGAACGAGCTCACGGCCTCGCTGGGCCGCTACGGCACGGGGCTGGCGCTCATCGCGCTCGGCGTCGGCGGCGCCGGCATGCTCGCGTTGATGCTGCTCTCCGTGCGCGAACGCACCGGCGAGATCGGCCTGCGCATGGCGGTGGGGGCCCCGCCGCGCGCGATCTTCCTCCAGTTCCTCGCCGAATGCTGCCTGCTCGCTCTCTCCGGCTGGGCAGCCGGCTGCCTGCTCGGCGGGATCGGCGTCGCAACGGTGGCCGGCGGAACCGGCTGGACGCTCGACCTGTCCCTCGACGCCACCGCCGCCACGCTGGCGCTCGCCCTCGCCATCGGCATCGGTTTCGGCGCAATCCCGGCCGGTCGCGCCACCCGTGTGCCCCCGCTGCAAGCGCTCACGCGATGCTAGCCACCGCAGCGCGAACTCCCGCACCCCGCAAATCCGCATTGACCCCTCCTCCGCCCCGTCGAAGTTAAACTCGTCCATGAGCTTCACTGCCGCCACCGACGCGCAATTCTATCTCTCGGCCGACGAGTTTTTCGCCGCCAACCGGCCCATGGCCCTGACGTACGACGACGTCTCCCTGGCCACGCTCTACTCGGAGATCCTGCCCAAGGACGCCGACCTCTCCACTTCCCTTTCCGACTCCCTCCGGCTCCAGGTCCCGATCGTCTCGGCCGACATGGACACAGTGACGGAATCCCGCATGGCGATCGCCATGGCGCTCAACGGCGGCATCGGCCTCATCCACTACAACATGCCGGCCAAGGACCAAGTGAAGGAGGTCGCCCGCGTGAAGCGCCATGTCCACGGCATGATCCAGGACCCGATCACCGTCCAGCCCGGCCAGCTCATCGGCGACATCCTCGCCCTCGTGGAACAGAAGCGCTTCGACTTCCGCGCCTTCCCCGTCGTCGACGATACCGGCCGCCTCGCCGGCCTCCTCGGTGGCAACGTCGTCAAGGAGCGCTACCGCGCCAAGTCCGTCGCCGAGTCGATGACTCCCCGCGACCGTCTCTTTACCATCAACGTCCGCGATCTCGGCAACGATCCCATCCGTGCCGCCGACCGTTTCTTCAACGAACACGTCGGCGTGAACAAGATGCTCGTCGTCGACGACGCCGGGAAACTCCGCGGCCTGCTCACCAGCTCCGATGTCGAGCGCATCCTCTCCGAGGCGAAGACCAACCGGAAGCCCGCCCGCGACGCCGATTTCCGCCTCGTCTGCGGCGCCGCCGTCTCCCCCGTCCGCAAGCCCGACGGCACCCTCGACCGCGACAAGATCGTCGCCCACATCAACGCCCTCGTCGCCGAACACGTCGACTGCATCGCCGTCTCCACCGCCCACGGACACACCAAGGGCGTCGGTGAAACCGTGAAGCTCATCCGCGACGCGTTCCCCAAGCTCACCATCATCGCCGGCAACGTCACCAGCGGCTCCGGTGTCGAGTACCTCGCCGACTGCGGCGCCAACGCCATCAAGATCGGCCAAGGCCCCGGCTCCATCTGCACCACGCGCGTCGTCGCCGGCGTCGGCATCCCCCAGCTCACCGCCCTCTACGTCTGCTCGAAAGCCGCCGCCGCCAAGGGTGTGCGCCTCATCGCCGACGGCGGCATCGTGAAGTCCGGCGACATGGTCAAGGCCCTCACCCTCGCCGACGTCGTCATGTGCGGCGGCCTGCTTGCCGGTTGCCGTGAAGCACCCGGTGAGATCGTCGAAATCGACGGCAAGCTCTTCAAGCAATACCGCGGCATGGGCTCGCTCGCCGCGATGAAGGCCGGCTCTGCCGCCCGTTACGGCCACGACAAGAACGACACCACCCGCAAAGTCGCCGCCGAGGGCATCGAGGCCCTCAAGGAAGTTTCCGGTTCGATCGACGACATGCTCGGCAACCTCATCGGCGGCATGCAGAGCGGCCTCGGCTACCTCGGCGCCCCGAATCTCGCCGCCCTCCGCCAACGCGCCCGCTACATCCGCGTCAGCCCCGCCGGCCAACGCGAGGCGGCCCCGCACGACGTGATCGAGATCAAGACCCACAAGAGCCACGGGTGAAGCGGCCGAGCTGGATGCCAAGGTAGGGACGTTTCTCCGAAACGTCCGCGGCGGTTTAGGGGAAACCCCCCAACCGCGGCGCCCCCTCTCCGCGCTCGCCAAGCGCCCATCCGCCGCTTTCCTTGCCCCGCTGCGCTGTCACCAACCACTCGTTTTCTCCCGCCAACTCATCGCTCATTCCGCAATCCGAGATCCGCAATCCGCATTTTATCCGCCGCCATGTCCTTAACGCCCATCACCAGCCAGATCATCGCCGACGTCGGTATCAGCTTCGGCGACGAAGGTAAGGGCCGCCTCATCTCCGAGGTGGTCGAGGAACTTCGCGCCACGCCGGGC
>JAEXPQ010000286.1 GCA_023446735.1 Verrucomicrobiota bacterium
CGGCGCCAACCCCGACGCCCCCACCGCCGGCTGACCCTCCGCCGCCCGCACCTTTGGCGGTGCCGCCCCCCGGCACCGCTGTCCCCCCCCCCGCCAGCAACGTCTGCTCCCACCGTCATGAAAAGACTCCTCACTCTCGCCCTCGTCGCCCTCCTCGGCCCCGCCGCCTTCGCCTTCACCTCCGCCGACGCCGCCAACCTCCTCTTCCTCAAGCAGGAGGAGAAGCTCGCCCGCGATGTCTACCAGGCCCTCAACGCCAAGTGGCACCACCCGACCTTCGCCAACATCGCCCGGTCCGAGCAGCAGCACATGAGCGCCGTCTCAAATCTCCTCGTACGCTACCGCGTGCCCGACACCACCCCGACCGCCCCGGGCGTCTTCACCATCCCCGCCCTTCAGGCCCTCTACGACCGCCTCGTCGCCGAAGGCTCCCTCTCGCTCCAGGATGCGCTCGAGGTCGGCGTGCTCGTCGAGGAGACCGACATCGACGACATCCAGGGCATGCTCGACACCACCACCGACGCCCCGATCCGGCGCGTTCTCACCAACCTCCAGAACGGTTCCTACAACCACCTCGCCGCCTTCAACCGCGCGCTCCAGTAAACCCTTCAACCGCCACTTCCTCATCAGCGCGGCGGATCGACACCGAAACTCGCGCCGCCGCGCTTCGTTCATTGAATACCACCCGCGCATGAAGTTCGCCGCCGCCCTCGTCCTGCCCGCTTGGCTCCGCCCGTGGCTCGCCCCGCTGGCGATGGCCACCGCGGCCGAGGTCGAGGACGAACCGGTCGACGCCGACCACGCCTGCCTGCTGCGCGTGGCCGGCGGCGATCCCGATGCGCTCCAGCCGCTCTTCGACCGCTGGAAGCTGCCGTTGTTGAACTTCTTCTACCGCGCCCTCGGCTCGCGCGCCGACGCGGAGGACCTCGCGCTCCAGACCTTCCACCGCGTCTACCGGGCCGCCGCCCGCTACCGGCCCGAGGCGAAATTCGCCTCCTGGCTCTTCGCCATCGCCCGCCGCGAACTCCTCCACGAACTCCGCCGGCGCCGGCGCAAGCCCGTGGAGTCCGTCCCGCCCGAGGACCTCGCGCTGCTCGCCGCCGACGCCTCGCCCGCGGAGCGCCGTCGCGCCGCCGAACTCGAGGAGCAGCTCCTCGCCGCCCTGCAGCAACTCCCCGAACGCCAGCGCAGCGCCCTCCTGCTCACCGCCGCCGGCGAGCTCTCGCCGGCCGAGATCGCCACCGCCCTCGGCGTGTCCGCCAACAACCTCAACGTCATCCTCCACCGCGCGCGCCACGCGCTCCGGAGCCTCTTCTACCCTCACTGATGAACCACCAACCGCCACCCGATGATCCGGAAGCCCTGCTCCGCTCCGGCCTGCGCGACACCACGCCGGAGTTCGAGCGCCGCTGGACCGACCTCAAGCGCACCCTGCGCCAGGAGCCCGCGCCGCGTCGCACGGCCCCGCTGCGCCGCTGGTGGTGGTCGCTGCTCCCCGCCGCCGCGGCCGCCGCCGTCTGGCTGCTCGTGCTCGCACCGGATCGGACCGCCCCCGGCGCGGACCCGGCCGGCGCCGGGCTCGCCGCGTACGAGGAACTCCTCACCCTCGAGCACGATCTGCGCGCCGCACTGCCGCTCACCGACGCCGAAGCCGTCGGCGACCTGCTCGCCATCCCCGTCCCGAACGCCAACCACTCATGAAAATCCGGACCACACTCCCTCGTCTCGTCGGCCTGGCGCTGCTCGGCCTCTCGCCGCTGGTCCTCGCCGCCGCCGGCGGCCCGCCTGCCGACGCCCCGCGCCACGGCCAGGGCAGCAACGGCGGAGGCCCAAACCACGCCTGCGCCGCCGCCAACGACGACTTCGCCGCGCTCGAACGCTTCCTCGACCTGAACGACGAACAGCTCGACCGAATCCAACGCGCGGTCGCCCGGGTCCGCGCCATGACCCCCGCGGAGCGCGCCGCGCTGCACACGCAGCTCCACGCCTTCCGCCAGCTCCCCGAAGCCCAGCGCGAACGCGTCCGCGCCGGCTGGCGCGACGGCCGCGACCGCACCGATTGGCCCGTGATGATGCGTTCGCTGCCCGAGACGGAGCGCGCCGCGATCCAGGCCGAGATTCAAGCGCTCGCCTCCGAGGAGCGTGCCACCCGCAAACACGAACTGCTCGAGGCTTGGCGCGGCGGCTCGCCTCCTGCCAAGACCGCCGAGTAGGCGGGATACACCAATCCATTCACCCAACGAGCCGGCCCGCCACGGAAAACCGCGGCGGGCCGTTCTGTGGTCGAACACCCGGCTCGGCTGTGAGCAGTCAGTCGAGTGCCGACATGACGAGCGACCAGAGTGGGTCGGCGAAGCGGAGATTCGTACAGACCAAGGACACGGATCCGATCACCGCCAGTTTGGCGCTCGTCCCTCGACACTCGCCTCTCGACAACACCAACACGGCTCAGAGCTCCACCTGCGCGAGGAGCTTCATCAGCTCGGCGCGCGGCTGCACGGGTTTCCCGCTGACCATCAGGCCCATGTTGTACTCCGGATACTTCACGAGGATGAACGCCATCTCCTCGCCCTCGGGATCGGTGATCTGCGCGAAGAACGCCTCGCGGCCCTTGTGCTTGAACCGCGACAGTTTGCCCGCCGCGAGCTGCTCGAACTGCGCGCCGAGGGCGGCGCGCTGCGCCATGATCGTGAAACCCGTCTCGTCGCCCGCGAGGATCAGCCCGTGGTCGCCATCCTGCGAAATCACCGGCATCCGCTGCAGGCCGGGCTGCTGCACCTTCGCCACCGCGGCCTTGAACTTCGCCAGTGGCAGCGTCGAGGGCGGCCCGAGGTCCTCGTCGCCTTCGTCGTCGTCGGACTCCGCCTGCGCCCGCTTCATCGCCTGGGCGACCAGGTCGCTGTCCGCACCTTCGCCGCCCGCGGTCATCGCACGCAGCATCGCCTGCGCCTCGTCCGGCATCTGCTGCTCCTCAAACGTGATCCCGGCGGGCACCTGGAACTTCGCCGCCGGCACCCGCACGTTCTCGTCGAACCGCTTCGCCACTTGCTTAACCGTGATGCCCATCGCCGTGCCCTCGGTCTTCAACAGCACGCCCTGGTAGGTCCAACTGCGCACCCCCATCATCTCGACCACGTCGCACTTGCGGCCGAGGAACGTCTCGGCGGGCAGCCACTTGCCGCCGTTCTTCTCGACGAATTTTTTCGGGTCCTCCACGCCGCCCATCCGGTTCGCAAAGGCCGCGCCCAGCTTCTTGAACTCCGCGATATTCCCCTTCGTGCCGGTCTTCGTAAGCAGATCGATCGAATACACGATGTCGCCTTCGATGATCGTCAACTCCTCCTTCTGCGCAGTATGCTTCTGACCGAAGACCTCGGTCTTCGTGGTCGTCTTCTCCAGCGTCGCGACCTTGCGGCCGTGCTCGGTCCACCACTCGGTCTTCGTGCCGGCCATGGTGGTGCCCATGCCGCTGCTGGACACGTCGGACTCGACCACGCCCGACTCGACGGCACGCCGAGTCAGATCCGCCGCCCGCAGCGCCACGGCGCCGGGCAACAGGAAGGCTAGGAGACAGTGCAGGAACATCCGGTGTATTTTCATGGGAGAAGCGAGAAATCTCGCCCGTCGGCACCATCCGCCGGCGGGCACTCAGCCACCCTGCGGCCGCGCTGCCGCATGGCGAGCTTTTGCGCATCCGCGCACCGGTGACCACCGGCCCCCTCGAAATCGCCCGCACTGAAGGCGCAGCACCATGTCTTGACCGTGGCACGCTTTCGCGTCCTGCACCACAACGAGCGTCACGCGCCCGCGCCGAACCAGCCCAGCCAAAGCCGTCCGCCCTTGCTCAACCCCAGCCGCCGCCTTCAATCCCCACTCCTCCCCCCGATGCAAAACCTCTTCCTCGCCGGCTCCTGGCTCTTCACCCTCGGCGCACCCGACGCCGCCTTCCCCCCGCAAACCCCTCCGCCGCCCGCGGCCTTCACCGACACCATCGAGCTCCCCGGCACCACCGAGACGCGCGCGAAGGGCACCGTCTCCACCTGGACCGATGCCGGCGGCCTGTCGCGCGTGCGCCCGTTCTCCGGCCCCGCGTGGTATCGCCGCACCGTCGACATCCCCGCCGACTGGGCCGGCAAACGCATCCAACTCCGCCTCGAGCGCACCAAATACACGCAGGTCTGGCTCGACGACCGCCCGCTCGGCACCGGCGCGCGCTACGGCACCCCGCAGACCTTCGACCTCGGCCCCGATCTCCGCCCCGGCCCGCACACGCTCACCATCCTCGTCGACAACCGCCCCGAGCGCCGCCCCGTCAAGGGCCAGGCCCACCAGTTCGACGACAGCGTGCAGACCAACTGGAACGGCCTCCTCGGCGACATCGCCCTCACCGCCACCGACACCGTCTGGCTCGACGACGTCCAAGTCCGCTCCGATCTCGCCGCGTGCTCGTTCCGCATCACCGCGAAGGTCGGCAACCTCTCCGGCACCGCCACCACCGGCACCGTCACCGTCGAGGCCGTGAGCTTCAACCACGACGGCGCCGCCCACCGCCCCGCGCCGCAGACCGCCACGTTCACCGCGTCGGCTGACGCCGCCGCCACCGTCACGCTCGACCTCCCGCTCGGCGCCGAGGCGCGCCTCTGGGACGAGTTCTCGCCCGCGCTCTACTCCGTCGCCGTGCGGCTCGCCGCCGCGCCGGCCACCCGGCAGGTCCAGCCGCAGCCCCAGTTCACCGATACACGGACGGTCGAGACCGGCCTGCGCGAGTTCCGCACCAAGGACCGGCAGTTCACGATCAACGGCCGCCCGACCTTCCTGCGCGGCAAGCACGAGGCCGGCGCCTTCCCGCTCACCGCGCACCCGCCGATGGATGTCGCGAGCTGGGAGCGCTACTTCCGTACCGTGCAGGAGTGGGGCTTCAACCACATCCGCTGCCACACCTGGATCCCGCCGCGCGCCGCGTTCGTCGCCGCCGACCGCCTCGGCCTCTACCTCCAGCCCGAGCTGCCCTTCTGGGGCACCTTCGACGCCGCCGTGCGCGACTTCGTGCAGCCCGAAGGCGAGGCGCTGCTCCGCGAATACGGCAACCACCCGTCGTTCGTCATGCTCACCCTCGGCAACGAGGTCGGCGGCGACCGCGACCTGATGAACGCACTCGTCGTGCACCTGCGTGCGCTCGACCCGAGCCGCCTCCATGCCGACGGCTCCAACAACGTCCTCTGGGACCCCGTCTTCCAGCCGACCAACGACTTCTTCATCTCCGCCAAGGCCCGCCCGCCCGCCGACCCGTCGCAGCAGCTCCCCGCCCGCGGCAGCTACTGCGTGTTCGACGGCGCCGACGGCCACACCCAGTGGGGCCCGGCCGAGACGCGCACCGACCTGCGCGCCGCCCTCGCCGGCCTGCCCGTGCCCTTCGTCGGCCACGAGACCGGCCAGTGGACCGTGTATCCGGACTTCACGGAGATCCCGAAGTACACCGGCGTGCTCCGCGCCCACAACCTCGCCCGCTTCCGCGACCGCCTCGCCCGCGCCGGCATGCTCGACCAG
Source organism: Verrucomicrobiota bacterium (assembly GCA_023446735.1). Taxonomy (GTDB): domain Bacteria; phylum Verrucomicrobiota; class Verrucomicrobiia; order Opitutales; family Opitutaceae; genus CAJCBL01. Next base: position 5,548 of record JAEXPQ010000286.1, read on the forward strand.
GCCGCCGCCTTCGCGCGCGCCACCGGCGCCCACGCGGCCGAGCTCTACCGCGAGGAGAACGAACTCTTCCACCGCACACCCGGCATCGGCGGCTTCCAGCACCTCGACCTGCAGGACTACCCCGGCCAGGGCACCGCGCTCGTCGGCCTGCTCGACGCCTTCATGGAGCCGAAGAACGGCGTCTCCGCCGCGCACTTCCGCCGCTCCAACTCGCCGCTCGTCCCGCTCGCCCGCTTCGACAAGTACGCCTGGACCGTCGCCGAGACCTACCGCGCCGACCTCCAGCTCTCGCACTACGGCCCGGCCGATCTCCCCGCCGCCCGCATCGCGTGGACGCTGGCCGACGCCGCCGGCACGCCCGTGCGCACCGGCACGCTGCCCGCACTCGAGCTCGCCCGCGGCGGCCTGCGCGACCTCGGCGCCGTCGCCGTGCCGCTCGCCGGCCTGCCCGCGCCCGCGCGCTACGACCTCTTCGTCCGCGTCGACTCCGGCGCCACGCACCTCGAGCAGAGCTGGCCGGTCTGGGTTTATCCCGAAACTGTGGACACCACCGCGCCCGCCGGCGTCGTGCTTGCCCGCGCCTACGATGCCGCCGCCCGCGCCGCGCTCGCGGCCGGGAAGCGCGTCGTGCTCATGCCCGCCGGCAAATCCTGGGGCAACACGCTCCCCGGCGCCTACGCGACCGATTTCTGGAACTGGCCGATGTTCAACGGCACGCCCGGCACGATGGGCCTGCTCTGCGACCCCAACCACCCCGCGCTCGCCGCCTTCCCCACGCGCTTCCACAGCGAGCGCCAGTGGTCCGAGATCGCCCACGCCTCGCGCCCCGTGATCCTCAGCGCCACGCCCGCCGCCTTCCGCCCGCTCGTGCAGGTGATCGACAACTACGAGCGCACCGAGAAGCTCGGCCTCGTCTTCGAGGCCGCGGTCGGTCCGGGCCGCCTGCTCGTCTGCGCGGTCGACCTGCTCGACCCCGCGCTCGCCGCCAAGCCCGCCGCACGCCAGCTCCTCGCCAGCCTCCTGCGCTACGCCGGCAGCGACGCCTTCGCTCCCGCCGCCGCACTCGACGCCGCGCTGCTCGACACGCTCCTGCGCCCCTCGCTCGCCGAGGGCAAACCGGCCACCGCCTCGACCAGCTTCAAGCCGCCGTGGGGCTTCGTGCCGCAGCCGCTCCACGCCTTCGACGGCGACGGCAACACCCGCTGGCGTCCGGCCGACGACGACGCCCAGCCCTGGCTCGCCGTCGATCTCGGCGCCCCCGCCGCGCTCGCCTCGGCCGAACTCGTGCTCGGCAACGACCGGCCCGGCTACCGCTACCGCCTCGAGGGCTCGCTCGACGGCAAGACGTGGAAACCGCTCCTCGAGGAGAACGACACCTCGCTCGCCGCCGCCCGTCGCACCCACGCCCTCTCCGGCCAATCGGTCCGTCACGTGCGCGTGGTCTTCCTCGCCAAGCCCGCCCACGAATCCCTCATGCTCCGCGAGCTCCGCGTGGTGGGCCGGTAGGCCGGCACATGCTGCTCGGCGTTGGCGGCATCCCGATGATGCCGCCAACCAAGTTCGCGCGGCCCCAGCCAACTCGGTCCGCTATGGACTGCGCCGTTTCGTGCGCTTCGCCTTCGGTTTAGCTGTCGGCTTCGGTGTCGTGTCCGGAGCCGTGACACTCGTTTCGAGCGGCTCGTTCATTCGGTCCAACAGTGCGAGCACCACGCTCTGCCGCTCCGGTGCCAGCGTCAGCAGGTGGTCCCGGTTGTCATGCGCAATCAGCGCATCGCGCACCGTCTGGAATGGCGTGATGTCCGGAATCGTGTCGAGAAACGCGAGCGCTTTGGCGGGAGATTCTAGACGCGCGAGCTGGATGAATCCTTCTGTCGAAAGCGAGTAGACTTGGATCTCTCCCGGATGCGCCGCACTCCACTCGACGAGCTTCGGCAGCGCCGCTTTCCATCTTTCCGCGATCCTGCCGCATACTTTTAAGAAGACGACTTGGGCGAACTGATTGCCGGGCTCGCAGGACAATGCCGTAACGGCGCAGCTTTCCGCCTCAGGCTGATCGCGGCCGATGCTCACGAGCAAAATAGCCAAAGCAGCCCATGGATATGCATACGTCTGATTCAGAGCCAACGCCTTACGGTATGCATCGACCGCCTCATCCGCTCGGTCTGGAAAGCGTTCAAGGAGACGACCCAAACATGCCCATGTGAATGTGTCGTCTGAATCGAGCTCAATAGCCTTACGAATGGCATTCTCCGCCTCGGTCGCACGGCCAGGAACTGACCCCAGAAGCTCACCAAGGGAAGTCCACGCATATGCGAACTTAGGTTCTAGTTCCAAGGCTTTACGGAGTGCGCACTCCGCTTCATCAACGCGCAGCGGATCGTCTAGCATCAGGCTGCCCAGAAAGGCCCATGGTGGCGCCCATGTCGGGTCCAGTTCGGTAGCCCTACGATAGGCATCAGTAGCTTCGAGCTTCCGATCCAACCGATAGTTAAACAGCCAACCCAACCTAAACCATGGCCGCGCCCACTTCGGGTTCAGCTCAATGGCTTTCCGATGTGCAGCCGCTGACAGCACCCATTCCTTCCGTCCCTCAAGGAAACCCGTGAGTTCAATCCACCACTCCGCCTTCTCCGGTTTGTAGCCGATCTTCTTCCGCAACGCAGCCGGCATATGCCGGCACATGCTGATGATATCGGCTTCGGGTAGATCGGCTTTGGCGCGCTCCGCGTCGAACCACTCGTTCAACGACTCCAACGCCTTGCCGTCCCAGCTCTCGCGCAAGGTCTCGTGCATGTAGGCACAGCGGCTCGCCTTCGACTCCATCCGTGCCAACGCGCTCTGGAAAACCGAACGCGCATCGACGAGGCCTTCGCCGCCGCACTTGGCAGCATCGCTGGTTGCCCGCGCCAGCATCCGGGCAGAGGCATCGTCAGGAAACACGATCCGCACGAGCGCCACGAACCAGTCGAGCCGGCTGCGCGCCGCGCGCCCATGCCGCATGAGGTAGTGGATGTTTGAGAACCGGTCCGTCAGCAGGTAGGTCTTGCGCTTGGGTCCGCCCGCCGCCTCGCGGATCAGGCCGTTCTTGATCATCGCCCGGATCTGCGCGCTGACCTGATTGCTCGGCAACCGCGTGGCGGTGGCGATCGAGGCGACCTCGACCGGGTCCCACGCCAGCGCGATGGCATCTAAGATCCGCTGCTGCTGGACGGAGAGCGCGTCGACCAGCGCCTTCAGGTATGGCGTGAAGTCGTCGATCAATCGTTCAAGCTCGGTGCGGATGTCGCCCCGAAGCCCTTCCGCCAGCAGGCGGTAGAAGGTTTTCACGAGGCGCGGATTGCCGCCGGTCAACAGATGCAGGGCGCGCACGGTGCCGCTGCGCTCCTTCAGCGTGCGCTCGACCGCCGCATCCCCTCGAATGCGCGCCTGCGCAAGCAATGCCGCCTCGACCTCCTCGAGCGTGAGCGGACGCAGCTCGAAATAGCGGAAGAAGTCGTAGAACGGCTGGTCGACCGAGGTGATCTCGTCGAAGTAGCGGGTCGCGCCGCCGACGATCATCACCCGGGAGTCTTGCATGAGCACCGCGCGCAGCCGGTGAAGCGGCTCGGGATCGCGGATGGCGCCGAGCACATCGTTGAGGTTGTCGATGAGGAGCAGCGCCCGGCGTCCGCGAGCATCGACGAGTTTGAGAAATGTCTCCCGTGCCCGGTCCTCGATGTCGGCCGCAGCCTGCTCCAGCAGGCGGTCCGCCTGCGCTTCGCGCGAGCCAACGGCATGCTCCCATTGGCGGATGGCCTCCAACCAGAAGTCCGCCAGATCTCCGATACGACGACTTTCCTCGTCGAAGACCACCGGCTGCCAGGCAGCGGCGAGTTGCGGGTCGCGGTTCACGCGATGATGGATGGCCCAGAGCGTGGTCGTCTTGCCCATGCCGCGCGCGCCGATGATCAGGCAGTGCTGCGGCGACTGGCCGGCGCGGTTGCTTCGGACCACGGCGAGCAGGGATTCGAGCAGCGCCTGTCGCGCGGTGAATTCCGCGAGCAGCTCGTCGGGCGTAAGCAGCGACGGGTTGTAGAGGGCGAAATGCGGCTGGGTCATGGCGTGGGGCTCAGGAGGTTTTCCGCAGCCAGAAGTCGCGGAGGATGCTGGAACCGAAGCGGGTGAGTTGGGCACCGCCGGACTCCTGCAGGAGGTAGCCATCGTGTTTCAACGTCTCGAGCACGTGGTCGAGTTCGTCAGTCGCGGAGGCGTGGTCGACGAGACCGGGCGCAAGTCGCGCGTGGATCGCCTCGAACTCCGCGCGACTCAGACCATCGGTTGTCCGGCAAACGGCCTTGAGGATTCCGCGCGCCAGCAGGAGCTCGGTGGCGGAGAACACATCCTTCAACCGGTCGAACATGCCGTCGCAGTACTGGTTGCGGCTGCCGTGCACGAGGCGTTCGCGATAGATCTTCTCCAGCTGCGCCGCGGTCGGCGGCCGGGCGAACTCGCCCTCCTCGATCTCGGCGAGAAACAACTGGAGCAGGATGGGCCAGTTGGCGCCCAGCAGCGCGAGAATTTTGCGGCGCCCACGCAGGTCTAGCGGGATGCGGTTGTCCTTCGCCAGAGTCTCGAGCAATCCCAGCGCCTCGGCTTCGCCGAGTGGAGGAATCTCCAGCGTGTCGAACTCGTTCACGCTCGGTGCCAAGCCTAGGCTTCGAACCACGCCCTTCAGGCCGATCGATCCGGTGACGAGAAACCGCACCCGCTTCTCTTTTAGCTCACTGCGCGCCGAGCGGAACCAGTTGAGCACCGCCTCGACCTCGTCGCGGGAGCGTTTGCGGGCAACGAGCTTCAGGAAGGTTGGGAACTCATCGAGCAGGAAGAGCACGGGGACATCGGAAGCGACCAGCAGGCGCAGGAACTCGTCGGCTGGTTTTCGCCATGCCTCCGCCTTTTCAGTGCCGGCAAACTCGACACCACCAAACCCGGAAACCTCGATCTTGCTGATTCCCGATAGAAGCTTGGCGACCTTGGCCTCCGCCAGCGACCGCACGCTTTCCGGCTGCTCGAGCGTCCGCCTCAGCGCGGCCAACATATCGCCGAGCCATGCCTCGACACTGTCGCGCTTCTCCAGATTGAGGAGGATCGGAACAAAGCTTCCCGGTGCAGCTTTGATCTCCTCCAAACATGAGGTCTTCCCGGTGCGCCGCGGCCCAAGGAAAGCGACGTTTCCCCGCTCCAGCGAACGCAGCATCTTCCTCAGCAAGGCAGGCCGCTTGTAGAAATTGCCGCCGGAAACGGGAGGGCCGATGCGTAGATCCATGCAGCGGATCTATTGCGCATTTCTATTTTTGCGCAATTAATTTTTTGCCCAGACACTCCATCTATTAACGAATGATCCCACCCGTCGCTCAAAACAACGAAGCCCCGGGGGCACTCCCGGGGCTTCGTTATCTGTAAAGCTCTCCGCTCACTTCTTCTTCAGCGCACTCGGGTCGCCCGTGGGCGCCGGCGCGTGGTCCTCGGTGCCGCGCGGACCGAGCAGCTCGGTGAGCACCGGCGTGAGGTTCTTCGCCCACACCTCGTAGCCCTTCACGCTGAGGTGCAGCTTGTCGACCGCGATGCCCTCGAAAAGGGTGCCGTCCTTGTCCGCCAACTGGTCGTTGATGTTCAGGAAACGGATGCGCTGTCCGTCGGCGAACGTCGCGATACGCGCGTTCACCTCGGCCACGATCCGGTTCGACTCCGGGTTGTCGTTGCGCGTGAAGATCGCCATCAGGACGATCGTCGCGTCCGGTGCCTTCGCCTGCAACGTGTCGAGGATCGCCTTGATCCCCTGGACGGTGTCGTCCGCCGCGCCGGGCTTGGGTTTGTCGCCGATGTTGTTGGTGCCGCCGAGGAACACGATCACCTTCGGGCTCAGGCCCTCGAACTCGCCGTTGGTGATCCGCCACAGCATGTTGTGGGTGGAGTCTCCGCCCCAGCCGAAGTTGCCGGCGTTCCAGCCGTGGAAATTCTTCTGCCAGTGCGCGAGGAACTCGGGGTAGTCGAGCGCCCCCCAGCGTCGCGTGATCGAGTCACCGAGGAAATAGACGTCGATCCGGCCCTGCTTCGCCTTCTCGACGAGCTGCTGGTGGCCAATGCGCCCGTTTTCGTTCCACGGCGGATAGGCGGCGTGTTCGGCCGCGTTGACGCAACCGGCGAGAGCGGTCAGGGCGAACAGCCCGGCCAAGGAACAGGACGACAGGGAGGGGAGACGGGGAACGATCATGGCAAGGGGAGGATGGGGAAACACCGGCGGCGGTGCGAGAACCAGATTCGCACTCCTTGACCACCGCCACGAGCCGCGGTTCATCCCAACGTTCGACCGCCCGGTGCGCGCCGCGTGCGCGCGGACTTCGCTCAGCCACGCCACCCGGCGCCCCCCGTTGCGCCTACTGGTCTCGCGATCGGGACATCAGTGGGCGCCACGGGCCTGCGCTCCAGCGCCGCCCGGCGCAGTTGCGCGCACCGGCGGGCCGCGACGTTTCACTCCGTCGGCAGTACCCGGTCGCCAAGGTATCGCCGGCTCGATCCGCGCGCCACGGCCGTCCGGCCGCGGCAGCGCCCCCTGCGGCCCACGCCTCCATCAAGCCCGGTCCACCAGCTTCCACCCCGACGGAACCGACATCGACTCCGCGCGGTCCACCCCCACACTCCCGCCCGTGCGCCGCACCCGCATCATCCTCGCCGCCGCCATGCTCGCCTGCGCTCTCGCGCTACGGGCCGGCGAGCCCGCGGCCGGCGTGCCCGCCGTCCCTGCGCCGCCAGCGGTGTCCACTGCGTCAACACCGGCCACCGATTCCGGTTCACCTGCCTCCGCGCCCGCCGCTCCGGGGCCCGAAACCCAAGACCAGAAGCCCGCAACCGCGGCAGCGCCCACCGCGAGCGCCGACACCGCCGCCCTGATCGACAGCATCCTCGACAGCGGCCGCACCTGGCTGGAGGAGAACTTCGAGACCGAGGAGCTCGAGCCGCTCACCCCCGAACAGATCCAGCAACTCGTCCGGCAGCTCCAGCCCGTGGCCGACGCCCTCGCGCTCGGCAGCATCGAGGACTTCGCGGCGCTGCGGCCGCAGGCGGCCGAGCTGCTCGCCTGGTTGCGCACCCAGCCTTGGGGTGCGCCCTACGCGGACTGGTTGGCACCGCGCATGGACTATCTCGACCTCGCCGCCGAGGCGGTCGAGACCTCGCACCGCCAGTGGGACACCGAGCAGCGCCGGCTCGCCCCCCCGGCCGACCCCGCGCGCCCGCCGCCCGAACGCCCGCGCCCCACCCTGCGTTTCGAGGTCGTGCGCGACCGCGTCTACCGCTCCGCGGTGAGCAACAACACCTGGACCCGGCGCATCGCCCAGCGCAAGCCGCCGGCGCGGGCCGCCGAGCTGGCTCCGAAACTCAAGGACATCTTCCGCGCCGAGGGCGTGCCGCCCGAGTGCGTGTGGCTCGCCGAGGTGGAATCCTCCTTCGACCCCGAGGCGCAGAGCCCCTCGGGCGCGCGCGGCCTGTTCCAGTTCATGCCGGCCACCGCGAAACGTTTCGGGCTGAGCACGTTCCCCTTCGACGAGCGCACGCACCCGGAGAAGAGCGCGCGCGCCGCCGCCCAGTATCTGCGTTTCCTGCACGGCCGGTTCCAGGACTGGCCGCTCGCCTTCGCCGCCTACAACGCCGGCGAGGGCCGGATCGCGCGCGAACTCGAGAAGGCCAAACGCCGCAGCTTCGACGAGATCGCCGACCGTCTCCCGGCCGAGACGCGCTTCTACGTGCCGAAGGTCCTCGCCACCGTCGCCGCGCGGGAGAACGTCGACCCCTTCGCACTGCCCGCGCCCACGCGCGCGCTGGCCGCGGCGCCGCCGAAACCGGCGCGCCTGTAAACCTGGATCCGCTCGCTGGACACAGCGGGCTCCGGGCGGGGAACCGCCCGTGACGCGACGGCGGTCGGGACCGCCTGGACCAGCGCGGCGGCGCGAGATCGCAGCGTGTCTCGCCCCGGCGCCCTGTATTCGCTTCCGGCGGAAGCGTGGAACAACGGGGCTACCGCCGCGGCCGGTGCGTCGAGCCTTCGTCGATCTGCGCCTCGATGAACTTCAGCAGCTCGTCGCGCCCCTCGCGTTTCGTGGCCGATGCGAAGAAATGCTCCGGCATCGCCACGCCTGCCGTCGCCAACTCGCGACCGAACTGTTCGGCGACCGCCCGGTAACGGCCCCGCCCGACCTTGTCCGCCTTCGTGAAGACCACCGCGAACGGCACGTCGCAGCCGTCCAGCCAGCGCAGGAACTCCAGGTCGAGCCGTTGCACCGGGATCGAGGCGTCGACGAGCACGAACACGCACGTCACGTTCTCGCCGCGCTCGAGGTAGTCGGCCACCGCCACGTTGAAGTCGGCACGCTCGCCCTGTCCGCCCTTGGCGAAACCGTAGCCCGGCAGGTCGACAAGGCGCCACGCGTTGTTGATCCGGAAGAAATTCAGCAGGCGCGTCTTGCCCGGCGTGGCGGAGACCAGCGCCAGATCGCGCCGCTGCGCGACCAGGTTGATCAGCGACGATTTGCCCACGTTGGAGCGCCCAATGAAGGCGAACTCCGGCAACGCCCCCGCCGGCGCGCCCTTCATCGTGGGAGTGCTGGCCTCGAGTTCCGCGGATTTGATGATCATGACGAAAACAGCCGCAGAATCTGCCCAGAAGGCAACACCGGTCGCGCAGGAATCGCCCCCGTGGAAGAACGCCGGCAGTCGTGGCGCCCGGTCGCAGCCCGCCACGACCACTCGTCCAAGCTCGTTCGCCCCGGCCGGCGCCGGCCCTAACCTGACCCGCAAACCGCCACCTGATGCGCCTCGCCCTACCCTATTTCGTCCTCCAGATCGCCCTGCTTGCCGGCCTGCTGGCGTCCCAGCGCAGCTTGAAGGCGTTTCTCGCCGCCCATGGAGCGATCGTCGACTCCGCCGCGCTCGAGGCGTTCAAACGAGTCGCCCGCGTCCAGATGTACGGCGCGCTCTACGCGCTCGCCCTGGGGCTGATCCTCATCCCGTACAGCGTCGTCCTCACGTTCAGCCACGGGCTCCTCGGGCTCGTCCTCGTGCTCATCCCGTCCGCCCTCGGGTTCGCGCTGGGCCGGGCCACCAAGACGCTCGAGACGCGGGCGCGCACCCTCCCGTGCGTCCCTGTCCTGGACGCCGAATACACGCAGGTGGGCGAGATCTGGATGAAGCGGGCTCTGCCGCGTTTCTGAATCGGGCGACGCCGGTCGGACCCACGTGGACGCCCCGCCGTGTCCTCCCCCGGCGGCTCAACCGGAGACCGCCGCCAGCAGCGCCGCCGCGGTCTCCCGGGCGGCGGGGTGCTTCACCCCTTGGACCCCGAGCGCGAAATACACCGCCTCCACGAACGCCACGGCGTTGCGCCGCGCCGCGTAGGCCGCCGGCTCGGGCGCGATGCCCGTGAAACCTTCCGGCAACTCCGCCAGGCGCCGCATGACTGCCAGGAAGCCGGCGCGGTCGAAGTCGTCCCGCAACGCGATCGCGACCACCACCGCCGCCAGGCGGTCCGGTTCGCCGTGGGTGAAGACCGTCGGCGCCGTCTCCAGCCGGCGCGCGATGGCGTCGAACACCCGCGCTTGGTCGGCCGGGCGCGCCCGCGGACTGCGCACCAGCCATTTCAGCAGGTCGGCGGCATGCGCGGTGACATGCACCCACCCCTCCCGCGGGTCCCAGCCGCGCAGATCGCGCTCGTCCACCAGCACCGCCAGGGCTTCGTCGAGGAGCCCGCGGTATTCGTCTTCGGCCAGGAATGGCGCCTGCGCGTCCACCGCGGCCGCCAGCGCGAGATTGAGCGCCCCGAACGCGCGCCCAAGCACCGCCTCCGGCCCCTTCCCCCCGAGGTGCTGCCGCCACACGGGCATAAGCTCGCGGAGGTCCTTCCCCGCCAGCGTTCCGCGGCGAACCCACTCGGCCGTGATCGTGTAGCCCAGTGCGTCGCGCCATTCCGGATCCGGGTTGCCGACATGGCCGGCGAGCTCCCGCGCCAACGCCGCCGGATCGGCGCCCGCCGGCACGGCGTAGTCCCGCCGCACGATTTCCCGCCAGAACTCCACCGAATGGAGACGGGGCGCCTCCGCCCGACCGAGCACGCACCAGCAGCCCCACATGAGCCCGAGAACAATTCGCCACATGACGCCACAATCCCACCGGCGGCCCACGCGGCAATCCTCGTTCGCGGCCCGCCGGGGAGGCGGCGCCCGCGGGGCGTCACCCGGATGAAGCGGTTCGCCCGGATCCGGGACCGATCCCGCCGCCGGGGAGCCGTCCATCCAAGAGCCATGGCCCCACCCCGCGCCATCGTCATCGTGCGATCCCGACCGCCCCGGCGGCTCTTCCACCCCGTGAACCTCCTGCTGGCCTACCTTCTCCTCCAGACGGCCCTCGTCGGCGCCATGCTCGCGGCCCGGCAGCAACTGGCGCGGTTTCTGGACGCGTGTCCCGCGATCGCCAGTCCGGCCGACCTCGCGGCCTTCAAACGGGTCGCCCGGTGCCAGATGTTCGGGGCCATCGGAATCCTGGCGCTCGGCCCGATCGGCATCCCCGGCAGCCTGTACCTGCCATTTGCGTACGGCCGCCCCGGGTTCGCGATGGCGCTGGGGCTGTGCTCCATCGGCTTCGCACTCGGACGCAGCACGCGCAGCCTGGAGATCCGCGCCCGCGCCCTCGAGTGCGGGGACCACCTGCGATCCGAATACGAGCGGATCTGTGCCAGCTGGACCGGCAAGGTACTGCCCGACTTCTGAGCCTGGACGAAGCGGTTGGCCGCGATCTTCGCGACCCAGAACGCCCGCCGTGACTTCGGCCGCGTGTAGTGCCGCGGACACCCGTGCCAGAAACAGCCGTCGACGAACACCATCAGCCGCTCTTTCCGGAAAACGAAGTCCGGCCGCACGATGACGGTGGACGGTAGACGGTGGACCGTGGTCGGTCGATGGTGGCAACTCCCGTCCGCCGTGGCGCGGTGCCCTCGTCGCCTCTGGCGCCGCCGCAGGCGGGTGAACTTCAGCCCGCGTCCGTCCTCATGCCCACCGGCCACCGGCAACTGGTCACTGGTCACCGTCGTCTGTCCTCGCAGGCGCAGCCTGCTCCCTCTCCGCCAGCCGCCGAGCCCCGCCGCGCGCAGCAGCGCGACCAGCCGCAGCTCCGTCGATGCATTCCCCGCCGAGCGCACCCGCGCCATCAACGCGCTGCGCTGTTTCGGAGTCAGGATGTCGGCCATGCCCGGAGCAAGCCGCCACGACCCGCTGGAAGCAAACCCGGGAAACCGGCCCGATCCCGGCCACCGGAGTTCAGGCTTGCAGCGAAGCCCGGTAATACCGACTTTTCACCCGGCAATACCGGGCAATCCCCCGGTAATACCAGACCTCTTGAACAAACTCGCCCTCCTGTTCCACTCCGAGGTCCGGGCCGAGCTGCTCCAGCTGCTGTTCGGCCTGAACCCCGCCCGGCTCTACCGCGCCGAGATCATCAAGCGCACGGAGTTCGCCCCCGCCTCCGTCGAGGAGGAGCTGGCGAAACTGGTGAAGCTCGAGCTGCTCACGACCACCACCGACGGCAACCGCCGCTACTACGCCGCCAACCCGGCGCATCCGCTCTTTCCCGAGCTGCGCAACATCGTCCTGAAAACTTCCGGGCTGAAGGACCTGCTCCACGACGCCCTGCGCGCCTCGAAGAAGATCGAGTACGCCTTTGTCTTCGGCTCCCTCGCCGACCTGCGCGAGCGCGCCGAGAGCGACCTCGACCTGATGGTGATCGGCGCCGCCACCCAGCGCGAACTCGCCTCCCCGCTGCGGACCCTGGCCGAGAAACTCGCCCGCGAGGTCAATCCCCACTTCCTCACCACAGCGGAGCTGCTCCGGCGGCTCGCCGCGCGCGACCATTTCCTGAGCGAGGTTGTCGCGAAGCCGAAACTCTTCATCATCGGGGACGAACATGAGTTTGCCGACATGGTTGGCCGCGGCAGCGCCGTCGCCCTGCAAATTTGACGTTGTTGCGGCCAACGCCAGCATCGGCGCCATGCCCACGGTGCTGCGCATCGGCCCCTACCGCTTTCATTTCTACAGCCGCGAAGGCACGGAGCCGCCACACATCCACGTCGCGCGCGACGACTTCGAGGCCAAGTTCTGGCTGCGGCCGGTGGGGCTCGCTGCCAACCACGGTTTCTCCGCCGCTGAAGCGCGTGAGGTCGGACGCCTCGTGGAAGAGCATTGCGAGGAACTCATCGCCGCCTACGTTCGCACCCATGGCCACAACTGACACCACTGAGGCGGTCATCGCCCGGCGCTGCTGGATCGAGGGCCGTCGCGTCTGGCTCGAGCTCGCCGACGACCGTCATATCAGTTTCCCAGCTACCAAGTATCCCCGACTGGCCGCAGCCCCACAGTCGCTGCTGGAATCTGTCCGACTGCGCGTGCAGGGGCAGGCCTTGCGCTGGGAGGAGCTCGATGAGGACATCTGGGTGGCCGACGCCGCCCTTGGCCGGTTCCCCGTCGTGCGTCAGGCCGCAAGCTGAGCTGTCACCGGTCACTTTGGGCAGCGGGTTTTGATCGGAGTTGAGGGTTGGAGGACAAGCTTCGAGCGCCGCGCGGATGCGATCAACGGATCAGGCTTCGGACAGCCTGTGCCGTCCCCGCTTCGCCGCCCGGCCCGACTGCCTCCGTCCTCCGTCGCCTGCCTTCGGCATCTTGCCAGTTTTCACCTGTTACCTGGCACTTGGGTTCGTCCGCCTCCGTCCACCGGCGACCGGTCACCGTCCACCACCCACCATCCTCCGTCCCGAAACCCTGAACCTTGAACCCTAAACCGGCGGGCGCAGCCCGCCCCTCACCCGCGCGAGCGTGCGCCCGAGCTGCCGCGGCGCCAGCGCATGCTCCCACACATGCAGCACCCGCCAGCCCGCCGCGCCTTCGGCCGCGTGTAGTGGGCGGGACACCCGTGCCAGAAACAACCGTCGACGAACACCACCAGCCGCTCTTTCCGGAACACGAAGTCCGGCCGCACGATGACAGTGGACGGTAGACGGTGGACCGTGGTCAGTCGATGGTGGCAACTCCCGTCCGCCATGGCGCGGTGCCCTGGTCGCCTCTGGCGCCGCCGCAGGCGGGTGAACTTCAGCCCGCGTCCGTCCTCATGCCCACCGGCCACCGGCAACTGGTCACTGGTCACCGTCGTCTGTCCTCGCAGGCGCAGCCTGCACCCGCGACGCCAGCCGCGGATCCCCGCCGCGCGCAGCAGCGCGACCAGCCGCAGCTCCGTCGACGCGTTCCCCGCCGAACGGATCCGCGCCATCAGCGCGCTGCGCTGCTTCGGGGTGAGGATGTCGGCCATATCCGGTCAAGGCCACGCGGCTCACGGCAGGCGCAAGAACGCAGCCACCGGGTCGGCCGCGAATCGTACGATCTCCGCCCGCCTTCGCCGCAGGAGCTGCTCGATCAGGTCCGTGCTGCAATTGCCCAGCTCTATCCCGACCACCTTGGGCGGCGCGCCCTGCAGAAAACTCAGATGCCGGAAGTCCTCGTCCTTCGATACAATGATGAAGCCCTGCTCACACGCGTGGCGCCAGACCGCGACATCGGCGCCGCCTGCCAACCCGCAGTCCCGCACGTGGGCACTCCCCGGAAAGACATCGGCCAAGCGGCGGACGAGCTGGGGCGAGAGGTTCTCGTCGAACAACAGCCTCATGCCGCCGGGGCCGTGTAGAGCCGCCGTTCACGGTCCGCCGCGAAGGCGAGGCAGGCCCGGATGTCCTCGAGCGTGAGGTCGGGAAAATCGGCGACGATCGCCTCCGCCGTCATGCCACCGGCGAGATAGTCGAGCACATCGTAGACCGTGATGCGCAACCCGCGGATACAGGGTTTGCCGCCCCGTTTGCCGGGTTCGATCGTGATGATGCCGCGATAATCCATGCGCGGGACGATAGCGCCCCCCCCAACCGAGGCAAGAGCCGGACCGTACGCGCCAGGGCCCCGCTCACCGCCACCGCCCCCGGTTTCCGGTCTTCAGTCTCCGCTCCGTGCGGGACACGAAATCCCGCTTCCTCGCGAGCGGACGACCGACGCCTGGGGACGGACGCCGGATTGGCACCACGGAGGACGCGGAGGTCGCAGAGGTCGAACCGGTCCGGTCTCTTTGGCCCTTCCTCCGTGCTCTCGGTGCGCTCTTTGGTGAATCCTTCCCGCCACCGCCCACCCACTCGGAGGCGCACCGCGCCGGAGACTCTGCTCAACAGCAGAGCGTCGACGCGTTCCCCGCCGAGCGGATCCGCGCCATCAGCGACATCACGGCCACGTGCCATCCAAAAACCACTCGCAGTCCGTAGCACAAATACCAGCCTGGGCCATCGTGCCCCCCGAGAACAGTCCTACGGCGAACCTACCCTTCGGCCTGTTTGATGCAGTCGTAACCGACTCGCTCGCCCGGCAACTCTCCGCACTGCCCGCAGACTGCAACGCGATCATCGAGGACATCCCGGCAACAGCGTCACACGCAGACCTCACCTCACAGGTTGCACAACAGTTGGCCGCCCTACTGGACGAGCTCGAGGGCACCGCCGATGAAAAGGTCCGACGTCAGGTGGAGATCCTGAATGCGCTCCTGCGTGAAGCACGACAGCACCATGCCCTTCCCGTCGACTTCCTGCAGCAGCCCGCCAAGTCGCTCAAGGCGATCAAACAGCAGGGAGAACACGCCGCGTCCCCGCTCACGGGCTTGGCCCATCCGTGGCTTTTCACCGCCTCGAAGGGCACGCCAAGTTTGCTAAACGAGCTGCGCACCGAAAGCGGCGACTGCGACCAGATCGACCTCCTCATCAGCTTCATCACGGTCTCTGGCGTGCGCAAGATGCTCGACCTGCTTGAAAGCGCCGCCCGCCGCCACAATGCAGGAAGAGCGCCCGTCCGAATCCGCGTTCTCACCACAACCTACACGGGGGCCACCGAGATCGAAGCGCTCAACATGCTGGCGCGGCTCCCGGGCTGCGAGGTCCGCATCTCTCTCGACGGCCGACGAACCCGACTGCACGCGAAAGCTTGGGTGTTCCACCGGCAGACCGGCTTCGGCTCCGCCTACGTGGGAAGCGCCAATTTTTCCGCCGCGGCTCTGCTGGGTGGTCTCGAGTGGACGGTGAAGCTCACCGAGTGCGGGCAACGAGATCTGTTCGAGAAGGCCAAGGCACACTTCGAGACGCTTTGGTGCGATCGGGAGTTCGAGCCCTACGACGCATCGAACCAAGACCATCGCCTCGCGCTCGCGAAAGCACTCAAACGCGAAGCCGGCGCGGAGGGCCTGCCCGACTTCACGTTCTTCGAGCTGCGGCCAAAACAGTACCAGCAGGCGATGCTCGACGCACTCGCCGCCGAACGAGCCCACAACAGGACCCGGAACCTCGTCGTCGCCGCCACTGGTACCGGCAAGACCGTGGTGGCCGCGTTCGACTACCGCGCCCGCTGCCAGCAGTCGGATCGGCCGGATTCCCGGCCCCGCCTCCTGTTTGTCGCCCACCGGGAGGAAATTCTCCGCCAGAGTCTGCACACCTTCAGGATGGTCCTGCGCGACCAGTCCTTCGGCGACCTGTGCGTCGGCGGCAGCGAACCAGCCAGCCACGACCACCTGTTCGCCACAATCCAGAGTCTCACGTCTCGGAACCTGCTGACTTCGGTTGCTCCGAACTTCTGGGACATGGTGATCGTCGACGAATGCCACCACCTTGCTGCGGATTCATTCCAGGAGCTGCTGACGACCGTCCGACCGCAGGTGCTTCTCGGACTCACCGCGACACCAGAACGTGGGGATGGCACTCCCATCCTGCCCTTCTTCCAAAACCGGCTGGACGGCTCGCCGGCTGTCGAGCTGCGGCTCTGGCACGCGCTCGATCTCCAACTCCTCACCCCCTTCGACTACTTCGCCTGCGATGACCCGACCGATTTCGCCGGTGTCACCTGGCAGAAGCAGGGCGAGCGGGCCACGTTGGATCAGCTCCTCACCGGCAACAACGCCCGCGCCCAGATCATCATCGATGAGTGGAAACGCCTCTCCGGAGACCCGCGACAAGGGCGCGCACTGGCCTTCTGTGTTTCCGTCGAGCATGCTGAGTTCATGGCGGCCTGTTTCAACCAAGCCGGTATTCCCGCAGAGTGTGTTTCAGGCACATCGGATCCGGAACGCCGTCGCAGCGCACCTGGACGTCTCTCTCGGCGCGAGATCAACGTCATCGCCACCTGCGATATCTACAACGAGGGCGTGGATATCCCGTCCGTCGACACCCTGCTGCTGCTCCGCCCGACGCAGAGTCCGGTCATCTTCCAACAGCAGATCGGCCGCGGACTCCGGCTCTGCGAAGAAACCCGGAAAACGTCCTGCCTGATTCTCGATTTCGTCGGCCAGCACAACGCCGAGTTCCGCTTCGACACACTTTTTTCCCGGCTGACCGGGCTGACTCGCGCCGAACTGATCGACGCCGTCGAGCACGGGTTCAGCAACCTTCCCGCCGGGTGCCATCTTCAGCTCGCCAAACAGGCGCGCGAGCAAGTGCTGCAAAACCTTCGCGCCGTCACTCAGCAGAACTGGCGGCGCCTCACCACCGAGCTGCGGGCCTACGTTGCCGTACGCGGCCGAGCTACTGTCACGCTCGCCGATTTCGTCCGCGATCAGGCGCTCGACATCGAGGACATCTATCGAGGCCAAGGGCACAGCGGGTGGGCGAGCCTGCAACGCGACGCCGGGATACTCCACGGCGCACCAAGTCCAGAGGAGGAGAAACTCGGCCAGCGCTACTCCGACTTGCTGCATCTCGACGACGCCGACCAGCTCGACTTGCTGCAAGCGGTCGCCGAGCCGGACGCTGAGTATTCGGATCTCGGGGCCGAGGACCGCCTTCGGTTGCAGATGCTCGCTTACCAGGTCGACGGGCAGTCCAGTCAGGTCGGGAGCGGCGCCACGTTCCTCGAACGTCTCAAGCAGAACCCCGCCAGTCGCGCCGATCTCGGCGAACTGGCGAAGCTGCTCGCCACCAGAAGCGAGACTGTGTCCAAGCAGATACCGGGGCTCGAAGACACTCCGCTCCGACTCCACGCACACTACAGCTCACGTGAGATCCTCACGGCCGTCGGATTCCACACCGAATCTCGACGTACGCCGTTCCGCGCCGGCGTGCTCGCCCTCGAGGACCGCAAGACGGAGTTTCTCTTTGTCACGCTCGACAAATCCGAGGCCCTGCACGCAGCCGTCGCCTACCACGACTACGCGATCTCCCCGGATCGGTTCCACTGGCAGTCGCAGAACAGCGCCGGACCAGAGACCAAAGCCGGCCAGCGATACCTTGGGAGTCCGCAAAATGGGTGGCTGTTCCAGCTCTTCATCCGCTCCAAGAAGGGCGAAGCATACTGCGCGATGGGACCGGTCACGATCGAAGAGTCGAAGGGGGCCAAGCCCATGTCGATTGTCTGGAGACTGGCCGTTCCGATGCCGCCCCGATTGTTCGCCAAATTCAGCGTACTTCGCGCGGTCTAGTGCTCTCCGTCGAAGCTTGTACGCGGGAGCACCTGGCCGGGATAGCGCACCACCGCCACCTCCGGAAACGCGATACCCGGAGCGAGCTTCAGCGCCAGCTCGCGAACTTCGGCATAGCTCGGCCGGTCGGCGATGTGTTCGAGCAGGCCATTGGCACCGACGCCATAGAGCGCGAAGAATGGGCGCCCGTACTCTGCGTCGAAGGGATCGTCGTCCGCCGTCATCGGCATCGCGCCATCCTCCACCGGAGTACAGCGCATGGTTTGGATGCGGAACCGGCGAAAGGTCGAGCCACGCACTGGATTCTCGGCTTCAACACAAAGCGGCATGACCGAAACCTCGGAACAGATGACCGGCAGCCGGAGCCGCAACGCGAGACGCACGCAATCCCGCTCCTCAAACCTCGCCAATCCATCTGCGCCGGTCAGCGCCACGCAGGCTTCCCCGAAGCGGTCTTCGAGAAAGTAGGGCCAGCACTCGTCGAACTCATCGAAGCAAACGTGGCGCACCGCCCACGTCTCGAACAGTGCCGCGGCTCGCATCACCTCGCGCATCCACTGGATACCGTCGCCATAGCAGGCGCTGAGATCGGGCCGCGGATCGCGCTGGCAGGCGTGCCACAGTGAAACTGCCGCGCCGAGCAAGGCTGCTGGATCCGCCGAGACCTCCCACGCCTCGTCCTTTCGGTTCATGACTCTGGAGTCCGGCTGGCGTTTCCATGCTGTACCCGCCGCTTCGGCACGCCTACCGTCGGCGCATGGCCTCCGGGAAGAAATGGACCCGCGACGAGCTGCTCGTTGCCCTCAACCTCTACCACAAGCTCACCTTCGGGCAGGTGCATCACCGCAATCCCGCCATCATCGCCCTCGCCACCAAGCTCGGGCGCACCGCTGGCAGCGTGGCGATGAAGTTGAGCAACCTTGCCTCGTTCGATCCCGCCCTGCAGCTGCGCGGCATCAAGGGCCTCGCCGGCGCCAGTGGACTCGATCGGTCCGTCTGGAACGAGTTCCACGCCAACCTCGACGAAGCGGTACCGGCCAGCGAGGAAGCCCTGCGCCAACTCTTCCGCGCCGATCCCCACGCCGAACTCACCGTGATCCCGACCGAGGGCATTCGCCTGCACAAGCGCCCGCCCACCGCCACCGAAACGACCGTAACGGTGAAGCAGCGCCGCGGTCAGGAGTATTTCCGCGACGCCGTGCTCAACAACTTCGCGGGCCGCTGCGGTGTCACCGGACTCCCGATTCGCGAGCTGCTGATCGCTTCGCATATCCTGCCATGGGGCTCCCATCCGGCCGAGCGCCTGAACGTCCGCAACGGACTCTGCCTCTCCCGCCTGCACGACGCCGCTTTCGACCGCGGACTCATCACGTTCGATGATGACCTGCAACTCGTCTTGTCCCCACGGCTCAAGGGCACGCTGCCGCAACGCGCCGTGGCCGAGAACTTCGGCGCCTATTCCGGCGAGCGCCTGCAAGTCCCTGCCGATGCCACACCACCGGAAGCCGCCTTCCTCGCCGAGCACCGCGCCACGATCTTTGCGCGGAGTTGAGCGGTCGGCATTGGGCATCGGGCGATCTTACCAGACCGTCCCGCCGAAGTGTACGGACGATGAGTCATAAACGCGGTGTCGCAGCACCGCCCCTCCCTCGGCGTTTGTTGGCTGGTGGCCGGCTCGACCGCCACGAACCTGACGCGGCCGAGCCGGAGCCGAACCGGCCGATGGGAGCGAGCGCTTGTCATCGGGCCGACCTTTCACCGTTTGGTTCCGGGAACTCGGGGTAATCGGTGGTCGAGATTCCGGATAGTTGGACCACGGAACGCACAGAAGGGGCGGATTCCGAAACGCCCCGCCCCGTCCCCGCCACCCCTCGCTGCTCTCGCGAGCAGCGCCACGCAACCACCGTCCACGGTCCACAGTCCACCGATCACCGCCCTCCCC
>JAEXPQ010000306.1 GCA_023446735.1 Verrucomicrobiota bacterium
GCGTGCTGGCCGAGGAGTTCGAGGCGCTCAAGGTCAAGCGCGTCGGCCTGGTGAAGGACAAGGTCGAGGCGCACAGCCAGGGCGACCTGCGCGAGAACTTCGGCTTCAAGGCCGCCAAGGAGGCGATCCGCGCGGTGGACCGCAAGATGACCGCGCTCGACCGCTTCGTCGCCCGCAACACCTTCATCGAGGTCGATCCCGCCACCTGGCTCACCAAGCCGACCGACACCCTGCAGCTCGGGCACGTGACCACGATCGAGAAGCTGGATCTGCCGTCCCGCCGGAAGAACGTGTTCACGTTTCTGGTGACGACGCACGGCGAGACCGCGAGCGACCCCGAGTCGGGGATCGAATGCCTGCCGCACGATTGTCCGCTGGCGAAAGTCGCGCTAGGCATGGCGGTGCAGGAGAGCCGCCAGGTCGCGCTCCCCGCGGGCGAAGCCATCTTGAAGATCCTCGCCATCCGCAATCCGACCCAGGCGGAGCTCGACCGCCTGCTCTCGGAGATCAAGCCGCCGCAGATCGACGACGAGGCCGAGTAGTGGTGGTTTTCGCCGGGGTGCAAATCGCAAGTTACGACCTGCCCCCTGAGGCGACGGCGGGTCCGAACTGAGGGCGCGGGAAGCGGCGGGCCAGCGGAAGTCGGGCTGGTGTCGGGAGGTTTTCCCTGCATGTTGGGGCTCGTGGTCGGCTTCTCACCCCTCCGGATCATGGTGGTTCTGCGCCTGTTGTCCGTCCTCGGTCTTTGGCTTCTGTCGGGGCAAGGAGCGTTCGGCGGGGCGGAGGGTGCGGGCGAGCCCAGGACCGTGAGGGTGGCCTATTTCGACTACCGTCCGGGGATCTTCCGGGACGAAAACGGGATGGCGGCGGGATTCCATGTGGATCTGCTGGAGTTGGTGGCGAAAGAACGTGGATGGCGGCTGGAATACGTCTACGGCTCGTGGAGTGATGGTATGGAGCGGATACAGCGTGGCGAGCTGGACCTGCTCACGAGCGTCGCCTACACGGAGGAACGCGCCCGCTACCTCGACTACTGCCACCAACCGCTGCTGACGGTGTGGGGCGAGCTCTACCTGCGGGAGGATTCGCCGGTGCGCAGCGTCGGAACGGCCCAGGGGCTGCGGGTTGCGGTGATGAAAGGGGATTTCAACGCGGCTTCGTTCCGGCGATTGGCCGAGCAGATGGGGCTGGACTGCAGCTACCTCGAGGTCGAGGGCTTCGAGGCGGCGTTCGCCGCGGTGCGGCCAATCCGAAGAGTGCAGGGCTTGACTGTTGACTGCGTCGCTGCCCGACAGCCGGTCGGTTGTTGAGCGTTACTTCGCTTGAGGGCGGAATAGGGGATCGAGTCTCCCACTTGGTCATCGGAGCACTCGGTTTCGTAGGTGCCGACGGTCCTGTCGCAGATCTCGACCAGTCTCCGGCGGGACAGCGACTCGGCTTCGCGTTTGCAGCGGCTCCGCGTGAGGCCGGATGAGGTCTGTCTTCGGAGTGGTTGCCACGCGGAGGCGCGAAGAGCGCGGCGCCAGGCGAGCACAAGGCATGCAGGGGCTGAAGCGCTGCGTACTCCAGTTGCGCCGGTCTTCGCTGCCACGGAGCGCAGCGCACTCGGGGTACTGAATGACTCCGTCACTCGGCTACCCGATGTCGAAGGCCTTGGTGGCCTTCGCTACGCGGAGCGATCCCCGGCGAGCGGCGCGTGGCCACGGCGCAGGCCCGGGGAAACACCCCGGCCTTGATTGGTGGTTTTTGCTTCTCGCTGCGCGCGGGAACGGACCGATGCAACGGGCATGAACGAGTCTCGCGTCCGCCCCTGCGCCGCTGAACGAGTGCCGCCCCGGCCGCTCTTCGTCGCGCTGCTGGGGGTTGGGTTGGTGCTGGCCGTCGTCGTCACCGTGTGGCTCGGATTTTTGGTGACGACCCTCTGGGCCGATCAGGGCCACGCCGAGCGGTTGTTGGCCTCCGAGTTGCGGGAGTTCGACGGTGTTCCGTGGCCGATCCTCACCGATGCGCGCCTCACGGCGCCCGAGCGGGTCTCGATCTTCCCGGGGCGCAAAGCCGGTGGCGCCCGTTCGTTTGCCGCC
This sequence comes from Verrucomicrobiota bacterium, assembly GCA_023446735.1. Classification (GTDB taxonomy): domain Bacteria; phylum Verrucomicrobiota; class Verrucomicrobiia; order Opitutales; family Opitutaceae; genus CAJCBL01. Next base: position 2,082 of record JAEXPQ010000306.1, read on the forward strand.
TATCGCGCCCTCCGGATCGGTCCGGAGGAGCGCTTCGTCGAGATCGACGCAATCGTCGAATGGGTCGATTCAACGGGGGTTCCTTGTCGCCTCGCCAAAACGGCGAGGCTCGACCGCGCGTCGCACCAGGCGGCGTTACTCGCCTTCCTGGCCGGCGCGTCGCCGCGCCGGCAGTAGCGTGTGGGGGCGGGCCGAGCGGTGCTCGGGAACGAGGGAACCACCGGCTACGCCGATGCGTGGCAGCGTACGCCCTGTCGCGCGCATGGATGTCGAGGGTGAGCGGTTGCCAAGCGCCGGAGCGGCTCGCAGCCTGCGCGGCGTGTCTGTCGTCGCCATCGTGTTGCCAGTGTTCCTCGTGATCGCCCTCGGGGCGGTCCTCACGCGCACGCGTTTCCTTTCGGCCGAGCTGATCGGGGAACTCAACCGTCTGACCTACTTCGTGGGGCTGCCGGCGTACCTGTTTTCGAGCATCGCCGGGGCGGCGGTGGGCGGCGGGCGGGCGGCGACCCTCTTCGGGGTGATGGCGGGGGCAACGGCGCTCACGCTTGCCGCGGCGTACGGGGTGGCGCGCTGGCGCGGCGTGGCGGCGGAGTCGCGCGGGTCGTTTCTGCACGCGTCGATCCGGGGCAATCTTGCGTACGTGGGCCTGCCCGTGATCGCACTCGCGCTGGAAGCACGCGGCGCGAGCGCGGTGTGGCCGGTGGTGCCGCTCGCGATGGCGCCGCTGGTGGTGGTGGCCAACGCGCTCGGCGTGCTGTTGCTGCTGGTCGGCCATGGCAAGGTGCAGCCGGGGGCGCTGCGCTCGGTCGGCTGGCAATTGGCGACGAATCCGCTCCTCATCGCGAGCTTGGCCGGCGTCGCCGTGGCCGCGACGGGGCTGGCGCTGCCGCGCTGGCTGGCGCAGTCGTTCGCGGTGACGGGCCAGATGGCGCTGCCGCTGGCGTTACTGTGCATCGGCGGTTCGCTGGTGACGCTGCCGCTGCGCGGGAAACGCACGCAGGCGGTGCTGGCGGCGGTGCTGAAGGTGGGCGTCGCGCCGCTGGTCGGCTGGCCGCTGGCGCGCTGGGTGGGGCTCTCGTCCGAGGAGATGCTGATCGTGTTGGTTTTTCTGGCGACGCCCACCGCGGCGGCGAGCTTCACGCTGGCCGGCAAGCTGGGCGGCGACGAGGCGCTGGCCGCGACGAGCGTGGTCGTGAGCACCGCGCTCTCGATCGTGTCGCTCACGGTGGTGCTGGCGCTGGTGTGAGCGCGGCGGTCGCGCCGCCGTCGCGCAAGCATGGCTGAGTTGAAGTTGGACGTTGAGGTTGAAGCGAAGGGGAACGGGGACGGGGAGGGGGACGAAGTGCGAACATTCAACCGCGAACGCTGAACCCTGAACTCCGAACCCCGAACCCGGAACCCTGAACCCGCCGCGGCGCCCTTGGCATTTGGCGAATGCGCCCTAGGGTGCCGGCATGCCGCAGCGCCAGCAGCCGCTCTCGCCCACCAAGCGCAAACCAGCGTATCCGATTTCTTCAGGATTGCGCGCGTATCTGGCGCAGTACCGGCGCGACCTCGAACTGCCGGTGCTCTACCGCGATCTGATGCACTTCCGGGAGTCGATCCCGCTCAATGCGCCGGACGGGGAGGCCACGCTGTGGGAGACGGTGATGTACGACCGCCACGAGATGGAGCGCCTCAACGCCGCGCTTTGCCGCCTCTACGCGCTGCTGCGGGTGCAAGGAGACCTCTCCGTGATGCAGCACCTCTATGTCGACCGCATCGACTACTGCACCTTCGGCAACTCGCTCCCGTTCCGCATCCGGATCGTCAATTCGTACAACGACAACCAGGACTACTTCTACGTGAAGAAGGCCGACGCCTCGCGCGTGTTCGGCCTCGAGCTCGAGCACCTGCTCTCGCCCAACCGCATGAACTTCCTCACCAGCGGCGACACGCTCGTCGAGGAGCACGTGATCGGCATCCCGGGCGACGTGTTCATCGACCGGTGGCTGCACCGCGGCGACCTCAAGCCGATCCGCGTGGCCAAGGAACTGGTGAAGTTCAACGAGCGCTGCTTCATCCGCCTGCTTGGCGACATGCGCGCGTACAATTTCGTGGCGCTGGTCGTGCCCGATTTCGACGAGCCGACGATCCGTTTCCGCGCGATGGACTTCGACCAGCAGTCGTACAGCCCGCGCAAGAACTTCTACCTGCCGCAGTTCTTCCCCGAGAACCGCCACCTCGCGCTCTTCTGCCTCAAGCATCTCAATCCCACCACCGCCCTGCAGTACCAGCGCGAGGAGCAGACGTTGATCGTGCAGCGCGCCGACCTGATCCGGCAGCGGCTGGAGCTGCTTTTCGCGGCGATGGAAGCGCAGGAGCTGGCGCCCGCGCTGCATGTGGTGCAGTTGCGGGCGAGTTTGGCCGAGCACTACAGCAATCCCGATTTCCACGCCTGCGACTCGATGGGCGACCTGGTGCGGGCCAGCCTCGACACCGTGCGCCGCAACTTGAAGCGGGCCACGGGGCCCGGACCGGATGGGGCGCGGGAGTTTGCGTTCAAGGATTGAGCGGGCGACGGACGGCGGAGGACGGAGGACAGAGGACGGACGACGGAGGACGGAAGTGGGAATCGTACTCGTTCTCTTTCTCGTACTCGTTCTCGGGGGGCGGAGATGGCTCGGGGTGGTGGAGACGGCTCGGGGTGGTGGAGACGGCGAGGGGGGACGGGGTGAGGACGGACGAGAGAACGAGAACGAGTAGGAGAACGAGAACGAGTAGGAGCAGGAGCCTGGTGGTCGGTTGGCCGAGAACGGCGAGCAGCGCGCCCTGCGCTGCGCAGTCCCACTGGGCGTAACGCGGGCCGCAACGAATCGGCTCAGGCGGCGACGGTCGGGGCGAGAAGTGCGGTGAGCTTGTCGCGCAAGGTCTGCCGGGCGCGGTAGAGGCGGGTCTCGACGCCGCGTTCGGAGCAGCCCACGGTCGCCGCGATCTCGCGGTAGCTGAGTCCCTCGTACGAGTGCAGGAGGAAGACGGTGCGCTGGTCGTGGGGCAGGGCGGCGATGGCGGCGCGCAGGGCGGCGATGCGCTCGTTGCCCTCGGCGGCCACGGCGGGATCGGCCCCCCCGGCCGGCAAGGTCGAACCGAGACCGGGGGCGCCGTCCTCATCGGGGATGTCGATTGACTCGGAAGGATGGCGCCGCCGCCACCGCAGGCGGTGGCGGCAGAGATTGGCGGCGATGGTGAACAACCAGGCCGAAAAGTTGGAGCCCGGGACGAAATCGGCGCGCTTGTGGTAGATGCGCACGAAGGTTTCCTCGACGACCTCGTCCGTATCCGTGGCGTTGAGCAGATAGCGGTAGGCGAAGCTGCGCAACGGGCCTTCCCAACGCTCCATCAGCTCGTCGAGCGCGGAGTCGCGGCCGGCCACGAGGGAGGCCATGAGGGCAAGGTCTTGGGCGGAGTCGGCGGGCATCGCCTGCGGGGTGGGGTTGGGGCGAGACGGGAGAGCGGGCGCGGAGCGGGGGCTCAGCTCGCGGGCGGCTCGGGCGGCGCGTCGGGCTGGGAGAGGCCGACGCCGCTGCCGACGAGGGCGAAATAGCGTTCGCGCTGGGCGGGGAACATCACCTCGGCGACGGAGTAGACGAGATCAAGGGTGAGCGTGCGGCACTGACGGCGCGCCTTGCGGTTCTCGGCCTTGGCCTGGTGGTAGGCGACGAAGTCGACCTTGTCGCTGGTGCGGCGCAGTTCCTCCAGGCGGAGGAGTTCCTCGCGGGTGGCGCGCAGGACGGTGAAGAGCCGCTCGAGCTCCGGGCCGGTGCGGTTGTGCAGGGCGCGGATACGCTCGTACTGTTGCTGGTCGAGGCGGAACTCCGTCTGCATCCACGCCAGATCGCGGGCGAGGCGGTTTTCGACGGTGGGGCGGCGGAACGCGTAGAACCCGATGTGGGTCGAGGCGCCCGCGACGAAACCGAGCAGGACGACGAGGAGGAAACGTTTCACGGCGGGCCGCCGGCGGAGTCGCGCAGCAGGGGATTGATGGTTTGGAGATACACGGCGGCCATCTGGGCGATGTTGCCCATCTGGAGGCGGGAGGCGCGCAGCTCGGCGGTAATGAGGCCGAGGGCCATACAGGCGGCGATCCAGCCCACGGCGGCGCGTTGTCGCACGAGGCTGGCGAGGAAGTCGCGGCCGAGTTGGATGAGTCCAGGGCGGCGGCGGGCTTCGGCGGTGTCGATCCGGGCCCAGACCCGGCGGCGGAGGCCGGGCGTGGAGGCGGGAACCTCTTTCCAAGAGGCGATCAGGTCATCGAGCGGGTCGGGCGAGTTGGTCATGTTCAATCCCGCTGGGGTGGGCGGTCGGGCGAGTATAAGCCCCTCGCGGGAAAAATCCCTTCAAACTTTTCGGTAGGTTTTTCGGGGGGTACGGGAATGGGCGGAGGGCGGAACGTTGAACGCTGAACTTTGAACTCGGAACGCTGAACGCTGCACGCCGAACGCCGAACGCCGAACCCTAAACTCTAAACTCTAAACCCTGAACCCTGAACCCTGAACCCGATACCCCTCCACCCACGACGGGCGCAGGCGGAGGGGGCGGATGG
>JAEXPQ010000317.1 GCA_023446735.1 Verrucomicrobiota bacterium
CGCCGCCCCAGTACTGCCAGTCCTGGACGATGTAGTCCAAGGGGAAGCCGGCGGCGCGGAAGTTGCGCACGACCTCGACGAGGCGGTCCTGCGTCTTGTAGCGCTCCTTGCTCATGAAGAGGCCGAAGGCCTGCTTGGGGAACATGGGCGCCGCGCCGGTGAGCGCGCGGTAGCCGGCGATCACGCCGTCCATCGTGCCGCCCGCGACGAAGTAGTAGTCGACGCCGCCGGGCGCGCTCTCGGCCCAGAGAGTGGCGCCGGTCGCGTCGTCCTTGAAGGTCATCTTCGAGTAGATGTCCCAGAGGATGCCGTACCGGTTCGTCGAGACGAGGAACGGAACGACGATGCCAATGTTGGTCTGGACGAGCAGCACCTCCTTGCCGCGGTAGTCCATGTACGGCTCGTTGTACTGGCCGAGGCCGTAGAGCGACTCGTCGGGCGCGAGGGTGAACGTCTGGCTCACCTCGTAGCTCGGCGCACCGGAGATCGTCACCGGCTTGATGGCGTACGGCTGGTCGGCGCGCTCACGGGTGAGCACGCGACCGTCGGCGCCGAGGAAGGTGAGCGCGCCGGTTTTCTTGTCGGCGACGATGCGCAACCGTTCCGTGGCGACAGTGAGCACCTCGGCGGACTCCTGCACGGTGAACGCCACGGCGGCCGGCTGCGCCACGACGGCGAGGCTCGGGTGTTCCCAATGGCTCGCGCCGAGGTTCGCGTTCACGCGCACGATGCCGGGGCCGTAGAAGAGGATGTTCTTCGTCACTCCGGCGACGCGCAGCTGCACGCCGTGGTCGACCCGGGTGAACGTGAACCCTTCGGCCGGCGCGTTCACGACGGCCTGCAGGTGACCGGCTGGATCGAGGCCGGAGGCCGCGGGGAGGAGCGGGCTACCGGCAAGCAGACCGGCGAGGAGGTAGACGGAGCGAGTGGTGAGAGGGCGAATCATGGGCGACGGTGCGGCTCGGAGAACTCGGTTCGGGGGGAGGGGTGGCGCGGAGGGAGGCGCTGGTGGCACCCCTGATCCGCTTGGTTCTGCTCGAAGGTGGAAACCGCCCGAGACACCGACGACCCAGGGGCGCCTTTACAGTTAGGTTGGGAGGCTTCCACCGGAGGCGTCCGCCCGGCGCGGCTCATCGGAAGAGCCGCTGGGAGAAATGATAAAGGTTGCTGCCCCAGGTGTCGCCGTCGTGGCCGTGGTCGTCGACGTTCCAGAGGTGCGGCACGCCGTGCTGCTTGGCGTAGCGGTGCACGGCCTGGGAGAAGTTGATGAGGCCGTCCTTGTTGCCGCACGAGAGGTAGAGGAGCTTGAGCTGCGCTTTCGCGGCGGCGGGATCGGGCAGGAGTTCGGCCGGCGGCTTGGTGTTGGGCGCGGCGGAGAAGGCGCCGACCCAAGCAAACGTCTCGAGATGGCCGAGTCCGAAGTTGAAGGTCTGCCCGCCACCCATCGACAGGCCGGCAATCGCACGGTGCTCGCGATCCGTGAGGACGGAGTATTTCGCCTCGATCGCCGGGATCAGGCACCCGAGCAGATCGCCCTCGAACGTGGCGAAGCTGGCGGCCTTCGCGGGCTCGAAGGGGTTGCCGATCGCGCGGTCGTCGGCCATCGCGCGGCCGTTCGGCAGCACGACAACCATCGGCACGGCCTTCCCCTCGGCGATGAGATTGTCGAGGATGATGTCCGCCTTCACATACCCGGTCCACTCGTACGGGTCGCCACCGATGCCGTGGAGCAGATAGAGCACGGGGTACTTCTGGTTGGTCGAATAACCGGCCGGGAGATAGACGTTGGCCTTGCGGCGGGTGCCGGTGACGGTCGAGTCGTACTCGAACGCCTCGATCCGCCCCCGGGCGATGTCGGCACGCGGAGTGCGGTAGCCCGCCGGCGCCTCGGGGAGCGCGCGGATATCGTCGGCAGCGAGTTCGATCGGGCGGGCGAAGTTGGCGCGCGCACGGGCGTCGGAGACGAGAGCGGGATCTTCCTGGGCGGAGGCGGCCGCAGCGGCGGCGAGAAGCCCGAGGGCGAGAGCTGGGAGGGAACGTTTCATGGGATCAGGCAGAGGCGGCCGCGGGGCGGAGCGGCGTCACTGGAAGTAGAGCTGGAGGGTTTCGGCGAGGTAGTGGCGGGCGTTCATCCAGGTGTGACCGCCGCCGGTGATGAGTTTCTGGTGCTGGATCTTCCGCTCGGCGAGCAGGTCGAGGAACGCCGAAGCCTGCGGGTAGAGGAAGTCCTCCCGGCCGACGCCGAGCCAGAGCAGCTTGAGCTGGCGATTGGTGGCGGCGGAGTCCGTGGCAAGCGCGGGGAGATGCCGGTCGATGACCTCAGGCGTGAGATAGGCGCTGTAGGAACCGACCCAGGCGAACGTGTCGAGGTGGCTGAACGCGGTGAAAAGCGATTGTCCCCCACCCCGCGAAAAGCCGGCGATGGCACGGCTCTCGCGTTCGGGGATGGCGCGGTAGTTGGTCTCCACGTAGGGCACGATTTTGGCGCGCAGCTCGTCTCCGAAGGCCTTGTACATCGCGGCCACCTCGGGTGTCCAGGGGCGCGGCACGCCCATCAGCATGTTGCCGTAGGGCATCACGACGATCATCGGCACGGCGCGCTTCTGGGCGATGAGGTTATCCAGGATGAAGTTCACCCGACCGACGCGGAACCAGGTCTCCTCGGTGTCGGTCGTGCCGCTCACGAGGTAGAGCACCGGGTAGCGCTCGGTGCCGGCGCGGTAGCCCGGCGGGGTGTAGATGACGAGCGGGCGGGTGCAGCCGAGCG
>JAEXPQ010000013.1 GCA_023446735.1 Verrucomicrobiota bacterium
TCGACCTGGGGGGGCCCGGCGGGGGACCGGGGGGCCGCGGGGGGGGGCCAGCCGGCGGCGGGCGCGAGTTTCGTGACGAGCGCGGCCGGATCCTCGGCGGCGATGAGCGGGCCGACGGCAAGCAGGAGGAGGCAGGGGACGAGGTGACGCATGGGTTGGCGGAGACAGGTGTGAGACGGTGGTGGTACCAGCCTTCGGGCCGGCGTTCTGGTCGAGGGAGGTGATCGACAAGGCGAGGTGGCGGTCACTGCGGGCCATCGAGGGATGAATCCCGCGCCAGGGGTCCGGCCTGCGGCGGACGCCTTTCGCCGCTCCGCGCCGTGGCGCGGCCTTCAGCCCGCGATCCGAGGTCTTGTGATGCCGCCGAACCTTGGGCAGGGCCGCTAGCGTCACAGGGCCGACCGGGGCACCAACGGGCCTCAGAGCCGCACTTCGCGCAGGCTGGCCTTCGTGAGGTCCGGGTTGCCGAGCCCGTGTTTGGCGGCGAGACCGATCATCGCCACCTTGTCCGCGGTGAGACCGACGAGCGTGCAGGCGTAGGCGTCGACCGCGACCGGATCGGTGCCGGCGACAACCTTGTTCGCGCGCTTGATCTCGCCGGGGCCGGCGGGGCCGTTGGTGAGGAGAAACTCGGTGCCATCGACGATGTTCAGGTCGGGGCGGCGCAACAGGTTCACATCGGCGATGCACTGGGAGAGGTGGGTGATGTCGTCGCCCTCGTCCTTGTCGCCCCCGTTGGTGTGGAAGGTCTTGTTGGTGCTGCGGTGGCAGGCGCCCATGATGTTCTTCAGGCAACCGGTGTAGCCGGTGCCGCCGTGGTGCTTGGCGATCGGCAGGTTGATCAGCACCTCGCAGTCGAGGAAGGCGCGGTTGACCTTGGCGGTCTTGAGCGTGACCGCGCGGGGGATCTCGACCTCGACCCACTCTCCGGGGTTCTTGCGACCGAGGGCGACCAGCTCCGGATACTGCGCGCCGCGGGGCGTGCGTGTCCAGTAATCGGAGGCGGGGTCGATCACGTAGGTGACCTCGGCGGCGCCGGCTTCGCGGCAGAGCTGAAGCACGGCGAGCGTGAGATCCGGCGTGGTGAACGAACCGGGCTTGCGCCACCAGTTGGGCGCGTTGATGAGCAGGCCGACCTTGGCGCCGGGCTTCACGAAGCGGCCGATCCCGCCGAGCTCCGTGACCGCGCGCAGCGTGGCCGCGAAGGCGTCGGTGCTTTCGACTGCGACCACCGCTCCGGCAGCGACCGGGGCGGACGTGGGCGATTCGGGAAGGTTGGCGAGGGCGCGGGGGGCGAGGCGTGAGCCGGCGAGGGCGGCGGCGCCGAGAAGAGCGGTGCGGCGGAGAAAGTCGCGACGTTGCATGAGGCGAAGGGGTTTGCGAGGGCGAGGCTACACGCCGCCGCTCGGGAGGCGATGAAACAATCGGGGCGGGGCGCCGCCTATGGTGCGGCGACGAAGGTGGGCACGGTGCCGGTATCGGCGCTCTGGTAGGCGAGCTGGATGAGCTGGAGGGTGTTGCGGGCGTCGGCGAGCGTGGACGCGGGCGGCTTGCCCTCGAGGATAAGGTCGGAGAAGGCGCGGGCCTGGTGGGCGAAGGAGGCGCCGTAGTCGGTGTCGGGGTCGCGTTTCTCGCCGTTGACGTAGAGGGCGTCGGTCACCTCGAGGGAACCCTCCGTGCCCACAAGTCGGATGCCGTCGACCGCGCCGCCGCGGTTGTTGGTCCAGGTCTGGAGGATGGAGCCGAGCGAGCCATCGGCGTAGCGGAGCTGCACGTGGCCGACATCCTCCCCCTCCATGCCGGTGAGCACGAGACGGCTCTTGTAGGCGTGGAGCGAGACGGGGCACCCGCGCAGGAAGAGCGACTGGTAGACCTGGTGGTGTCCGCTGTCCATGAGGGCGCCGCCGCCGCCGAGGGCGAGTTTCGCGCGCCAGCCGGTGGCGTGCTCGGGCGAGATGGTGTGGTTGCTGGCGAACGAGCCGAATACGATCCGGCCGAGCGCGCCGCTGGCGACGACCTGGCGGGCGGCCTGCACGGCGCCGCGGTAGACGAAGTTGTGTCCGGGAATCACGGGCACGCCGGTGCGGGCGACGCTGGCGCGGATGGTGTCGTAGTCGGCGAGGCTGAGCACGACGGGCTTCTCGACGAGGACGGGCTTGCGGGCCTCCTGCGCGCGGAGGATCTGGGCGAGGTGCTCGGTGTTGCGGCTGCCGAGGACGAGGGCGTCGATCTCGGGATCGGCGACCATCTGCTCAAACGTGGTGAACGCACGCAGGCCGAACTCGGCGGCGAGGCGGTCGCGGCGCGCGGGATCGGAGAGGGCGCAGATGCCGGTGATGGCGGCGTGCGGGTTTGTGGCGAAACCGCGGAGATGAAAGGGGGCGATGAAACCGGTGCCGACGAGGCCGAGGCGGAGTTTTTTCATGACAAGTAACCAGTAGCGGGTGGCAAGTGACAGGTGGAATCAGGATGTAGGGCCGCCGCTTGGCGGCGTGCCGTGTCCGCGGAGACGGTGCGGACGCGAGGTCCGACCCTACAGCGGACTGCGTGGCTCAGGCGCGGGTCCAGTCGATGACGGCGGTGAGGACGTCGTCCTTGCGCTGCTGAAGCGCGGTGTAGATGGCGGGGGCATCCTGCGGCGCGACGGTGTGCGCGAGGAGCGGGGCGAGCTGGAGGCGTTTCTGCGCCATGAGGCGGAGGATGACCTCGAGGTTGCCCTCCATCGAGTAGGGCTGGCGGCCGGAACCGTCCTTGCCGACGGGGAGGCGCCACTCGTGTGCGCCCTTGACGGTGACGCAGCCGTTGCCCCAGAGGTGCGAGCCGTTGAGGAAAGGGGTGATGTCGGTCTCGCAGGCGCCGCGCGGGGAGCCGAGGAGGATGAGTTCGCCGAGCGGGCCGGCGAAATTGATCGCGGCGGCGGCGACCGCGGGCACGCCGGTGGCGTCGACCACGGTGCGGGCCAGCGCGCCGCCGGTAAGGGCGCGGAGCTGCTCCCGGAAATCGGGGCCGGCCGGTAGGACATGGCGGATACCGCAGGCTCGTGTGGTGGCGCAGCGGCCCGGGCTGACGTCGGTCGCGACGACTTCGCAGCCGGCGAGCGAGAAGAGCTGGGCGGCGAAGTTGCCCACGGCGCCGAGACCCTGGACGACCACCCAGTCGCCGAGCTGCGCCTGGGCGATGCGCACGGCGGTGAACGCGACCTGGGCAAGGCGGGCGCACGCGGCCTCGGCGGCGGAGACTTCAGCCGGCACGGGCACAATCATGTTGGAGGAGAAATCCTGCGCGACATGGCGGCCGTGGGTGAAGACGCAGTCGCCGACCTTCACGTTCGCCACGGCTGAGCCGACGGCGCGCACGCGGCCGACGGAGCCGTAGCCAGGAACGTAGGGCAACGGCGCCCACGATTCGGTGCCACGGAGGATGGCGAGCTCGGTGCCGGGGCTCACGACGGAGGCCTCGGTGTCGAGGAGCACCTGGTCGGCGCGGAGCTGGGCGGGATCGAGGTCGGTGGAGCCGAGGACGACCTGGCCGGGCGCGGAGAAGACGATGGCGGGAATTTTCATTGGGGGGCGAAAGGGCGAAGGCCGGCGCGATGCAGGGCGCCGATGGTGGAAAGTGCAGGCGTCGCGAGCGAAGGCGGCGAGGGGATTTCGGGGCGGTAGGCACGCGGATGCGTTAAACGAGAGAGAGGGGGCAAGGGCGGGCGCGGCGAAGGCTGAACGACTTCGTCGTCCCGCTACGTGATGGGTTGAATGGCTGCGCCATCCAGTTACGGGGAGAGCTGAAGTGCTGCGCGTTCCAGCTAGGGGGGCGCACGGAACCGCGATCAGTGATTCCGGCTACAGCTTGGAGTAGGTCCAAGCGAGGAGGCGGCTGCGTTTCTGACCCTGGGCCATGTCGATGGTGCGGACTTCGGTCGGCCGCATGGCGGCGAGGGCGCGGCGCAGGCGTGGCAGCGAGTCGCGGCTGGAGACCAGCGCGGTGAACCAGCGGACTTGCGAACCGAACTCGACGCTCTCGGCGATCAGGCGCGAGAGGAAACCGACTTCGCCGCCGGGGCACCAGAGCTCGGCGGGGCGTCCGCCGAAGTTGAGCGGGGTGCGTTGGCCAGGGCGGGCGGTGCCGAGGTTGCGCGTCTTGCGGGCGGAGCCGGCGGCGGCTGCGGCGGCGGAGGCGTGAAACGGCGGATTGCAGAGCGTGAGATCGAAGCGTTCGCCGGGGCGGACGATGCCGCGCAGGATCGCGGTGGGAGAACTTTGCCGACGGAGCTCGACGGAGCCGGCGAGCGAGGGGTTGGCGGCGACGAGGCGCTCGGCGTTCTGGAGGGCGACGGGATCGATGTCGGTGGCGACGAAGCGCCAGCCGTACTCGGCGCGGCCGAGGATGGGGTAGACGAGGTTCGCGCCGGTGCCGAGGTCGAGGGCGGAGACGGACGGGCCGCGCGGGATCGCGCTGTTGTTGCCTGAGGCGAGAAGGTCGGCGGCGTGGTGGACATAGTCGGCGCGGCCGGGGATGGGCGGGCAGAGGTAGCCGGGCGGGAGGAACCAGTCGGCGAGGCCGTAGTAGGTGAGAAGCAGCGCGCGGTTGAGCGCGAGGATGGCAGCGGGTTCGGCGTAGTCGATGGTGGCGTCGCCGTGCGGGCTGGGGCGGAGGAAGCGGACGAGCTCGGGCGCGCGGGCGCAGAGCAGGGCGAAGTCGTAGCGCCCGCGGTGGCGGTTGCGCGGGTGGAGGGTGGGGCTCGCGGGGGGGACTGGTTGCTGGGGCGCGGTGGCCATCGGAGGGGAGGAGGAATAGGGCGAAGAGGGCCGATAGGTCGAACGGGAAGAACGTGGGGGGCGACCCGGGGCTTGCGCGTGATGGCGATCCGTGTAGGCGATACGAGGATGAACGGCTCGTTTTTCGCGGTCTTCCTGCTGACGATGTTCATCGCCACGATCACCCCGGGGCCGAGCATGCTGCTGGCGCTCAACCACGGGATCAGCTTCGGCTGGCGGCGGTCGTTGGCGACGGCGTGGGGCAATGTCGCGGCGACCGCGTTGCAGTGCGTGGTGTCGTTTGCCGGACTCGGCTTTATCCTCGCTCAGGCGGCGTGGGTGTTCTCGGCGATCCGCTGGGCCGGGGCGGCGTACCTCGTCTACCTCGGGTGCCGGTTGCTGTTCGGCCCGGTGGACATGGTGGCGGAGGGCGGTGCGGCGGAGCGTGCGATGCCGCGGCGGAGCCTGTTCCGCGAGGCGTTCATCGTGACGGCGAGCAACCCGAAGGCGGTGTTCTTCTTCTCGTCGCTGTTCCCACAGTTCTTCGTCGATGGGCAACTCACGCTCGGCAAGGCCGCGCTGCTGTGCGGGTCGACGCTGGTGACGACCTTCAGTTGCATGATGCTTTACGCCACCGCCGGAGAGCGGGTGCAGGGGCTGTTCCGGCGGGTTCGCTTCCGGACGGTGTTCCAGCGCGGCTTGGGGGCGACGTTGGTGGGGTTCGGCGCGGGGCTGGCGCTGGACCGGAAATAGCGCGAACGAGACAGGCCTGGAAGCGGCCCAGTCTCGTTCGGGTGGAAAAGAGGAGGCGGCAGCGCGTCAGAACGACCAGGTGCAACCGGCCGTGACCACGCTGGTTGAGAGCGAGCCCATGTCCTGCGTGCTGGAGGATGTCGGGACAGTGGGGACGCGGAGGGTGACCGTCGGGCCGTCGACGGCGCGGAAGCGGTAACCGAGATCGATCCGGAAATGTGGGGCGAGGCGGAACTCGACGCCGACGGCCACGCCCGCCGTGGCGCGCCACGAGGAGACGGAGGCGCTCCGGGTCCCGTAGGGCGGTGGGAGAGCCTGGAGGCTCAGCAGGTCGCCGGTGACGCGAGTCGCACCGAGGTTGGCGCCGGCGTAGAACCGCCAGACGGAATCCGCGGTTCCGGTACGATAGCGGTAGCCGAGCAACAGCGGGAGCAGGTGACCGTCGCCGGTGGTGGTGGTGCCTCCGGGGAGGAGAATCGGCGGGCCTCCTGCGCTGTCGGCTATCGGAAGCCATTCGGCCTTCCAGGCGACAAGATCGGCTTCGAACTCGAGTTGGTGGTTGCCGCCGGTACCGAGGGTTGTGCCGACGGCGAGGCTGCCACCCGTTTCGTCCTCATAGTGCGAGTTGGTGAAGCTGAAGTGCGCAAGGCCGGGGCGAAGGTAGGTCTCGGCCTGGAGAGTGAGCGCGGTTCCGAGCGTGGCGAGCAACGCGAAGGCAGCGGGCAGGTATTTCATGACTGGCGTTCGATCGGGTGTAGCGGGTGACGGAGCATCCGATACAGTCGCGAGATGATGGACTCAGCAAGGTCCGAAACAACCATGATCGAAGGAACGGGGGAGCGGCGCCCTGCGTCCGGGGTTTGGATCAACCGTGCGGAGCGGGGCACAGGTTGCCGGCGGCGACGGCGCGGGCGATCTCCTGCTCGGCCTCGGCCCAGAGCGCGGCGCAGCCCTCGGCGGCATGGCGGTTGCGGGCGTGGACGCGGTCGGCGGTAATGCCGTGCTTGCGCCAGGCGGCTCCGTCGGTGGCGTTGTTGAGGAAGATCGGAAGCACGCGGTCCATGGCGTGGGCGTACTTGGCCTCTGGGGTGGTGCGGGCCTCGAATTCGTCCCAGAGCGAGCGATACTCCGCGGCCTGGTCGGCGGGGAGGAGCGGGAAAATGCGGTCCGCGGCGCGGGCTTCGCGCTCGTGCTGGGTGGCGGCGCCGGCGGTGTCGTAGGCGAAGGTGTCGCCGGCGTCGATTTCGACCAGATCGTGGACGAGCAGCATCTTCACGACGTGGAGGACGTCGATTGACGTGTTGGCGTGTTCGGCGAGGAGCACGGCCATCATGGTGACGTGCCAGGCGTGCTCGGCGTCGGTCTCCGGGCGGCGGCCCTTGATGGTGTAGTTCTGGCGGCGGATCTCCTTGAGCTGGTCGATCTCGAGGAGGAACTGGAGCTGCTGGGCGAGACGGGCGGAGGGCATGGCGGTGAAGGGTGGACGGTGCCGGTGGGCGGTGAAGACGATGGAAAAGAGAAGGCCCGGGCGGGGCGCCCGGGGCGGAACGGGGAAGAGGAGCGGAGGCTGAATCGCTGCGCGCTCCAGCTACGGGCAAACGGCTCAGCGGTCGGCGTAACCTTTCGGGCGCGACTCGTGCCATTTCCAGGCGGAGGCGACGATGGGCTCGATGGTCCTGAACTGCGGCTCCCAGCCGAGCTCGGCTCGGGCCTTGGTGGCATCGGCGTAGAGGGCGGGCGGATCGCCGGCGCGGCGGGGCGACTCGACGACGGGCACTTTCTTGCCGGTGACCTTCTCGACGGCGCGGATGACTTCGCGCACGGAGGTGGGTGTGCCGGTGCCGAGGTTGTAGAAAAAGGCGGCGCCGGGTTGCTCCAGTTTCGGGAAGACGGCGATGTGGGCGCGGCTGAGGTCGTCGACGTGGACGTAGTCGCGTAGGCAGGTGCCGTCGGGAGTCGGGTAGTCGGTGCCGAAGAGTTGGAGGGCGGGGCCGCGGCCGGTGGCGGCGTCGATGGCGACGGGGATGAGGTGCGTCTCAGGTTTGTGGTCTTCGCCGATGGTGCCGTCGGCGGCGGCGCCGGCGGCGTTGAAGTAGCGGAAGGCGGCGAAGGAGAGGCCGTGGGCGCGGGCGAGGTTCTTGAGGGCGTTCTCGATATCGAGCTTGGTCTGGCCGTAGGGGTTGATCGGCGCCTGCGGCGTGGCCTCGGTCATCGGGAGCGTGGGCGGCACGCCGTAGGTGGCGCAGGTCGAGGAGAAGACGAATTTCTTCACTCCGGCCTTCACCATCGTGCGGAGCAGGTGGAGCGTCGCGACGACGTTGTTGAAGTAGTATTTGAGCGGGTCGGTGACGGATTCGCCCACGTAGGCGAAGGCGGCGAAGTGCATGACCAGTTCGATCTTCTCCTCGGCGAGGATGCGTGCGACGGCGGTTTCGTCGCCGAGATCGCAGGAATAGAAGGGGATGGAGGGCGCGACTGCGGCGCGATGGCCGTAGACGAGACTGTCGAGCACGACCGGGCGATGCCCGGCGGCCGCGAGTTGCCGCACACAATGACTGCCGATGTAACCGGCGCCGCCGACGACGAGGACGTTCATGGGTTGGAGCGGGAAACTTTTATTGCGTCGCGGGCCGGAGGCTAGGCAATCTTTCGGCTTTTCCCGGCGCGGCCCCACGCTGTCGCCTCCTTTTCACAATGAACCTCAGCCGCATCGTCATCACGGGCGTGGGCCTCACGGCCCCCAATGGCAACAACCTGCCGGAGTTCCGGCAGGCTCTGCTTACGGGCAAATCGGGCGTGGAGTTCTTCGAAACGCGTCACATGGGCAAGGTGTTGGCCGGCGTGTGCAAGTTCGAGGCCACCCGCTACCAGACCCGCAAGGAGCTGCGTGTGGGGACGCGCGCCGGCAGCGTGAGCATCTATTGCGCTCATGAGGCAGTGAAGGACTCGCGGGTCGCTTGGGCGGGCGTGGACAAGAGCCGCGTGGGCATCTACCTCGGCATCACCGAGCACGGCAATGTCGAGACCGAGAACGAGATCGCGAGCCTGGCGACGTTCAACAACGACACCAAGTTCTGGTCGCACTACCACAACCCGCGCACCGTCGCGAACAACCCGGCGGGCGAGGCGTCGCTCAACCTCGGCGTGACCGGTCCAGCGTACACGATCGGCGCGGCGTGCGCGGCGGGCAACATGGGCCTGATCCACGCGGCGCAGATGCTGCGGTTGGGCGAGGTCGATTTTGCGCTGGCCGGCGGCATCAGCGAGAGCATCCGGTCCTTCGGGATCTTCGCGGCGTTCAAGAGCCAGGGCGCGCTCGCCCACCACGAGGACCCGACCAAGGCCAGCCGCCCCTTCGACAAGGCGCGCAACGGCATCGTGGTCTCCGAAGGCGGCTGCATCTACGCGATGGAGCGGCTCGAGGACGCGCTGGCTCGCGGCGCCAAGATCTACGGCGAGATCGCCGGCTATGCGGTCAACTCCGACGCCAGCGACTACGTGCTTCCCAATCCGGTCCGCCAGGCCGAGTGCATCCGCCTCGCGATCAAGAACGCGCGGATGACGCCCGACCAGATCGACATTCTCAATGCGCACGCCACCTCCACCCCGCTGGGCGATGTGCAGGAGTGCCAGGCGATCAGCGCCGCGTTCGAGGGCAGCGTGTTGCCGCACATCAACGGCACCAAGGCGTTCATCGGCCACGCGATGGGCGCGGCCGGCAGCCTCGAGTTGGCGGGCAATCTGCCGTCGTTCGACGACCTCGTGGTGCACCCGACGATCAACGTGGACGACCTCGATCCGCAGTGCGCGTTGCCGACGCTCGTGCTCAACCAGCCCAAGTCGGTGAAACGGGTTGACGCCATTCTGAACAATTCCTTCGGTATGCTCGGAATTAACTCTGCGCTGATCGTGAAGCGCTTCTCCGACTGACAACGTTCACATGACGAAAGACGACATCAAGAAGCTGGTCATCGACATCATCTCCGACATCGCGCCCGACGAGGACCTCAGCGGTCTGAAGCCCGATGTGCGCCTGCGTGAGCAGCTCCAGCTCGATTCGATGGACTTCCTCGACATCGTGATGGAGCTGCGCAAGCGCCACGGCATCGAGGTGCCCGAGGCGGACTACATGCAGCTCGCCACGCTCGACAGCTGCGCCAACTACCTGGAGCCGAAGTTCGCGGCCAAGGCCTGAACATCCGCATTCTCGCTTCCCCACCGAGCCCGGCCGCGCGCCGGGCTTTTTCATTAGTGCGAGCCAGCGGTGGCGGAGGGCCCGTGAAACCGGCCGAACACCCCTTCCCCATCGTTGCGAGCTTGCCGGGTCGGGCCGGTTGCTGCTTCCTCGGGCCAGCCCCATTTCGATGTCGATCAAACTGGCCATTGTGGAGGACCAAGAATTGTTCCGCCGGCTGTTGGTGGGGCTGTGCAGTGTGCAGTTCGGTTTCACCGTCGTGTGCGAGGCCGGCACGGTGGCCGAAGCGTTGGAGCGGATCCCTCCCGCGCGGCCGGATTTGGTGCTGCTGGATCTGCAGCTGCCGGACGGGGACGGGCTGGATGTGGCGGCGAAGCTCTTCGAAAAGATGACGGATCTGCGGATCCTGGCGCTCACCTCGTTGCGCGACGAAGTCACGATCCACCGGATTCGTTCGATGGGCATCCAGGGCTTCGTCGACAAGAACGTCCAGAAGCCGGAGATCCTCCGCCACGCGATCGAGGCGGTGGCGTCGGGGCGGGTGTATTTCGCGGAGGTCGTGCAGCAGGTGCAGCAGGCGATGCGGGCCGATCCGGTGGCGTTTTCCAAGGTGCTCAGCGATCGCGAACAGGAGTTGATGCACCTGCTCGGGCGCGGGCTCTCGAACGAGGAGGCGGCGGCGCAGATGGGGCTGACCGCCTGGACGGTTCATTCGCATCGGCGCAACATCATGAAGAAGCTCGGGGCCAACACGCAGGCCGAGCTCATGCGCTACGCGTTGCGCAAGGGCTTCGTGCGACCGGACAGCAGCCAGTTCTAGCCCAAGTGTTGCCCTCCCGCTCGAGGCGGAGGCGGGGCGCCGGGGCGAGAATCGACGGCGGCACCATCTGCCGCGCGGATGCGTCCGGGCTAGTTTTTCCCGTGCGTGTCGGGGCCGCCGGCGGAGGTGCGCAACAGACGGATACGGGTGTGGGCGGCCGACTGGAGGGCGTCGACCGAGAGGCTGGCCTCCGCGTGATTGTGGCGCAGCGCCTCCTCGGCGGTGCGGGCGGCCTCCAGGAGGCCGTCGTCGCGCGCGATGATGCCGAGCGAGGCGATGCGGTGGGCGTGGCGCCGCGCCGCATCGGCGTCGGCCTGCCGCCAGCTGGTCACCAGCGATTGGGTCTCGTGGTCGAGCTCGGTTTGGAGGGTGCGCAGGAGCTCGGTCGGAAGCGGGACCTCGGCGAAGAGCCCGGAGGCGACGCCCTCGCTGGCCGGCGCCGGCGGGGCGACGGTCGATCTGGGCGGCGCCAGGCGTGCGCCGCACGCTTCGAGGAGGGCCGCGAGGTGGGGCAGGGAGATCGGCTTGGGGAGAAAAGCGTCGGCTCCGGCGGCGAGCACTTTCTCCTCGATGGTCCGGGTGGCGGAGGCCGTGGTGGCCACGAGGAAGACGGGTCGCTCCGCCCCTTCCTGGCGGATGCGACGGATGAGGTTGAGCCCGTCGAGCCCCGGAAGGTCGAGGTCGACGAAGGCCATGTGGTGGGCGCGGGCTTGCAGGAGCAGGTGGGCGCTCGGTCCGTCGGCCGATTCCTCGACCTTGCAGCCGAGGCGCTCGAGTTGATCGCGCAGGACGAGCCGGTTGAACGACTGGTCGTCGATCACGAGCACGCGCAAGCCGGGCGCCGGGAGGAGGGTGGGACCGGCGGCCGATTCCGGGCGCGGAACGGAGTCGGCGGTCGCGAGCGGGATGGTGAGCCGGAATCTCGCGCCGTATCCGAGCTGCGAATCGACATCGGCTTCGCCGCCGAGCAGCTGGGCGAGGTTGCGCACCAGCGCGAGTCCGACGCCGAAGCCGCGGTTCTGCTCGGATTCCATCCGGCGCCCGCCGCGGGCGAATTTCTCGAAGATGCGGCTCTGTTCGGCGGGCGCGATCCCGGGGCCCGTGTCGGAGACCGTGAAGACGACGGCGATGGCGTCGAAGGTCTGGCTCCGGCGGCGCGCCGAGAGCCGGACATCGGCGCCACGGGCGTAGCGGGCGGCGTTGGCGGCGAAGTTGACCAGCACTTGACGGATACGGTGCACATCGCCGACGAGGGTCGGGGGCAGGTCCGGATCGACGGACCAGCTGATCCGGCCCCCGGCCTCCTCGACCTGCAGGCGGAACATCTCGGCGATGTCGTCGAGGAGCAGGCGGGGTTCGAAGCGTTGCGGCGTGATCTCGATCCGGCCGGATTCGATGCGGGCGAGGTCGAGCACGTTGTCGACGACCGAACCGAGGTAGCCGGCGCACGCCTTGAGCGAGCGCGCGAGCTGGCGGGACTGGTCGTTGTGGTGCTGCTGCGCCAGCATCGCGGAGAGCCCGATCACGCCGTTGAGCGGGTTACGGATCTCGTGGTTGATGTGGGCGAGGAAGTCGGATTTCGCGGCGTTCGCTTGGGCCAGTTCCCGCGTGCGCTGGGCCACGAGCATCTCGAGTTCGCGACGGTGCCGCTGGCCGAGGCGCAGCCGGGTGAAAAATGCCAAGCCGGACAAGAGCACCAGCGCCAACGCGTAACTCATGTAGGCCGGGGCCGAACGCCACCATGGCGGCTGCACGGAAAATTCGAACACGGCGACGGGGGAAGGCCGGCCGAGGGCATCGATCGAGCGAGCCTCGAACCGGTAGTCGCGGTCGCGAAGGCCGCGGAACACCCGCGACGGAATCTCGCCGAGCGGAACCCAGTCGGCGTCGAAGTCGACGAGCCGGGATTCGAGATGCACACGCTGCCCGAGCCGGCCCTCCGGCACGGCGATGTCGAAGCGCAGCCCCGAGTTGTCGAACGCGACCCGGCGCTGCTGGGCCTTGAGCGGCGACGTGCCTCTGGCGTCGTCGAAGATCGACAACGCCGAGATTGCGGGGGGGAGCGGCGGGCTGGCGGCGGGAGTTCCCGGTGACTCGATGCGGAGAACCTTGCCCGTCATGCCGAGCCAGAAGACCCGCTCGGTTCCGGCCTGGCCCGGTGCGGCCAGGATCGCGCCGGGAGGTTCCTCCAGCGGCAGGGGCGGCAGGCGCACCAGCTCGCAGGCGATTCCTCCCTCGGCCGGGCGCAGCCGGGCGATGCGCACCTGGAAGGGCGCCCGGTCCCGTTGGCTCAAGGCGACCCAGACGGTACCGTCGGCTTCGGTGTCGGAGACGGCGTGGATCCGCACATTGGTGACACCGGGCACCGTCACGAAGCGGTCGCCGGTCGCGGAGTGGTAGACCAGGCCGGCATCGGTGGCGGCGAGGACGCGGGACCCGGCCCGGAACAGGCGCGGAGCCAGGCTGCCGGCGTTGCGCAAATTGCTCCGGTAGGCGCGCAGCGCCGGCTTGCCGCTCGCGATGTCCTCGGCGGGAGCGACGCGCACGACCCCTGAGTGCGCCGTGCTGATCCAATGGGCGCCTTGGGGGTCTTCGAGCAGCGCGCAGGCGTCGAGGTCGAGCTCTTGCGGGGGACCTTCCGGCACCAGCTGGTCGGCAACCAGGCGTCCGCGCTGGAGGCGGGTGCCCTCGATCCAGGCCAGTCCCTCCGGGGCGGTGATCCAGGAGCCGAGGGCGACGATCTCGGCGGCGCGAACCCGCGCGGCCGGCCGGTCGGCTGCAAGAAGATTGATGCCGGTCGGAGTGGCGGCGGCGAGGCGCTTGCCGCAGGCCACGAGACCGGAGATGTTGTCTTCCAGTTCGGCGCATTCCAGCCAAGCGCTGCGCGCCGGGCGGTCGGCGGTCGCAGCGGGCAGGCGGAAGACCTTGGCGCCGCTGGCGAGGTGGATTCCGTCGCTCGTCTCGGCCAGCGCGACGATCCTTCGTGGGGGCAGTCCATGGCGACCGTCGAAGACTGTCGTCGACAGTCCGTCGCAGAACACGACCACCGCCTCCGGCGTGGTCGCGGTCAGGCCTTGGTTCACGCTGGCGGCGAGATGGACGATGCGGTTGTCCGGCAATCCATCCGCCCGGTCGATCGCGGCGACCTGTTCGCCCGCGGTGTTGAGAACGAGAATACCGTGGCGCAGGGTCGCCAAGGCGACGAAGCCCCCGTCCAGGAGGATCGCGCCGGTCACCCGATCTTCGCGCAGGCGCTCCGCGATCGGGGTCTCGACCGGCATGATGCGCCCGTTCCTTCGCAGAAGCAGGCGCTGCCCGGCGCTCAGCAGGCTTGTCCGGTCCCGAAAGGTCACGCACCACTCGATGCCCATCGAGGCGTAGGGCTCGGGAAATCCCGAGGGCTCAAGACCCGCTTCGGTCACGCGCAACGTGGACGCTCCGGGCTGGACGACGAACACCTCGCCCTCCTCGTTGCGCCACGCCGTCAACCGCCGGGTCGCGGACAGCGACCAGACCTGGACGCCGGTCGGGCGCAGGCTGAAGACGCGGTTCTCCGCGACGACGATCGTGTGGCCCTTCGGCAGAGCAAACACGGCGCTGACACAGCCGAGATCGGCCCGGTGTTCCGCCGGAAGCGAGGGGAGGACGGAGACGAACCGCGGCTGGTTCGATTCCCCACGGTCGAGGAAGCCGAGGAGGTTCTCGCCGCCAACCCAGATTCGCCCCGCCTCGTCCTCGGCGAGCGAGCGCACGGCGGATCCTTCCGGCAACGGCATCGCGCGCCAAGTCTCCCCGTCGTATTCATGGAGCCCGTCGTGCCCGACGTACAGGTTCCCGGAACGTGCGCGCAGGGCGCAGCGGTACGAGGAGAGAGCGCCGGTGTCCTTGGCGGTGAAGGTGCGCACGAGCGGGGCGCCGATGCCCGGATTGTCCCAGGCCGCCGCCTTGGCCGACGGTCCGAGCCCGCCCAGCAGGGCGGCGACGAACGCGAACGGAAGGTGGGCGGCCCACGGCCGGAGACGGGAACGAGACACAAGTCAAGGGTCTCGGTTTACCAGATAAATGGCAAGCCGCTCACTGAAGGCTGGTAATGGCAAGGATGGAGGGCGCGGCGATTCTCCGCACTCTTCGCCCACGTGACGGCTATTTCCTCCAGTGATGTTTGGGCCCCGAGTGCCGAGCTTGCGAGCTCGGTGGTCGTTGGTTCCACAGGCTGCAAGGACTGTCGTTTTGGAAGCGTCGGTGCTGCGGCACCCGTTTCTGACCGGGGCAGGCTGGTTCCCGGATGGGACTGAACAATCAGCGCGACGGCGTTCCCCACTTCATGCTACCAATGTGGGGGGCAGCAGAGGTAGGGACGCCGTCGCGTCTTGGTTGGAAATCGGGCGGTATCGAAGGAGTTTTCTAGGCTCTCTCTATTGGGGATCAGAGATTTGGGGGATTTGTCTCGAGGCGATCAAGCCCCCAGCGAATCAGCAACAGGTGATAGCCCTCGGCCATCGCGGAGGCGTTGGAGTAGCAAGCGGTGAGCATCTGCCCGTCGGTGCCGCGCACAGTGGACGGGTAGCCGCAATCGGTCGCGTTATCGAAACGAGCGAGGACCACCGGAGCTCCCCACGTTTGTCCGCCATTGGTGCTGAGGCGGGCGCCGATGCCGGTTTTGCCTCGGTTTCGGATCCCATAGGTGAGCACGATCCGGTCGCCGTCCACTGCGGTCAGGTCGCCGGGGTGTTGCATCGAGTCGGTAATGGCTGTCGGGCTGATCCAGCTGCGGCCCTCGTCGCGTGAACGCCAAAGCACGAGGTGATGGTCGAGTTGGGTGCGGGCGACGGCCAGCCACTCGCCGGTCGAGCGAGGCAGCACGACTACCTCGTTGGTGTCGGAGTCGCCGACCGGGGTTGCGTCGTGCCATGTGCCGCCCTGGTCGCGGCTGAACGCGAGCCACGCGCGGCTCGGCCCCTTGGGGCCATCGGCGTGGTAGAATACCGCCGCCAGCCGACCGTCGCGGAGCGCGTGGATGCGGCCGTGCGGGATCAACCAAGACTCGGGGCTTGCCACCTGCACTTGTCGCTGGATGCACCAATTGTTCCCTAGCGGGATCGAGCGTGAACACCACAGCGAGTCGAGGCCGGCCCAAGCCGTTCCGGCGAAACGAAAGCCGGTCGACAGCACGATCCAGTCTCCGGCGGGGTCGCAGCCGACGGCGAGGTGCATGCGGTTCGTTCCCGGGTCGTGCGGGGCCGGTGTCCCGGCCTCCGACCAGGTGGCGCCATCGTCCGTGCTGGCGAGTGCGACGAGGTCGCCCTCCTCTCGTCCGTGGCTCGGTCGGTTGAAATGGACGAGCAGCAACGCGCCGTCGGAGCGCCGGGCGAGGACTGGCCAGGCGCAGCAGTCGCGGGCGACGAGTTGCAGCTCCATGGGGTCTGTCATCAGCTTTCAGCGACAGGGCCGGTGGCGAAGTCGGCCAACTCGAGGCGCCCGTAGCGCGGGCTGCCTTTGACCGTGAAACTGGTGCGTTCACCGAACTCGTCGAAATGGCAGCGTGGTGCGGCGCCGACCTGCCAGGCGTGGCGCAGCTCGTCATGCCCGTCGCCCTCGATCGGCGTGTAGGCGAAGATTCCGGGTGAACGGGGCCACTCCGGGCCGGTGAAGACGCCGGCCTCGAACGGACCGTGGAAAAAGGTAAGGGGAGACATGGTGCTGGTCGCGGTGCCGCCCTGCATGCGCCGGGCTCGCGCGGTGGTCAACTCCAGCGGCTCGGTCCTGCGCGGCCGTGGCCGGCGTTGACCGCGGGGGGATTGTGTGCAACTGCTCTCGTCCGCTTCGATCCGGCGCCCTGTAGCGCCGGCGGTTATCGTCACCCGCCCGGTCGTCGCGAACCAAAAACGAACATGAAAAAGTCCTCGAAGAATCACGAGCCGGCCTGCCCGCGTTGCGGCGAGAGCGGCTGCCGGGTGCCTGCCCGCAAGGTGTATGATCCGAAGTTTCGTGTGACCGAAGCGTACCGCGAGTCGTTGCCCGACATGATGGGTCCGGCCGGCCAGATCCAGGGCGCCGACGTTCCGATCCAGCAGGTGGGGGTCTCGAACTTCCGGCTCCCGTTGCGTTTCGCGACCAAGGGCGGCCGGCGCGAGCTCGAGGCGAGCGTGACCGGCACGGTCTCGCTGCGGGCTGGGGCCAAGGGAATCAACATGTCGCGCATCGTGCGCACCTTCTACACGTTCTCCGAGCAGGTGTTCTCGGTGGAGACGCTGCCGAAGATTCTCGCCGCCTACCGCCGCGAGCTCGGCAGCGAGGAGGCGCGCTTGCGCGTGCGTTTCTCCTACCCGATCCGCCAGACCGCGCTGCGCAGTGGGCTGGCCGGTTGGCAGTATTATGAATGCGCCTACGAGGCCACGATCGACGCCGCGGGCGGGGCGCGGCGATTCGTGCATTTCGATTTCGTCTATTCCTCCGCGTGCCCGTGCTCGGACGAGCTCAGCGAGCACGCGCGCCACGGCCGCGGCATCTACAGCATCCCGCATTCGCAACGCAGCAAGGCGCGGGTCACGGTCGAGATCGCGCAGGGGCGGCGGCTGGCGATCGAGGATCTGCAGGCACGCTGCGCCGCGGCGCTGCGGACTGAGACCCAGGTCATGGTGAAGCGTGAAGACGAACAGGCGTTCGCCGAGCTCAACGGCGCCTACAGCAAGTTCGTCGAGGATGCGGCTCGTCTGCTCCATCGCGAACTCGGGGCGGACAAACGCATCGCGGACTTCCAGGTGGCCTGCGCCCATCTCGAATCGCTGCACTCGCACGACGCGGTGGCGGTCATCGTCAAGGGCGTGCCGGGCGGCTTTCGCGGGGACTTCAGCGATTTCGGTGCACTGATCTGCTGAGCAACGATCCACGCTGCCGGCCCGTTCGCGGCCGGCACCGCAGCCGTTCGCGCGGGTGGAGCGGGCATGAAAAAAGGCGGGCCGCCGAAGCGGTCCGCCTTGAAAGGTTTGGTCGTTAGGACCGGAGGGGCTCAGTAACGGCGATCGCCGCCACCGAAACCACCACGGCTGCCACGATCGCCACGATCGCCGCCGCCGAAGCCACGGCCGCCGCCGCCGCCGAAGCCACCGCGACGCTCGCCGCCGCCGCCACCGCCGAACGAACGGCCGGCGCCTTCTTCCTTCGGGCGGGCTTCGTTAACGGTGAGGGCGCGGCCGCCGAGGCTGGCGCCGTGCATCTTCTCGATGGCGAGCTTGGCCTCTTCGGGCGTGCTCATGGTGACGAACGCGAAACCGCGGGCGCGGCCGGTGAACTTGTCCATGGCGACGTACACATCGCTCACGGTACCGTACTGGCCGAACGCATCACGCAGGTCGGACTCGGTGGTGGCGAAGGCCATGTTGCCAACGTACAGCTTGGAGTTGCTCATTTGAATTTCTTTCGTCGATCCCCGTCGCTAGGCAGCCTGTTCCCGGAC
>JAEXPQ010000034.1 GCA_023446735.1 Verrucomicrobiota bacterium
GCGGTCACGCACGGGATGCCGAGCGTGGTCGAGTTGCCGAAGAAGATCTCGGCGTAGCCTTCGGCGATGATCGCGCGGAAGCCGTACTTCTGGATCGCCTGCGGCGCGTGCTCACGGGAGGAGCCGCAGCCGAAATTCGCGCCGGAGAGCAGGACGGTCGCGCCTTGGAAACGCGGCTCGTTGAGCGGGTGCTGCTTCGGGGAGCCGTCCTCGTTCTTGCGGACGTCGAAGAAGACGAACTCGCCGAGACCGTCGAACGAGACGCACTTCATGAAGCGCGCCGGTATGATGCGGTCGGTGTCGATGTCGTTGCCGGGCACGAACACGCCGCGGCCGGCGACCTGGGAGATTTTGGCCAATGCCATGGGAGAGGAAGAGTAGAAGTTGAGGTGGTGGGTTTAGGTTTAGGCGGGCCGGTTGCGGTGGATTGCACCTCAACCTGAACCCAAGACCTAAACCTGGTTTTCGCCGTCAGCCTTTCACGGCGAAAACTTCGCGGGCGTCGGCGACGTGGCCGGTGAGCGCGGCGGCGGCGACCATGAGCGGGCTCATGAGGATCGTGCGGCCGGTCGGGCTGCCTTGGCGGCCCTTGAAGTTGCGGTTCGACGAGCTGGCGGAGACTTGGTCGCCGATGAGCTTGTCGGGATTCATCGCGAGACACATCGAGCAGCCGGCCTCGCGCCACTCGAAGCCCGCCTCGGCGAGGATCTTGTCGATCCCGAGTTTCTGGCACTGGAGGGCGACGATCTGCGAGCCGGGGACGGCGATGGCCTTGATGCCCTTGGCGACCTTGCGGCCCTTCACGTACCGGGCGACCTCCTCGAAGTCGGAGAGGCGGCCGTTGGTGCACGAGCCGAGGAACGCGACGTCGATCTTGGTGCCCTTGATCGGGGCGCCGGGCGCGAACTTCATGTACTCGAGCGCCTCGACGATCGAGGCCTTCTCGTCGGCGCTGGTGGCCGAGGCGGGCGTCGGGATGGTCTCGCCCACGCCGATGGCCTGGCCGGGATTGATGCCCCAGGTGACGGTCGGCTCGATGGTGGCGGCGTCGATCTTCACGACGTCGTCGTACTTGCAGCCCGGATCCGACGCGAAGGACTTCCAACGCGCGACCGCGGCATCCCACTCGGCGCCCTTCGGCGAGTACGGCCGGCCCTTGAGGTAGGCGAAGGTGGTCTCGTCGGGATTGACGTAGCCGGCGCGTGCGCCGCCCTCGATGGACATGTTGCACACGGTCATGCGCTCTTCCATCGACATGCGGTCGAACACGTCGCCCGCGTACTCGTAGGCGAAGCCGGTGCCGCCGTTGACGCCAAGTTGGCGGATGATGTGGAGGATCACGTCCTTGGCGTAGACGCCGGGGCGGAGCTTTCCGTTCACCTCGATGCGGCGGACCTTGAGCGCGCCGAGCGCCATCGTCTGCGTGGCGAGCACGTCGCGGATCTGCGTGGTGCCGATGCCGAAAGCGATCGCGCCGAACGCGCCGTGGGTGGAGGTGTGCGAGTCGCCGCAGGCGATCGTCGTGCCCGGCTGGGTGATACCCTGCTCCGGCCCAACGATGTGGACAACGCCCTGCTTGCCCGTGGCGCGGTCGAAGAAGGTGATGCCGAACTCCGCGCAGTTCTTGCGGATGGCGTCCATCATGGCCTGCGCGAGCGGATCGGCGTAGGGCTCGGCGAACTGGTCGGTCGGCACGATGTGGTCGACCGTCGCAAAGGTGCGGTGCGGCATGGCGACCTTGAGCTTGAGGTCGCGGAGCATACCGAACGCCTGCGGGCTGGTGACCTCGTGGATGAGGTGCGTGCCGATGAGGAGCTGCGTCTGGCCGTTCGCCAACTGGCGGACGGTGTGCGCTTCCCAAACTTTCTGGAAGAGTGATTTGGCCATGGTGAAAGGAGGTACGTGTAACCTGTTGCACCGAATTTACCACAGAGTTGCCAGGCCGGGGAAATACTTGTTTCGTCGCCGGTGATGCCTCGCGAGTATCAATTCCCGTTCGAGCTGCGGCACCTCGTCTATTTCCGCGAAGTCGCGCGCCGGCTCCATTTCCGCGCCGCCGCCGAGGCGCTCGGCGTCGCCCAGCCGGCGCTCAGCCGCCAGATCGCGCAGCTCGAGAGGTCGCTGGGGCTCGACCTGCTCCGCCGCACCCGCCGCAAGGTCGAGCTCACCCCCACCGGCCGCGCGTTGCTGGAGCGCACCGAGCCCCTCCTGCGCGACCTCAGCCGCCTCCCCGCGGAACTCGCCGCCGTCGCCGGCGGCCAGACCGGCCGCGTGCGCGTGGCCTTCACCGGCCTCGCCATGGCCACCGTGCTGCCCGGCATCCTCCGCGAGTTCCACCGCGCGTATCCAGGCATCAAGCTTGAATTGAACGAGTCTCCCACGGCCGCCCAACTGCCGGCGCTTCTCGCCGGCGACATCGACTGTGGGTTCTTCCACCCCGACGCCGCCACACCAGCGCTCGAGACGCGCACGCTTCTGCGCGAGAAGAACGGCGTGCTCCTGCCGAAGGACCATCCGCTCGCCCGTCGCGCGCAGCTCAAGCTCGCCGATCTCGCCGACACCGCGTTCGTCCTGTTCCCGCGCCAACACAACCCTGGTTTCTACGACCGCATCCTCGCCGCCTTCGCGACCGCGAAGATCACCCCGCGCATCGCGGAGGAAGTCTGGCCGCGCGCCAACGGCGTGGGCCTGGTGCGCGCCGGTGTGGGCGCCACCTTCATGCCGCCCTCGGAGGCGAAACAACTCCCGCCCGACATCGTCTTCCACGCCCTCGCCGGCCCGGCTCCGGAGAGCCGCCTCGTCGTCGGCTGGCGCGCGGCACCGGAACCCGAACCCGCCCTCGCCGCGTTCCTGGGCATCGCGGCGGAGAAGTAGAGTCCGCGGTCCCGGTGCGGACAACGGAAGCGTTGCGCACCGCCAGAATAGCGACGCGCACTCCCCGACAGGCCCGTGCACGGCGCGCATGACCCCGAAAAACAAACCGCCGCCGATCTTTTGGATCGGCGGCGGAAAGTGGAGCGGGCGAAGAGACTCGAACTCTCGACGTCCACCTTGGCAAGGTGGTGCTCTACCAACTGAGCTACGCCCGCTTGAGAAGAGGTGCGGAGTAAGTAGGTCCGATCTTTCTCCGTCAACACGGATTTTTGAAAAATCTCACTTCTTTGTTCGGCGCCGGTTTCTCCTCTGAAAACCGTTCGACGACGGCCCGGCCCCTCGCCTCCCGCCCCATCGCGCAAGCCCCCCGCTCGTTCTCATTCTCGTGCTCGAAAACCCGGCGCAAGCCTGCGACCGACCCACGCCCTTCCGCGTCACGGAGGTCCGGCGACGAGCGCCGACCCTACCGCAGGCGTCCCTCTCACGCCCGACTCCACGCTTGCGCGTAGGGTCGGACCACGCGTCCGGACCGCCGGCGCACGGCCCGAGTCGGAACACGCACTCTCGCCCCCGCCGCGGTCCGCGGTGTCTCGGTCCGGCGGCGAGCGCCGACCCTACCGCAGGCGTCCGACACCGGTGCCCGGCCCGTACAAAATCCGCAACCACCGCCGACCGGCCACCGTCCACCGATCTCGGACCTACTCCATCATCTTGAAGTTGATCACGTACGTCCCGCTCTTCGCGCCGGGCACGGCGCCGATCGAGCGAACCTTGTGAAAGGCGTCGATCACCGAGTCGTCGTAGTCGGTGCTTCCCGACGACTTCACGATCTTCACGGCCGAGATCGAGCCGTCGGCGGCGAGGTAGAACGAGACTTTGGCGACAAGGAGGTCGGTGACCGAGTCCGGCATCTCGTGCGCGGCGCGCAGCGCGGTGATCAGCCGGCTGAAATAGGCATCCAGCGCCGCGATCATGACCTTCGAGCCGCCGGTGCCGCCGCCGTCACCGCGCGGTCCCGCGGCGGACTCCATGAGGTCGTCGACGATGCCCTTCGCATCGATGCCCGGTGCGGGCTTGCCGCTGGCGCTGCGGACCTTCTGGTTCGCCGCGAGCTGCTTCGTATTCTTCTTCTGAAAATCGGCGTACGAAGTCGTCTTGTTGCGCGTCGAGGCGGTGGTCGAGGTCGGCGTGCTCTTGGTTTCCTTGGCGGCCTGCGCCGCCGCCTTGGCCTCGGCCGCGGCGATCTCCTGCGCGGTGGGGATCTTCACCTTCTTCACCTTCGGCCGGTTGAATTTCACACCGGTGTCCTTCACTCCGGGGTTCTTCGAGGGAGCTCCGGGCATCTCAAAATGGTCGCCGATCTCGATGTCCTCCGGATTCACCAGATCGAACATCGCCGGATTGATCTCGGTCGCACGCCGCACCCAGAACGAAAACGCGATGATCGCGCCGATCACGACCGCGTGGAAAGCGGCCGAGAGGACGAAAGCACCGGGAGAACTGGCGCGCATGGTGGACACGGCTCGGAGCGTCGGTTGCGGCTTACTTCGCCTGCTGGGTGTTGAGGCTGATCTTCGAGAGACCGGCCTCCTTCACCTCGTCGAGCACAGCTACCACCTGCTGGTACTGCAGGCGGAAGTCCGCATCGATGAAGATCACCGGTGGCTTGGGGTTCTCGGCCATCGCCTGGAGGTTCACCCGGATCTGCGCGAGGCTGGCGCGGTTGTCGCCCCAGTAGTAGTTGCCGTTTCGATCCACCGCGATGCGCTGCGCCTGCTCCTTCGTCGGTTTGTCGGGCTTCGAGCCCTGCACCGGCAGCTCCAGCGGCAGCGACGACGACGATTGGATCAGCGGCGTGGCGATCATGAAGATGATCAGCAGCGTGAAGCCGAGATCGACCAAGTTGGTGATGTTGAGCTCCGCCACCGGGTGCAGCTGGCGCTGCCTGCGAAAGGAACGTGCCATGGCGTCGGGCTCCGTCAGTCCTGCGGGGCGGTGGAGGTGCTGTGGGTGACCGCGCCGGTCGTCTCGAGCTCGAGGCGGTCCGCGAGGCTGCTGGCGTAGTTCTCCAGCTCGGTGATCAGGCACTTCACCTGGTTGAGCAGGTAGTTGTAGCCGAACACCGCCGGGATGGCGACGATGAGGCCGGCGATGGTCGTCGTCAGCGCCGCGCACACGCCGGGGGCCAGGGTCTGGATCGAGGCCTGTTGCGAGGTCGCCACCGCGCTGAACGCCACCATCACACCCCACACCGTGCCGAGCAGGCCGAGGAACGGCGCGCCGGAGACGATCGAGGCGAGGAAGATCATGCTGGATTCGTAGCGCAACGATTGGCGGGCGAGCGCGCGCTGGAGGGCGTTCTCCGCATGCTCGATACGGGAGCGGATGTTCTGCTCGCCGCGCTCCTGGCCAATCTGCGCCGCGCGCCAGTACGCCTCGAGCGCGTCGGCGAAGAGGTCGCCGTACGGGATGGTGCGTTTCGCGCGGAACGACTCGTGGATCTCCAGCAGCTTGCGCTCCTCGCGCAGCCGGTATTCGAAGGCCTGGTTGAGCTGCTTGAGCTTTCGCAGCTCGAAGAACTTCCCGAACATCATCGACCAGGCGAAAATGCTGAAGATGCCCAGCAGGATGGTGATGCCCTGGCCGACGTTGTCGGTGTTGGCGAAGACCTGCACGAGGTCCACCTCGGTGGCGAGAAACGGAACCGCGGAAAGAGGGACTGACATGGCGCGCAGTGTTGGGCGCTCGGCCGCGGCGCTTCAACGGAATTTCCCGCTGCGACGCCGAGGTCCGGTCTTTTCCGTTGCGACGCGTTTTCACCGGCCTTTGCCTCCTCGTCCGGCCCTTCCGCCCCCTCCCATACCCGACCCACTCGTGAATCTCCGCGGCAAGTTCATCACCTTCGAAGGCTCCGAGGGGTGCGGCAAGAGCACCCACATCGCCAAGCTCGTCGCCCGGCTGCAGGCGGCCGGCCTCGAGCCGCTGCTCACGCGCGAGCCCGGCGGCACCGCACTGGGCGAGGAGATCCGCAACCTCCTGCTCCACCACAAGGCCGGTGGCGCGATGTGCGCCGAGACCGAGCTGCTGCTCTTCACCGCCGCCCGCGCCCAGATCGTGCGGGAGCGCATCGCCCCTGCGCTCGCGGCCGGCCGGGTCGTCATCTGCGACCGTTTCCTCGACTCGACCACGGTCTACCAGGGCGCCGCCCGCTGCCTGTCGCCCGAAGCGGTGGCGGCGATCAACGGCTTCGCGGTCGGCGACTGCCGGCCCGCCCTCACCCTCGTCCTCGATGTCCCGGTGGAGGTCGGCCACGCCCGCGTGCGGGCCCGCGGCGACGGCCAGCCCGACCGCATCGAGCGCGAGTCCCTCGAGTTCTTCACCCGCGTGCGCGAGGGCTACCTCGCAATCGCCCGCGCCGAGCCGGGCCGCGTCGCGGTGATCGACACCACCCGCCCGATCGACGAGGTTTCCGCCGCCATCTGGCAAACCGTCCATGAACGCCTGGCCTGACTCCGTCGCCCGCACCCCCGCCGCCGCCGTGCTCGACCGTGCCCTGCGCAACGGACGCCTCGCGCACAGCCTGATCTTCCAGGGCGACAACCTCGCCCTCCTCGAGACCGCCGCGCTCGCACTGGCCGACCGCCTGCTCAACCCGCCGGACACCCCGCAGGTGTACCCGCCGCTCAAGCACCCGGACTTCATCGCGTTGCGCCCCGAGGGCAAGATGCGGCAGATCAAGATCGGCGAGTCCGGCGGCGGCGCCGACGAGAACACGATGCGCGGCTTCCTCGGCCGCATCGACCTCACCCCGCAGGTCGGCCGCCACAAGGTCGGCGTCGTCTACGAGGCCGATCGGATGAACGCGGCCACCTCCAACGCGTTCCTCAAGACCCTCGAGGAGCCGCCGCGCGACACCACCCTCATCCTGCTGACGACGCATCCGTACTCGCTGCTGGCCACGATCCTCAGCCGCTGCCTGCGCTTCCGCTTCCCCTCCGTCGCCGCGCCCGTCGCGCATCCGGATCTCCAGCCGTGGCTCGAGCTCTACCGCGGCTGGTTGCGCCAGCTCACCGAGGGCGTGGCCGACAAGAAGGGCGCCGCCACCCAGATCTTCACGCTCTACGCGCTCATCGCCCGCTTCGAGCGCATCCTCGAGGAAACCGCCGCGACCACGCTCAAGCAGGAGACGGCGGATTCGAAAGACACGATGAGCGACGACGAGCTCGAGGCGATCGAGACCGGCATCGCCGTGGGCGTGCGCCAGTCGCTGCTTTCCGAAATCGAGCACGCCACCCGCACCTTCGTGGCCGAACAGCCCGAAACCGCCCCGCAGCTGCGCGTCCCGCTCGTGGCGTCGATCCGCAAGCTCGAGGAGTGCGCCGGTCTGCTCCGCGCCAATCTCGGCACCACGACCGCGCTCGAGGAGTTCTTCCTCACCTCGCTCCGCCTCTGGGCCCAGGTCGGCATCGCCCGCCGCTCCGCCGCGGGGCCGTGAGCGCACGCGCGGCGCCGCTCACGCGCGGCACAGCCGCACCACCTCGCCGGCGATCGCGTCGAGCGGGAGCACGCGATCGACGGCGCCCGTCTTGATCGCCTCGGCGGGCATACCGAAGACCACGCAGGTCGCCTCGTCCTGGGCGATCGTGTACGCGCCGGCCTCCTTCAGCTCGCGCATGCCGTTGGCGCCGTCGTCGCCCATGCCGGTCATGATCACGCCCACGGCGTTCTTGCCGGCGTAACGCGCGGTCGAGCGGAACAGCACGTCCACCGAGGGGCGGTGCCGGCTGACGAGCGGTCCGTCGCGAATCTCGACGAAGTATCTCGCGCCGCTGCGCTTCACGAGCAGGTGCTTGTTGCCGGGAGCGATCAGCGCCTGCCCGCGCAGGACCGAGTCGCCGTCGGCCGCCTCCTTCACCGACACACGGCACGTCTCGTCGAGCCGCTTGGCGAACTGGGCGGTGAACTTCTCGGGCATGTGCTGCACGATCACAACGCCCGGCGCGTCGGCCGGCAGCGCCTCGAGGAACTCGCGGAGCGCCTCGGTGCCGCCGGTGGAGGCGCCGACCGCCACGATCCGTTCCGTGGTCTCGATCATCGCGCGGGAGTTCGGTCGCTCCAGCACGGCGTCGGCGGTCAACTTGGGCTGCACCTTGAGCGGCTTGAACGTGCGCTCGGGCCGCGGCCGCTCCACCCGCGCCTGGGCGGCGGACTTCACCACATCGCAGATACGGGTAGCCGCCTCCTCGAAGAAGAGCTTCGTGCCGAGCTTGGGTTTGGTGATGATCTCCACCGCGCCCTTCTCGAGCGCGGCCAAGGCGGTCTCCGAGCCCTTCTCCGTGAGGCTGGAGCAGATCACGACCGGGATGGGGCGCTGCGTCATGATCTTGTGGAGGAAGGTGATGCCGTCCATCCGCGGCATCTCCACGTCGAGGGTGATCACGTCGGGCACCTCCTCGGCGATGAACTTGGCCGCCGCGTAGGGATCGCCGGCGGTCGCCATGACCGAGATCTCCGGATCGCTCTCCAGGATCTCCTTGAGCGTCTGGCGCACCGAGGCGGAGTCGTCGACGATGAGCACGCGGATGGGTTTGGCCATGGTCGGGACGGGCTCAGCCCTTGAGAAGTTTCACGTGGACCTCGCCGGTCCGCGTATTGAACACGACCTTTCGCCCGTGCGTGCCGCCCACATCATAGGCGCGCACGACGAAGCCCGCTTCCTCCAGCAGGGCGCGGGCCACCGCGACATTGGCCGCGCCGACATGCCCCCACCGGCCCGCCACCCACTCGCCCTCCTGCAGGCGGGCGCCGCCGAAGAGCTTCACCTCGACCGCGGAACGCGGCAGAGTCGGCGAATCGAAACAGCGTTCGAGCTCCTCGACCGCGAAACAGACGTACTTCCAATGCTCCGGGCCGCGCGCCTCCTCGGCCTCCTCCGACGCGCGCGGCTCCGGCAACATCGCGTGGCAGATACCGCCGAGTCCCAGCTCGGCGCTGAAGAAGGTAACCGCCACGCACGAGCCCAGCACGGTGGTGACCTCGCAGGCCGTGCGGCAGATCATCAGGTCGCCGGCGGTGAGATAGCGACGCGGCAGATCGGTCCGCGGCAGGGCGACCGGCTCCGAGGCCGCGGAGGTCTCCGCCCGCTCCGGGCGGCGGCGGGCCGGCGGCTTGCGTTCAGGCGTGGACGGCATCCTCAGTCCTCCGGTACACGGCGGAACCCGCCATCTTGAGCGGGAGCGCCAGACCGATCAGCGACTCCGAGTGCCCGATATAGAGCATCCCGCCGGGCCGCAGGTGGCGGCACAGGCGCGCCACGACCTGCTCCTGGGTCGGGCGCTCGAAGTAGATCATCACGTTGCGGAAGAAGATCGCGTCGAACTGCTCCCGCAGGCCGAAGTCCTCGCTCATGAAGTTCAGCCGCGCGAAACGCACGCGTTCCCGCAACTCGGGCACGATACGCACCACCGGCTTGTCCGGGTCGCGATGCCGCAACAGGTAGCGTTTCCGCCACTCGGGCGGGATCGGGTGGACCAACGCCTCGTCGTACACGGCGTGACGTGCGGTCCGCAGCACCCGGGTCGAGATGTCGGTGGCGAAGATCGCGTAGTCGAACGGGGTCGCCCGCGCCGCCTCGGCGAGGTACATCGCGATCGTGTACGGCTCCTCGCCGGTGGAACAACCGGCGCACCACACCGCCAACCCGCCGCGCTGCGCCGCCTCGGGCAGCACCGCGGGCACGAGCGTGCGCACGAGATGCTCGAAGTGGTCCCGTTCGCGGAGGAAGTCCGTCTTGTTCGTGGTGATCGCGTTGAGGAAGTCCGTCAACTCGGTGTCGCCCTGCCGCGGGTCGAAGAGCAGCCGCTGGTACTCATCGATCGATGACAACCCCAGCACCCGCAGACGCCGCTGGAGGCGGCTCTGCAGCAGCGGGATCTTGTTCTCCGTCATCTTGATCCCGAGCTCGCTCGCGATGAGGTCGGCGAAGCGCCTGAAACTCTGCGCCGAGATGGCGATCGAAGGCCTGCAAGTGCTGCACGTTTCGCCCGCCATGGCACGAGGCGCGCCGACTCAGGCCGCGCTTTCGCCCGCCGCGCCCTCGGCGACGGTGAGCTCCTCCGCCGAAAACACGGTCGCCAAGTCGAGCAGGATGATGAACGCGTCGCCGCGCTTGCCGAGGCCCTTGATGAAATCCGCCCGCCAGCGCATCGCCACGGTGGGCGGCGTCACGATCTGCCCCGGCTCCAGCTCGATGACCTCGTGCACGCTGTCGGCGATGCCCCCCACGACCGCGAGCTCGTCTTCGAGCGCGAGCTCGAGCACGAGGATCCGCGTGTCGACCGTCTCCGCCGCCGGCGGCAGGCCGAAGCGTTGGCGCAGGTCGAGCACCGGGATCGCGCTGCCGCGGACGTTGACCACGCCACGCATGCAGCGCGGCGCGGTCGGCACCCGCGTGATCGGCGTGAGGTCGAGGACCTCGCGCACGTTGGCCACGGGGACCGCAAACACCTCGGTGCCGAGCCGAAAGGTGATGTATTGTTCGACTGTCGGGACAGCGCTCATGGTCGCCTATATTCGGATGCGGGACTGGCGGCGGTCAGAACCGGCGGAAGTCGCGGTCGTCGGGCGCGTCCTCGTCGTCCATGACGATCGTGGCGCCGCCCTTGGCCCCACGTTTCGCGGCGGCGGGCTTCGCGCGCGCCGGCGGGGTCTTCGCCGTCGAGGCGGGGGCGGCGGCCCGGGGCTCCTTGCGCGCAGGCGGAGTCGCGGGCGCGGCGGCGGCGACCTTGAAGAAGGATACCGCGGCCTGCAATTGCTCGGCTTGGCTGGCGAGCTCCTCCGCGGTGGTGGCCATCTCCTCCGAGGCGGCGGAGTTCTGCTGGATGACCTGGTCGAGCTGCTGGATGGCCTTGTTCACTTGGTTGACGCCCGTGCTCTGCTCGGCGCTGGCGGAGGCGATCTCCTGCACGAGCTCCGCAGTCTTGCGGATATCCGGCACGAGTTTCGCCAACAGCACCCCGGCGTCCTCGGCGACCTTCACGCCGCCGCTGGTGAGTTTGCTGATCTCGCCGGCGGCGTTGGCGCTGCGCTCGGCGAGCTTGCGCACCTCGCTGGCCACGACGGCGAAACCGCGGCCGTGTTCGCCCGCTCGGGCGGCCTCGACGGCGGCGTTGAGCGCGAGCAGGTCGGTCTTGCGCGCGATCTCCTCGATGATCGTAATCTTCGCCGCGATCTCCTTCATCGCGCCCGCGGTCTGCGCGACCGCCTCGCCGCTGGACCGGGCGTCGTCGGCGGCCTTGCTGGCGATCTTGTCGGTCTCCTTCGCGTTGTCGGCGTTCTGCGAGATGCTCGAGACCATCTCCTCCATCGAGGAGGTGCTCTCCTCGGCGGCGGCGGCCTGCTCGGAGGCGCCCTGCGAGACCTGCTGGGCGGCGCGGTTGAGCTGCTCGCTGCCGGAAGTCACGTTGTCGGCGGCCACGGAGACTTCGCCCACGATCTTGCGGAGGTTCTCGAGCATCTTGGTCTGGGAATGCCCGAGCGAATCCTTCTCGGAGAGCAGCTTCACCTGCACGCTCAGGTCGCCGTTGGCGATCGCGTCGGCCACGCCCGCGGTCGCGCGCAACCCCTCGAGCATCTTCTGCTGCGAACGGCCGAGCGCGTCTCGCTCCGACAGGAGCTTCACCTCGACCGACAGATCGCCGTTGGCGATCGCGTCGGCCACGCCCGCGGTGGCGCGCAGGCCGGCGAGCATCTTGGACTGGGAGTGCCCGAGCGAGTCCTGATCGGAGAGCAGTTTCACCTCGGTGCTGAGGTCGCCGTTGGCGATCGCGTCGGCCACGCCGGCGGAGGCGCGCAGCCCCTCGATCATGCGGTTGATCGCGCCGGAGATCTGGCCGAGCTCGTCGCGGGAATCGACGGTGAGCGTCGACGAGAGATCGCCAAGCGCGACCTGCGCGATGGCGACGTTGGCCTGCTTCAACGGGCGGGTGATCGAGCGGGTGATGAAAAGCGCGATGAGCACGCCCGCGGCCACCGCCGCCACGAGGCAGAGCTCGATGCCCACGATCGACTTCTCGACGGAGGCCACCACCGCCGTGCTCGCGTGGCCGGCACGGCCCTGGTCGTACTTCACCATGGCGTCGATCGTGCCCATGTAGGTGGCGAACACCGGGATGATCGTCTTGCGCACCACCTCGAAGGCCTCGGTGTTCTTGCCCTCACGGCTGAGGGCGAGCACCTCGCCGCGCTTCTTGATGAAATCGGCGCGCGCCGCCTGCATGGCGTCGAACAGCTTCCGGCCCTCCGGATCGGTCAGCAGCTCATCGTAGGTCTTCACGATCTCGGCATTGCGTCCGCGGGCGGCCGCGATCGCCTCCTCGATCTTCGCCTTCTCCGCGGCGCTGTCGGAGATGACATGCGCCAGGACGGCGGCGTAGTTCTCGCGGGCGTTGGCCTCGATGGTCCCGATCGCGATCATGCTGGGGATCACCTTGGCGCTGATGTCGTTGGAGTTGAGACGGATCTCGCGCAGCTTCGTGAACGCGAAGCCGCCGAGCGCGACGGCGATGGCGATGACCAACACGAACCCGGCGGAGATGCGGGTTCCGATTTTCCAGTTTTTCATGACACGGTTCCTTGCTGGCGGTTGCACTCGGAGAGCTGCTTCGGGCGGGGAGGCGGGGCTGTCCGGCGTGGTTGTTCGGTGAAAGTGGAGCGGACCGCGCCGCCGAGGAGGCGGGCGGGGCTTTTTGGGGGGAGCTAGGCGGGGCGGTTCAGCGTCGGGCGGGACAACACCTCCGCCACGGCCGCGAGCAACTGTTCCGCGGTGAAAGGTTTCTGGAGCGTCGCATCGGCGCCGAGCAGGCGCGCCGCGGGCAGCATGTTCATCACGGCGTCCTTCGAGCTGATGGCGATCACCCGCGGAGCGATGCCCTTCGCGCGGCTGTCGCGGATCATCTCCAGTCCGTCGGTCTCCGGCATGAAGATGTCGGTGATCATCAGGTCGAAACGGGCGTCGTACAGGTGCGCGAGCCCCTGGCGGCCGTCCCCCGCGAGCACCACCGTGTGACCGGCCGCCTCGAGCGTCTGCTCAAGGAACACCCGCATGGAGGCGGAATCGTCGATGACAAGGAGATGGGCCATGATGTCTAGGTTTCCGGTACGGAGCCGACGGTCGCGGGCGGCTCGGCGGGCGGACGGTTCGCCCGCCGGATGAGGCCGCCGATGTCGAGAATGAGCGCGACGCGGCCGTCGCCCATGATCGTCGCGCCCGAGGCGACATCGATGTTCCGATAGTAACGCCCGAGCGACTGGATCACGGTCTGATGGCTGCCGAGCACCCGATCGACGACCAGGCCGACCCGCTGTCCCTCATGGTGCACGATCACGATCTTCTCCAGCGCCGGGGCCGGGGTGCGGATCTCGAAGAGGTCGCGCAGGCTGATGTACGAGATCAGGTCGCCGCGCACGGACACGACGTTGCGTCCGTTGTTCAGCTCCCGTTGCTCGGGCTCGAGCTCCACGTTCTCGGCGACCGCGGCCATCGGCACGATGAACTGATCGCGACCGATCTCCATCAACTGGCCCTCGATGATCGCCAGGGTGAGCGGCAGGCTCAGCGCGACGGTCGTGCCCGCGCCCTGAGTCGTCGTAACTTGGATGCTGCCGCGCAACGCGTCGATCTGCCGCCGGACCACGTCCATCCCCACGCCGCGCCCCGAGACGCTCGTGAGCTGTTTCGCGGTCGAGAAGCCGGGCAGGAAGATCACATCGATGATCTCCTTCCGGGTGAGCGCGGCGTCGGGCGCGATCAGGTGGCGTTCCACCGCCTTCCTGCGGATCGCGTCGAGATCGAGGCCGCGGCCGTCGTCGCTCACGGAGACCACCACATGCGCGCCGGAGTGCACCGCCGCGAGCGTGATGGTGGCGCGGCGCGGCTTGCCCTGCCGCACCCGCTCCTCGGGCAGCTCCACAGCGTGGTCGACGGCGTTGCGCACCAAGTGCACGAGCGGATCCCCGAGCTGGTCGAGCACGGTTTTGTCCAACTCCGTCTCCTCGCCAACAATCTGGAGATCGATCTCCTTGCCGAGCTCGGCCGAGAGATCGTGCACGAGCCGTTTGAAACGACTGAAGGTCGCGCCGATCGGCATCATGCGGATGCCCAAGACGGCGTCCCGGATCGAACCGACGATCCGCTCGAGGTCCTCGACCGGGGTGACGAGCAGGTCGTTGCCCGAGCTCGCGGCCACCTGAGCGATCCGCGAGTGGGTCATCACCAGCTCACCGACAAGGTTGACCAGCAGATCGAGCCGTTCGGAGGCGACCTTCACCGGGGCATTCTTCCCGCCCGGAGTCGGAGCGGGTTTGGCACCATTCTTCGGCGACACCGACTCCGGTTCCACCGCGGCGCTCCGCGCCACGACGGCCTCCATCGCCGAAGCCTCGGGAACGGCGGTATCCG
>JAEXPQ010000069.1 GCA_023446735.1 Verrucomicrobiota bacterium
TCGATGGCGAGACCGTGCTCAAGGCCGATCCGGTGATCGGCTACCTGCACCGCGGCGAGGAGAAGATCGCCGAAAACATGACCTACAACCAGTTCGTGCCGTACACGGACCGGTTGGACTACCTCGCGCCGCTGGCCAATAACGCGGCCTACGCGATCGCCGTGGAGCGGCTCGCCGGGCTTGAGCTGCCGCCCGCCGGGCAGGCGTTGCGCGTGATCATCTGCGAACTCGCGCGCATCTCCTCGCACCTGATGGGCTTGGGGGCGTTCGCGATGGATTGCGGCGCTTGGACGATCTTCATGTACACGTTCGAGGAGCGCGAGAAGCTGTACACGCTCTTCGAGGAGCTCACCGGCGCGCGCTTCACCACGAGCTACACCCGCATCGGCGGCTTCTCGCGCGACCATCTGCCGGAAGGCTGGCTCGATCGCGTGTCCGATTTCTGCGATCAGTTCATGCCGATCCTCGACGAGTCGCTCGCGATGCTCACCGGCAACCGCATCTGGCGCGACCGTACCGAGGGCGTCGGCGTGATCTCGAGGGCGGATGCCATCGCCTGGGGCCTCACCGGGCCGAACCTGCGCGCGAGCGGCGTCGCTCTGGATCTGCGCAAGGACAAGCCCTACCTCGGCTACGAGCAGTACGATTTCGACGTCCCCGTGGGCGCGACCGGCGACAGCTTCGACCGGTACCTCGTGCGCGGTGAGGAGATGAAACAGAGCGTGCGCATCGTGAAGCAGGCCGTGGCGAAGTTTCCCGGCGGCCCGCTCAACGCGGTCGCCCCGAAGATTCTCGCGCCGAAGAAGGACAAGGTCCTCACGAGCATGGAGGAGCTGATCCAGAACTTCATGATCGTGACCGAAGGCCCGCAGATTCCGGCGGGCGAGGTCTATTTCGAGGCCGAGAACCCGAAGGGCGCGCTCGGCTTCTACATCGTTTCCAAGGGCGGC
The DNA here is from genome assembly GCA_023446735.1 of Verrucomicrobiota bacterium. Taxonomy (GTDB): domain Bacteria; phylum Verrucomicrobiota; class Verrucomicrobiia; order Opitutales; family Opitutaceae; genus CAJCBL01. The sequence goes on from JAEXPQ010000069.1 coordinate 951, forward strand.
GGCGTGCCGTGGCGCATGAAGATCCGCTCCCCCTCGTTCTGCAACCTGAGCATCCTGCCGAAGGTCTGCGTCGGCTCCATGCTCGGCGATGTCGTCTCCATCCTCGGCAGCCTCGACTTCGTGATGGGCGAGTGCGACCGGTGAACCACCTGACGAATTCTGCGATGAGTCTGAATCTGAAACCCGAGACCCTGGCCCGCATCGACGAGGTGATCACCCACTACCCGTCGAAACGCAGCGCCACGCTGCCGCTCCTCCACCTCGTGCAGGAGGAGCAGGGCTACATCTCGCCCGCGGCCGTCGAGTGGATCGCGGCCAAGCTCGAGCTCCAGCCGATCAACGTCCAGGAAGTGGCGACGTTCTACCCGATGTTCCGCCACCACCCGGTGGGCCGCCGCCACGTGCGCATGTGCCGCACGCTCTCCTGCGCGCTCAACGGCGGCTACAAGATCTGCGCGCAGCTCGAGCAGGAACTCGGCTGCAAGGCCGGCCACAGTTCGCCGGACGGCGAGGTCTTCCTCGAGTTCGTCGAGTGCCTCGCCAGCTGCGGTTCCGGCCCGGTCGTGATGGTCGACGATGAGCTTCACGAGCGCGTTGACGTCGAGAAAGCCAAGGCCATCGCCGCCCAGATCAAGGCCGAGGCCGCCAAGCGCACCTGAGCGCCGCCACCAAACTTCAACTTCATCTTCCGGACTTCATCTCGTCTGCCATGCCACATCCCGCCGAACGCCGCCTGATCTTCCGGCACATCGACGAGCCCGGCTATTCGCCCGATCTCGCCTGCTACCTCAAGCACGGCGGCTACGAGCAGCTGCGCAAGGCCGTGGCGCGTCCGCCCGCCGAGCTCATCGACGAGGTCAAGAAGTCCGGCCTGCGCGGTCGTGGCGGCGCCGGTTTCCCCTGCGGCGTGAAGTGGTCGCTGGTCGACCGCAAGAGCGGCAAGCCGATCTACCTCGTCGTCAACGCCGACGAGTCCGAGCCAGGCACGTTCAAGGACCGCTACATCATCCACCAGGACCCGCACCAGCTCCTCGAGGGGATCATGATCTCCTGCTGGGCGAATAACGTTAAGCAGGCCTACATCTACATCCGCGGCGAGTTCCCGCTCGGTGCGAAGATCCTCGAGAAGGCCATCGCCGAGGCGCGCGCGGCGAACTTCGTCGGCCCGAAGATCCTCGGCACCGACTACTCATGTGAGATCTACGTCCACCGCGGCGCCGGCGCCTACATCTGCGGCGAGGAGACCGGCCTGATCGAGTCGCTCGAGGGCAAGCGCCCGTATCCGCGCATCAAGCCCCCGTACTTCCCCGCGGTCCTCGGCCTCTACCAGTGCCCGACGATCGTCAACAACGTCGAGACGCTCTGCCACGTGCGCCACATCGTCGAGATGGGCGGCGAGGCCTACGTGAAGATCGGCACGCCGAACAACTCCGGCACCCGTCTGATCGGCGTTTCCGGCCACGTGCAGCGCCCGGGCTATTTCGAGTTCGAGTCGGGCAAGATCACCCTCGGCCAGCTGCTCAACGACATCTGCGGCGGCCCGCGTCCGGGCCGGAAGTTCCAGGCGATCATCCCTGGTGGTTCTTCCTCGAAGGTGCTGCGCTGGGACGAGAAGTTCACGATCAAGCAGAAGGACGGCTCTGTCCTCAACTGGACCACGGCCGACATCCCGCTCGATTTCGATTCGTTCGCCGCGTGCGGCACGATGGGCGGTTCCGGCGGCGTGATCGTGATGGACGACACCGTCAACGTCGTCGAGGCGCTGGCCAACCTGAACGCCTTCTACGCCCACGAGAGCTGCGGCCAGTGCACGCCCTGCCGCGAGGGCTCGGCGTGGATGCGCAAGATCACGCACCGCATGGTGCACGGCGAGGCCCGCGCCGAGGACGGCGTGCTGCTCAAATCTGTGGCCGACCAGATCGCCGGCCGCACCGTGTGCCCGTTCGGCGAAGCCTGCTCGTGGCCCGTGCAGGCGTTTGTCCAGAAGTTCGGCGAGGAGTTCAAAGCCTATCCCGCCGCCAAACAGAACCGCCACGCGCTGGCGCCGACGCTGATCTGAACCCGTAATTCCTTTCCCGCGTGAGCCAGACACCGACCAAACCCGACCTCGTCACCGTCAACATCGACGGCCGCGACATCGCGGTGCCGAAGGGCACCAACATGATCGAGGCCGCGGCGCTGCTCGGCATCGAAGTGCCGCATTTCTGCTACCACCCGAAGCTCCCCGTCTCGGGCAACTGCCGCATGTGTCTGGTCGAGATGGGCATGCCCGCCGTCGATCCGGCGACCAAGCAGCCGGTCATGGATCCCGCCACCGGCAAGCAGCGCGTGAACTGGATGCCGAAGCCCCAGATCGCCTGCTTCACCAACGCCACGCCCGGTCTCCACATCCGCACCACGACCCCGCAGATCAAGG
>JAEXPQ010000089.1 GCA_023446735.1 Verrucomicrobiota bacterium
GCAAGCACGGCCTGCCCTGCGGCCTGCTCGCCGACTGGAACGACTGCCTGAAACTCGGCTACAAGGGCGAGAGCGTGTTCGTCACCTTCCAGGTCCGCATGGGCCTCGAGATCTACGCCGACATCGCGGATACGCTCCGCCGCCCAAAGGAGGCCGCCTGGGCCCGCGCCGAGCTCAAGAAGCTCGACGCCAAGATCCAGAAGGTCTGCTGGGACGGGAAGTGGTTCATCTGGGCCATCGGCGAGGACGGCACCGTGTTCGGCACCAAGAAGGCCAAGGAGGGCAAGATCTACATAAACACCCAGTGCTGGGCCGTCCTCTCCGGCGCGGCCACCGGGGAGCAGGCCCACAAGGCCCTCGACGCGATGCAGGAGCATCTGGCCTCCGACTACGGCGTGGCGCTCTGCAATCCGCCCTTCGACAAGACGCCCGTGAAGGTCATGCGCGCCGTGCTTTTCAACCCCGGCACGAAGGAGAACGGCGGCATCTTCTCGCACACCCAGAGCTGGGCCGTGCTCGCCGAGATCGCCCGCGGCGACGGCGACCAGGCCTACCGCTACTACCGCTCCTTCATGCCTGCTGCGCAGAACGATCAGGCCGAGATCCGCGAGATCGAGCCGTTCGTCTACTGCCAGAGCACGCACGCCCCCGCGTCGCCGAAGTACGGCAAGAGCCGCGTGCCGTGGCTCTCCGGCACGGCTTCGTGGTCCCACTACACCGCCACCCAGTTCATCCTCGGCATCCGCCCGCAGGTCGACGGCCTTGTCGTCGATCCCTGCATCCCGAAGAGCTGGACCGGTTTCAGCGTGAAGCGTACCTTCCGTGGCAAGAAGCTGGAGATCGACGTGATCAACGCCGCCGGCGTGAACCGCGGTATCGCCTCGCTCACCGTCGACGGCAAGGAAGTCGAAGGCAGCTTCATCCCGTTCGGCCTCCTCAAGAACGGTTCGAAGATCGTCGCCCAGATGGGCTGAGCGCGCGCACCGCGCGCTCACGTTCGAGGTAGGGCGGTTTCTCCGAAACCGCCTTGCGCTCGGCGCCGTGAGGCTGGAGGTGTGGCGCGACGTCCGGTAGGGTCGGACCTTGCGTCCGGACCTCTCCGCACCGCGCCCCGGAGGTCCGCCGGCAAGCGGCGACCCTACCGCAAGCGTTGAACCTGTGCGTCCGGACCGCTCCGCCGTAGCGGAACGCGTCAGCGTTTCGCCTCCCTCCTCTTCGCAAGGACGGCTCCCCGGAGCCGTCCTTTTCTTTTTGCCGCGTAGCTGGACGACGAAGTCGTTCAGCCGAAGGGAAATGGAGCCACCGATGAACACAGATGGACACTGATCAGATCTTGGCGGAACGGCTTTCCGCTCTTCCGTCTCTGAGACCTCCCTGCGCCGCGCCCTCGGAGGTCCGCCGACGAGCGGCGACCCTACCGCAACGTGCCGCCGCCTCCTACTCGCTACCCACTCCTGCCTTCCCACTCCTAGCTACTTCTTCCAGTGCCGCGCCCTCGTACACATGCCAGCCGGGCCGGGCATCGTGCGCCGCTTGCGCCAGAACTCGTGCGACGACCTCGGCCCGGATCGGGCGATACTTCCGCCACGGGCCCACGCACACCGCGCGCAAGATCCCGGCGAAGAGGATGCCGAGCCGCTCGGCAGGACGCGACTCGGCGCGGTGGCCGAGCAACAGCGAGGGGTGCAGGGCATGCACCGTCGGCAGCCGCAACGCGGCCAGCGCCTGCTCCAGTTCGCCCTTCACGCGGTTGTAGAAGACGCGCGACTGCGCCGAGGCCCCGACCGCGGTGACGATACCGAACACGCCCACGCCCGCGGCTTTCGCGGCCTCGGCGAGGCGCAGCGGATAGAGGTGATCGACCTCCCGGAACGCCTCTTGGCTGCCGGCCTTCTTGATCGTCGTCCCCAGCGCACAGAGCACTGCGTCCGGCCGTTCGTTTTGGAGGGCTGCTGTGAGATCATCGAAGCGCTCCGTGGCCAGAAACCGCAGCTTCGGGTGCACCCGCTTCGGCGCGCGTCGACCGACCGCAACAACAGTGCCCACCTGCGGATCCGCGAGCAGCAACTCGAGGCACTGCTGCCCCACCAACCCTGTCGCCCCGGCCAGCCAGATGGTCTTCATGCGATCTGGAGTAGTGTGGCAGCGCCGGTCCGGCAACGGTTCGCCGCCGAATGGCTCCTTCGAGGTTCGATCGGCGGAGCCGCGGGGGCGTGCGGCAGCTTCATTTCACCAGGGAGGGCACCGAGGGCACGGAGTCCGAACGCTTCCGGCTTTTTGCGTCCCCGCGTCTTGAGCGAAGCGGGCGAGAGGCATTCCGGAAGGGAACGGAGGGTCTCACGCAAAGGCGCAGAGAAGAACGGATCGATGCGGCCTGTGCCTTCTACCTCCTAACTTCTAGCTCCTAGATTCTCCGCTCCGTCCTCCTCGCTACTACTCTCACTCTCCGAGGTAGGCACCGATGACCATCGTTTGCTTCCGATTGGTCGGATGCTGGGTAATGAGGAGATGGACATCCTTCTGCAGCTCGGCGTCGAACCCGCCCTCCACCTTCTTGAGCTTGATGGAATAGGCCTTTTCGATTGCCGCCCGCACGGCCTCGACGCGCCCCTCCAGCGTCACATTGGGGCCGGGATAGAGCTCGATGCCGAGCAGGCCGACATAGGCGACCTTGTGGCCGAAGGCCCGGATCTCCTCGTTCGGCTTGTAGAAGTTCCCCTCCTGCGTGAACAGCCCCGGCTCCTCCACGAGCTTCGCGAGGGCGGTCGGCGCCGGCGTCGTCCCGACAGACGGCGCCTTCCAGAGGACGGCATGCTCGATCACTGTTGTGGCCTCCGGCGGCGTTGCCAGTGCTGAAGCTCCGAGCAGCAGTCCAAGGAATAGAATGGCGAATGATCTCATCGTGTTGGTCTCCAGTCGCGACAGACCGGATCGAGCTGTTGGCGACAAGTCGTTGGGTTTTGTTAGGAGTCAAGACATGCCCATAGGAGACGGCAGCACGGGGCGCGATTCCGACGGGCCCGGATCAGTGTTCATCAGTGTGGATCAGTGGTTCCCTTCTGCATTCTGTCCTTGCTCCGCGTCTGCGGGAGAAGCCTCCGATGAACCGGTATCAACCGCCCGGCTACTGCCATCACGGCAGGTCCCGCTCACCCCATCGCCGCGAGCGTGGTGGAGGCGATCCGACGGAAGCCGTCGGACACCTGGGGATGCTCCGCCACAGCGGCCCAGAAAAGCCGGGCGGCCGCAAAGCTGCGATCCCAGTTGTCCCGATATCGCGGCACCGCGGTGGGCGGGCGGATGATCTCGCTCGGGACGGAGCCTTGGCGGGTGGGCGCGTAGGCCATCGGCAACATATCGTAGGGGCGGATTAAAGGGGTCATGTCTTAAGGGGCTGTTGCCCAAATCTAACCATCTGCGCGGCAACAACTAAAGCGGCACGCTGCGTGCTTAACCCAGTGTCCATATGATGGGCACTCACCAACCCCAACCGGAGCTATTCAGCTATCAGGTCGA
>JAEXPQ010000090.1 GCA_023446735.1 Verrucomicrobiota bacterium
GGCCCGCTCGGGGCCGAAGCCCTCCGCTCTGCGCTCGACACGCAGGGCCGCCTCCTCGCGCCCGACAGCGCGCTGATGGCGCTCGAGTTGCTCCCGTCCGACGGTGGCGAACGCCGCCGCGCCCTCGCCGCCGGGATCGCCGCCCGCGCCCTCGACTACGACGAGCCGGCCATGTCGTCCGCCCAACGCCGTTTCCTCCTGCGCGAGTTGGCCCGCCTGGATGCGGTCTCCGGCCCCGCCGCCGCCGAGGCCGCGACCATGCTCGCCGCCGAGGACCTCGCCGTCCGCTGGCTCGCCAACCACCCCGAAGCCGCGCGCGTGGGCGCCCTGCACCCGACCGAGATCGAGAACGTTCGCCAATTGGCTCTGCCCGGCGGCAGGCTGGTCCTCCTCTTTCGCAACGCGCCGTTGCTCGCCCGTCTCCACATCGCCATCGCACAGCCGGGACTCCCCGCGGATGTCCGCATCGAGTTCATCCCTCCGGGCGGCGAAACCGAGGGTGCGCTGCTCGCGCTTCCCGCCGGAGCCGCGATGCCCGAATGGCGCCTCGCCCTCCTTCCGCTCGATGCCCGCGCGCTCGCCGCCGACTCCAGCGCCCGCTCGACCTCCTACCTCTGGATCGGCGGGTTGACGGTGCTCGTCGTCGTCGTGCTCGCGCTTCTCACCTGGGAGCTGCTTCGTCGCCAACTCGCCCTCACGCGCCTGCGCAACGACCTCGTCGCCAACGTCACCCATGAACTCAAGACCCCGCTCGCCTCGATGCGCCTCTTCGTCGAGACGCTCCTGAACTCCGAGCGCCTCGACGAGACCACCACCCGCGAGTACCTCGCGCTCATCGCGCAGGAGAACCTCCGCCTCAGCCGCCTCATCGACAACTTCCTCACGTTCTCCCGCATCGAGCGCAACAAGTACGCCTACGCCTTCGCCCCCGTACCCGCCGCGCGCATCGCCGAGGAGGCCGCCGCCGCCGTCCGCGAGCGGTTCACCGCGCCCGGCTGCACCTTCACCGCCGCGGTCGCGCCGGATCTCCCCGCGCTCCACGCCGACGCCGATTCGCTCGTCACCGCGCTCCTCAACCTCCTCGACAACGCGTACAAGTACACCGGCGACACCAAGGAGATCGCCCTCGCCGCGTCCGCGCGCAACGGCGCAGTCGTCTTCGCCGTGCGCGACAACGGCATCGGGCTCTCGCCGCGCGACGCCCAGCGCGTCTTTCAGCGGTTCTACCAGGTGCGCCGCGAACGTTCGCCTGCCACCGGCGGCTGCGGCCTCGGGCTTAGCATCGTGCACGCGATCGTCACCGCGCACCGCGGCACGATCCGCGTCGAAAGCGAGCCCGGCCGCGGCAGCACGTTCACCATCACCCTCCCCGCCGCGCCTCCCACCCGAGAGACCGAAAAGAGCAACTAGCCCCCTTTCCCGCTCCTACTCCTGCTCGTTCTCCTACTCCTCCTCGTTCTCATCCTCGTTCTCATTCTCGTTCTCCCTTCCGTCCTCCGACGTCACCGTTCCGCGTTCCGAGTTCAAAGTTCAGCGTTCTCTGTTCCCTGTTCAACGTTCGCCCATCCTCCGCCCCACGGCCCTTCCGCCCTCCGTCCTCCATCTCCCTTCCGCCCATGTCCGCCCACCGCATCTTGATCATCGAGGACGATCCCGCGTTGCTCCGCGGCCTGAAGGACAACTTCGCCGCCGCCGGCTACGACGTGCGCACCGCCAACGACGGCCAACGCGGCCTCGACGCCCTCCTCGCCGATCCGCCCGACCTGTTGCTCCTCGATCTCATGCTTCCCCGGGTGACCGGTTACGACATCTGCCGCGCGGCCCGCCACCGCGGGCTCGCGCTGCCGATCATCATGCTCACCGCCAAGGGCCAGGAGGAGGACATCGTGCGCGGCCTCGAGCTCGGCGCCGACGACTACGTCACCAAACCCTTCGGTATCCGCGAACTGCTTGCTCGCGTGAAGGCGTTCCTCCGCCGTCAGAGCGGAACCGCGGCCGAGGTCCGCCCCTTCGGCGACTTCCGCCTCGATCTGACCGCACACAAGCTCTTCCGCGGCGACCTCGAGGTCGAGCTCACCGCAAAGGAGTTCAAGCTTCTCGAGTTTCTCTCGGCCCGCCCCGGTCGCGCGCTCACCCGCAACGCGATCCTCGACGGCGTCTGGGGCGACGAAGTGATCGTGACCGACCGCAGCGTCGACCGATGCGTGACCACGCTGCGCGCCAAGATCGAGACCGACCCGCGCACACCGCGTTTTATCCAGACCATTCGCGACATCGGCTACCGCTTCGAAGCCGGTACTTGAGCCGACCGCCCATCATCAGATCATACCCCCGCGGTCGTAGCCGCACCGGCCGGCCGGCCGGAGTCAGCCCGAAGGTCAGCCCGAAGACCTCATGCCTTGACTTTTGACAGAAGCCGATCGATCTCGCGGCGCCGTGGGGGTCAGCCCGAAGACCTCATGCCTTGAGGGGCTGTTGCCCAAATCTAACCATCTGCGCGGCAACAACTAAAGCGGCACGCTGCGTGCTTAACCCAGTGTCCATATGATGGGCACTCACCAACCCCAACCGGAGCTATTCAGCTATCAGGTCGA
>JAEXPQ010000092.1 GCA_023446735.1 Verrucomicrobiota bacterium
TCGACCTGATAGCTGAATAGCTCCGGTTGGGGTTGGTGAGTGCCCATCATATGGACACTGGATTAAGCACGGAGCGTGCCGCTTTAGTTGTTGCCGCGCAGATGGTTAGATTTGGGCAACAGCCCCTGGACTGCCGGCAGTAGGGTTGCCAATGGTAGCCGTTCCCGCGAGCAGCGGTCGTGATCGTTTTCGATGGCACGGCTTTGGGGCTGGTTTTTCCGGGCGATTTGCTAACCTAGGCGCCATGCACACACCCCGTTTGCTTGTGATCGCACTCACGATGATGCCGTGCCTCAACGCCGAGCCGGCTGCTCCCGCCGCCGTCGACCCGAAGTCCGCCCCCGCCTACGTGTGGGACCTTTCCCTGCTTTTCCCGAACGAGGCCGCCTTCAACGCGGCGAAGGAGCAGCTCGCCGCCGACCTGCCCAAGCTCAAGCAGTACCAGGGCCGCCTCGGCGAGAGCGCGCAGACGCTCCTCGAGGCCATGCGGCTCCTCACCGCGCTCGAGGGCCGCTACATGCGCCTGGGTTCCTATGCCAGCCTCGCCTCCGACGAGAACTTGCGTGACGCGCCCGCGATGGAGCGCAACCAAGCGATGGATATGCTCGCCTCCGAGCTCTCGAGCGCGGCGAGCTTCGTCAACCCGGAGCTGCTCGCCGTGGGCGAGAAGAAGCTCCTCGGCTTCCTCGCGGAGGAGCCTGGCCTGGCGCCGTACCGGTTCCCGATCCTCGACACGCTGCGCAACGCCCCGCACACCCTCGGCGCCGAGGCGGAGTCCGTCCTCTCCGCCACCGGCATGATCACCGACACCCCGAGCTCGCTCTACAGCATCCTGGCCAACGCCGACCTGCCCTGGCCCACGATCAAGCTCGCCGACGGCACCGACGCGCGCCTCGACCAGGCGGGCTACACCCGCTGGCGCGCGAGCGCCAACCGGGCGGACCGCGAGGCGGTGTTCCGCGCCTTCTGGGGCAAGATGAAGGACTACGAGCGCACCTTCGGCGCGGCGCTCTTCGCGCAGGTGAAGACCGACTGGTTCGGCGGCCGCGTGCGCAAGTACCCGAACTCGCTCGCGTCTTCGCTCTCCAACCACAACGTGCCCGAGGCCGTCTACCGCACGCTCCTGGCCGAGACCAACGCCAACCTCCCGACGCTGCACCGCTACTTCAAGCTCCGTGGCCGGATGCTCGGCGTCTCGGACCTGCGCTACTGGGACATCTACCCGCCGATGGTGAAGCTGGACAAGACGTTCCCCTATCAGCAGGCGAAGGACCTCACGATCGCGGCGGTGCGGCCGCTCGGCGCCGGCTATGTCGGCGACCTCACGGCGAGCGTCAACGGCCGCTACGCCCACGTCTACCCCCGGCCCGGCAAACGCTCCGGCGCGTACATGAGCGGCTCCGTGCACGACGCCCACCCGTACGTTCTCCTTAATTACAACGACGACTACGAGTCGGTCTCGACCTTCGCGCACGAGTGGGGCCACGGCCTGCACTCGGTGCTGGCCAACCGCACCCAGCCCGCGCCCGTCGCCCGCTACAGCATCTTCACCGCCGAGATCGCCTCCACCCTCAACGAGGCGCTGCTGCTCGAGCACATGCTCAAGATCGCCGCCAACGACGACGAACGCCTCTACTACCTCGGCAGCGCGCTCGAGGGCCTGCGCGGCACCTTCTTCCGCCAGACGATGTTCGCCGAGTTCGAGCTGCGCATCCACGAGGAGGTCGAGAAGGGCAACGCCCTCTCGGGCGACGCGCTCACGAAGATCTACGGCGACCTGCTCCGCCGCTACCACGGCGACGCCGAGGGCGTGCTGAAGATCGACGACTTCGTGACCGTCGAGTGGGCCTACATCCCGCACTTCTACTACAACTTCTACGTGTTCCAGTACGCCACCTCGATCGCCGCCTCGCAGGCCTTCGCCGAGCGCATCATCGCCGGCGAGCCCGGTGCGGTGGATACGTACCTCGGTCTCCTGAAGGCCGGCGGCAGCGACTACCCGTACGAACTGGTGAAGAACGCGGGCGTGGATCTCGCCACCCCGGCGCCGTACCGTGCGCTCGTGAAGCGCATGAACTCGATCATGGACCAGATCGAGGCGATCCTCGCCAAGCAGGGCAAGTGACGCCGGTTGCGTGACCCGCACGAGGCGCGCCCGCGGGCGCGCCTTTTTTGCGCCTGCTTCACGGAAAAATTGTGCGTCGCCACTGGCGGGGCGGCGGGGGCGGGCGTATCTTTCCGCCGGTCCCACAGGAGGTGCACATGAAACGCGGCACGATCCAGATGTTCCTCGAATCGGTGGCGGGCACGGCCGGAACGGTGTTCGGGGAATCGACGTTACGAGTCGCCCACGGGGGCGGTGCCGCGAGGTCGGAGCAGTGGATGCACCAGCGGTCAGGAATCGGGACAGGGGACCACGTCGGTGAACGCCGTGCCCGCCCGCGGGGAATCGACTCCGCGCGCTTCGTGCGTTTTCTGCCCGCTGCGGTCGGCGGCCGGGAGCACGGCGGTCGAAGGCAGTCAGCCGGACGGTAGGCCAGGGTTGCAGGGGCAACCGATGCGGGGTCCAGCAGGGCCGCCGTCCGGCGGGGCAAACGCCACGACACCAGCGTCGGGCGGCTGAACGGTGAACGTAGAATCGCGGATACGGCGTGGACAGCCGTGGCGCGGGTTTCCGTCCGCGGCTTCCGACGGCTTGATGACGTTCCCCCAGAGAGTCCCGAAGGCAATGGTTCCGCCTGTACCGGCTGGAAGCGGGCGCCTTCGGCGCCGGGTGTGCCGGGGTGGATCGCTTCCCGGGGACGCTGAACAAAAAAGGCCCCCGCCCGGAGGCGAGGGCCGCAACGGCGGACAGCCGGGCGCTAAACCGGGGATGACTCGAGGGCCGCCAGCGGCGCGGCCACGGAATCGAGCATGTTCTCAAGCTCGCCGAACGCCTCGGTCTCGAGCGCGAGGACCTGGTTGAGCACGCCGACCTCGCGGTCCCGCACCGCCTGTGTCCAGTGTTCGATGCCACGACCGGTCCAGGGCCCGAGGAAGGCCTGTTTCTCGGCGAGCGTGCGCCGCAGGAGCCGCGCCTCCTCCGTGAGGATCTCGGCGGTGCGGAGGAGATGGCGGTGCTGGCGGCCGAGGAAGTATTCGGAGTTGCGACGCAGGAAGCGGCCGGCGGCGGAGCGGGCGTCGGCCAGCGCGTCGAAGCTCCACCAATTCACGAAGAACAGGAGGCGGCGCGGCTCGGTCTCGGGCGTCGCCTGGTGGAGGAGGTCCTCGCGCCATTTGAGCAGGGCGGCCCGCCCGTACCAGTAACGCCCGGACGCGGCGGGCGCGTGGCTGCGGTGCCAGTTGGCGACGCCGCGTTCGAGACCGGCGAGCATCGCCTCGCGCAGGGGCAGCGCCTCGGTGCGGGTGCCGAGGAAGCAGAGGAACGGCCCGAGCTTCTCGATCGGCAGGCGCGCGAGGGGCGCGTCGTTCATGTAGTCGCGCAGCAACAGCACCCGGCCTTCGTCCTCGAAGCCGAACACGGTCGCAACGTTGAGCTGCGGTTCATATGCCAGCAGCGGCCGGCCCTGCCGGATCTCCTGCGCGATGGTGGAGGCGAAATCGGCGGGCTGGCGGTCCTCGCCGGAGAGGCTTTCGATCGCGGGCAACTCGTAGCCGGTGGCCCGGCGCAGCAGTTCGAGCTCCTCGGGGCATTCGCCCACGGGGCCGGAGGGACCCCAGTGCCGGCCGGTGTCTCCATGATACCAGCGCGTGCGGAAGGCGAGGGCGCTCCAGCCCATCAGGTTCTCGTAGGTGTGCGGGGTGGCGGTGACGGCGAGCGCGGCTTCGAGCGCGCCGACGAAGGTGCATTCCTTGCCTTTTCCCCACGCGAGTTGGGGAACGGCCTCGATGTAGATTTTGCCGGCCTCGTTGATGATGATCGGCAGTTTCATGGTGGGCTCCGGTGAAGGTTGGAGGGGTGTGGACGCCGACCGACGGGCTTTCCGTCGCAGGGTGGCGATGCGCCGGTGGGTGGCCGGCGCGGGAAAGGTACGCCCGAGCCGCCGAGGCGTCAAAGGCACCGGCCCGAAGTAGGCGAGACCGGCCGCCGAGAGGGCGTGGTGCCGCCGGAGCCGAAGAGGCGGGAGCGATCGGCGGGTACGAGCCCTCCGCAACCAAGTCCCCGCGCCGGTCAGCCGCCGACCGGGCGCTCGAGCGCTCGGCGCAAGGCGGCGGCGATCACGGTGATGCCGGCGGGTTTGAGCACGATCTCCCGGAACGGACCTTTGGCCGCTCCCTGGCGGTCGTGGCCGTCGGCATAAGCGCTGAGCAGGACGATGGGTAGCTCCGGTCGATGCGCGCGCACGATCTCGGCGAGTTCGTGGCCGTTCATGCCGGGCATCATCATGTCGGTGAGCACGAGGTCGAACGCGGCGGGCGTGCCGCGGAAATGGTCGGCGGCGGCGTGGGGCGAGTTGAAGGAGACGATCGAGTACCCGAGCTTCTCCAGCAGACGGCGGAGCGCCGTGGTGACCGTGGGCTCGTCGTCCACATGCAGGATCCGCTCCCCGCGGCCGTGGTGGTCGGGGGGGACGCCGCTGAGGAGCGGTCGCGGATCGGGAGTGGGACGCTCCGGCGTCATGGCAATGCAGCGAGGCGCGCCGATTGGGCAGGGCGGGCGGGCTGGAATGGCTGCGGGTGCATGGAGGGAAGCGCCGATGGCGTCGTCTCGGGGCGGGCGGGGAGAGACGAACGTCAGGGAACTAGGTTGTGGAGCGGTGGAGAACAATGGTAATTTGCACCATCGGGACAGGCCAAGGTGGGGGCGGGTTCCCTGCGCGCGGCGGGCGGGCGCTCAAGCGGCCTCGGCGAGACGCGCTTCGAAGAGCTTCTTGTCGAGGGCCTTCATGTAGGCCTCATGGGCGTTGATGGTGCCCGCGGCTAGCAGGCGTGCGAGGGTGCCGTCCATGCTGCACATGCCGTCGGCGGAGGCGGACTCGATGATGGAGCGGATATCCGCGATCCGACCGGTGCGGATGACATTGGGCAGGGCCTCGTGCTTCAGGAGAATCTCGTGGGCGGCCACGCGACCGCCGCCTTCCTTCTTGCAGAGAAGCTGGGAAACGATGCCGGCGAGGCAGCCGGCGAGGAGGACGCGTACCTGATTCTGTTCGTCGGCGGGAAAGGCGTTGATGATGCGGTCGACGGTCTTGGGTGCGGAGTTGGTGTGAAGGGTTCCGAAAACGAGGATGCCCATGGAGGCGGCGTTGAGGGCGAGCTTGATGGTTTCCAGTTCCCGCATCTCGCCGAGCAGGATGATGTCCGGATCGGAGCGCATGGCGCTGCGCAGGCCGCTCGCGAACGACTGGGTGTGCTCGCCGATCTCGCGATGGACGACGACGGACCGGCGATTGGGGTGCACGAACTCGACCGGATCCTCCAGGGTGACGATGTGCCGAGTTTGCGTGGCGTTGATGTGGTCGATCATCGCCGCGAGCGTGGTGCTCTTGCCGGACCCGGTGGGGCCGGTGACGAGGACGAGGCCGGAGCGAAGCTCGCAAAGGGTCTTGAGCGCGGCGGGCAGGTCGAGCTGCTCGAAAGTAAGGATACGCGACGGGATCTGGCGGAGGACGGCCGCCATGCCCCAGTGGTTGTGCAGGTAGTTGCAGCGGAAACGGGCGAGGCCAGGAACCTCGTAGGCGAAGTCGAGGTCGCTGTGTTCCTCGAAGTGTTTCCAGCGTTTGGCCGGGCAGATCTCGCGCATCAAGGGCTCGATCGTCAGGCGCGAGAGCGGCTCTTCGGTGAGGGGTTGAAGGTCGCCGGAGAGGCGACCCCGCGGGGGAAGGCCGACGGTGAGATGCAGATCGGAGCCGCCGCGGCGGAGGAGTTCGGCGAGGAGTTGGTCGATCAGGGCCACGGAGACTTTTCGATTTGAGGTTGCCGAGTTGCGATTGGGCGGAGACCGGAGACTGGCGCCGGTCGGGTCAGAACAGGCCGAAGCGTTTCTTTTCCACCGCGCCGACCAAGGCGGGTTCGGCTGGCGCGGGTTCGGCGGCGGCGTTCTCGAGGAGGGCGCGCAGCGCGCGATTGGCGATGTTGGCGAGGGCGACTTCGAGCGAGATCCGGCCGGCCCGGTAGAGCGCGAGCACGGAGGAGTCCATCGAGAGCATGCCGTCGCGGGCGCCCATCTCCATGACGCTGCCGAGGTTCTGGAGCTTGTTCTCGCGGATGAGATTTCCGACCGCGAGATTGGCGACGAGGATCTCGGTGGCGAGCACGCTGCCGCCGTCGACGGCGGGGAGGAGGCGCTGGCAGAGAATACCGCGGAGCGACTCCGAGACCATGGCGCGGATCTGCGCCTGTTGGGAGGGCGGGAAGACGTCGAGCAGCCGGCTCAAGGTCGAAGCGGCGTCGGCCGTGTGCATGGTGCCGAGCACAAGGTGTCCGGTCTCGGCGGCGGTAATGGCGATGTTGATCGTCTCGAGGTCGCGGAGTTCGCCGATGGCCATGACGTCGGGGTCCTGGCGGAGCGCGGCGCGCAGCGCGGTGGCAAAGGTTTTGGTGTGGTCGCCGACTTGCCGCTGGGTGACGTTGCACTGGTCGGAGGCGACCACGTACTCGATGGGGTCCTCGACGGTGATGATGTGGTCGTTGCGGGTGCGGTTCACCTCGCCGAGCATCGCGGCGAGCGTGGCGGTCTTGCCGGAGTTGACGGGGCCGGTGACCAGGATGAGGCCGTTGTGGAACGAGAGCAGCCGGCGCAAGACCTCGAGGTCGGGGTAGCCGAGGTCCTCGAGTTCGCGAGCCTGGGGCGGGACGATGCGGTAGGATCCGGCGACGCCCCACTTGTGCAGCGCGAGGCAGGCGCGGAAGCGTTGCTGGTGACCGAACGCGAGGGCGAACTCGAGGTCGGAGGTCGCCTCGAGTTCCTTGAACTGCTCCTCGTCGAGCAGCGCGAGGTTGGCGGCCTCGGCGATCTCGGGCGGAAGCGGTTGTTCGGAGAGATAATGGATTTGCCCGTGCCGGCGAACAAAGGGGCGGGCCTGCGCGCTGAGGTGGAGATCGCTGACTCCGGCGGCCTGGCAATCGGCGAGTAGGCGGGGCATGGCGGCGCGGACCTTGGTGTCGTCAAGAGTCGGATCCGTGAACAGGGGATTGGCGGCGAGGGCGGCGAGGGCGGAGGACACGATGAGGG